>CACWWC010000006.1 GCA_902764545.1 uncultured Erysipelotrichaceae bacterium | reverse complement strand
TGTTACTAGCTCTAATTCAGAGTATTTTAAAGTAACAGAATATGTTGCAGATACACAATTACAAGCAGGAGATGAGACTACTGTTACGGTAACAGTAGAGATGATTAAAACACCAATAGAGAATGAAGTATCAACAAGCATAACAGCTAAGTTAATTGCGAATGCGATAGAGGATGAAGTAGCAACAGGAGGAAGTGCTGCAACAGAAGAAGCTATTCCAGAGCCAGTCTCATTTGCAACAGACTCATGGACAACAATACAAAAAGCAGTGCAAAATAATAATACAAGTGCCTATAATGTAGGAGATACAAAGAGTGTTACAATAAATGGAAATAACTACATGGTAAGAATAGCAAACAAATCAACAGGAGAACATTGTGGAGATAATGATACAGCATATTCCCAAACAGCATGTGGATTTGTAGTAGAATTTGTTGATATAATAACAACAATGAAAATGAGAGACGCTAATACAAATGTGGGAGGATATCCAGCTCTTGTGTATGATTACTTAAAAAACACATTATATGGACAATTACCAAGTGATTTACAAGCAGCAATCAAACCAACAAGAGTAATATCAGGACATGGATGTAATGGAGGTTGGGATAGTACAAATCGAGTATGTGGAAATCCGGATAACAGTGGTAATAATTTTACTTCAACAGATAATTTATACTTATTATCAGGTGTTGAAGTATTTGGATCAGATGATCGTGATACAGCATATGGAAAGTCATATCATTTAGAATATTATAGTAATAATAGAGTTACATACTCAACAAGTAATTATAGTGGAACAAATCTACATAAAGCACAAAAACAATATAATTCATCAACTAAATTGTGGTTGTTGCGTTCGGCCGGTTCTAGTGGTAGTAACACTTTCCGTAGTGTCGAAAATACTGGTTCCTTGCTCGGCAATTTTGCTGATAGTACGGGCGGTGTCGCTCCAGCTTTCCGAATTGCATGATACTAACATGTTAATTGACATATCAAATATGTCAATTTTCTTTTTTTTAAATAGCTATGATGCTATAATACAAAATAGATAATTAAATGAATATTTAGGTTGGGGATTATATGAGTATAATACAAAAAGAAACAAATATAGGTTTAGTTAGAAAAAAGAATGAAGATGCAGTAACTGCAGTAACTCATCCTAAAAATAAAAATATTATTCTTCTTGCTGTTGCAGATGGAATGGGTGGTAAAGAAGAAGGAGAACTTGCATCAAACTATACAATAAGAGCTATTGAAAAATGGTTTTTAGAAAGAGATATAAAAGCATTAAATAACAATGAAAAGACAATATATTTATTAGATAAATTAATTCATAAAATTAATACGGATATCATAAAGAAATATGGAAAAAATCATACAGGAACAACATTATCTTTAGCAATTGTTAACAACAAAAAAACTTTATTTGTAAGTATAGGCGATTCAAGAGGGTATATTTACAAAAAGAAAAAACTAATTCAGATTACTGAAGATGACTCCGATGTATGGGCATATTATAAGTATGGTGCATGCAAAAAAGATGATTTAAGATTCTTTTTTAACAATAACATTATAACGGCATGTATAGGATTAACTGAGGAATTATGTAAGGTTTCAACGTATGTAACAGATAATAATTATGAGATGCTGTTGTTATTTACTGATGGTGTTACAGATATCATTAAAGATACTAAAATATCATCATTAATAAGAAAAAATGATAAAACAAAAGTATTATCATCCATTATAAATGAAGCCGTAAATGTTGAACAAAATCTACATATACCACTAAGATTAAAAAAGAAAAAATACTCTAAATATATAACACCATTTAAAGGAAGAGATAATGCTAGTGGAACAATTTATATAAAATAAGTATAAAAAAAAAGAAAACCTCCAATATAATTATAGGAGGCTTTTTTATGAAAAAAATAATAAAATAATAATATTAATATTAGGTCTAATAATAATGTCAGGCTGTGAAAAAACTATTAATACACCTACAAGCAAAGTAGAAGATTTACTTAATCAATATCAAAATCTATCTCCATCTATAATAGATAATCTGAAAGACAGTATCGAAAAGGAAGATATGACAAAGGAACAAAAGAAAAAATATGAGTCATTGATGGAAAAACAGTATCAAAGTTTATCTTATAAAATAAAGAATGAAGAAATAGTTGAAGATACAGCAGTAGTAGATGTAGAAATAGAAGTGCTTAACTATAGTTACTCTATAGCTAATTCAAAGAAATATTATGATGAACATAGAGAAGAAATTAAAGATTTTAATGACTATAAATTAGAACAACTTGAAAAGGTTACTGATAAGATAAAATATGACCTTACCTTAAATCTTACAAGATACAATGGTTTTTGGGAATTAGATGATATAGATAATAATGATTTAGAAAAAATACATGGTCTTTATTAATTTTAAAAAATATGTTATAATATAACCCATCTTGGGGGTCATAGTATGAATAAAGAAGTAATAATTGAATATATTAAATTATTCTTATTTATATTTGGATTAATTACATATTATATTTTCTTTTTATATATAAATACTTATCAAAGATATTTATTTGCTTTTATTTCACTATATTTTGTCTTGAATTTATTTCCAGTTATAGATAAAATCTCTTCTCAAAATAAAAGAAGAAAAGTTATTAAATATTCTAAGAATAAGATAAGAAAACAAAAAATGTTATAAAAGACATTTTTTTTATTGTATCTATCTTTTATTTTTTTTTAATATTTGTTATACTTATAAATATAATAAAGGGTGATTGTATGCTAGGAAAAATTGAAGAAATTATTGATAATAGTGTAAAAATTAATTTAGAAATTGATATAACGAAACAACCCAATTTAGTAAATCTACATATTATATTTGATGACGGTTCAAATAAAAAAGTAGTTGCAGAAATTGCAAATGTTAATAGAAAAATTATGTATGCAAATATAGTTGGGGAAATAGTTAATGGAGTATTTATTCCAGGTTCAAGCACTAAACCATCTTTTAGATCTTCTATTAGAATAATCAATGCAGAAGAGCTTGAATTAATTTTTGGAAAACAGAATACATCATTAGGTTATACAAATTTTGGAACAAGCAATGTATACGAAGGGTATAAAATAAATGTTGCCTTAAATGAATTTTTCAATTGTCACTTTGCAGTACTTGGAAATTCTGGAGCAGGAAAAAGTTGTACAATTGCATCAATCCTCCAAAAACTCTATACTAGTAATGATAACCCACCACTTGATTCATCACTTTTTTTCTTTGACGCATATGGTGAGTATACCAACGCCTTTAGTGGTATGCATGAGAAAAATCCATTATTAAATTATAAGATATATACAACAAATATAGTTAATCCAGAACATGAACTATTAAGAATTCCAATATGGTTACTTGATGTAGATGATTTGGCTTTATTATTAGATGCAACCAGTCCATCACAATTACCTATTATTGAAAAGACATTGAAACTTGTTAAAATATTAAGTGGTTCAAGCGAAAATGTAATAAAAAGAAAAAATGATATTATTGCAAGAGCAATACAAGATATTTTATTGAGTGGAGCAGAATCAACCAAGATTAGAGATCAAGTAATAGGCGTATTAACTAAATTTAATACACCAACCCTAAGTTTAGAAACTCAAATAGTTCAACCAGGATATACCCGTACTTTAAAGCAGTGTCTCTATATTGATAAAATGGGAAAAATGCAGGAAATGGAACTTGTAGTGGAATTTATAAGAGGATATATAATAGAAGGTTCAAATGAGTATGACGAAAATATAGACGAAGAGGTCAATTTATACTACACAATAAATGATTTAGAACAAGCAATGGACTTTGCTCTTATTAATGAAGGAATCCTTAAAAGCAATAAGGTGTTTGATAATGCAAATGTAATGAGTGTAAGATTACATTCTCTTGCTACAGGAGATAACAAATATTACTTTACTTATCCTAAATACATAACTAGAGATCAATTTATAGAGTCATTAGTATGGAATCCTGCAACCAATTCCAAAGCACAAATAATTAATTTTAATATTAACTATGTTGATGACAGAATTGCCAAAGTAATAACAAAAATTATATCTAGAATGCTATTCATAAAATCAAGCAGTGAAAGAAAAAGAGGTAGTAGAGCATACCATATAATCATAGAGGAAGCACACCGTTATGTTCAGCACGATAATGATATTAATATTATTGGATACAACATTTTTGAACGAATCGCAAAAGAAGGACGTAAATATGGAATATTCCTTGCATTGATAACACAAAGGCCAAGCGAATTATCTGATACATGTGTCTCACAATGTGCCAATTTTATAATTTTAAGGACAATTCATCCAACTGATTTAGCCTATATAAAAGAAATGGTCCCTAATATTTCATCAGAAATTGTTTTACAACTTAAGAATTTGAAACCAGGTAATTGTATAGCATTTGGAAGTGCATTTAAAGTTCCAACATCAATTTATGTTGACTTGCCAAATCCGCAACCATTATCAAACAATGTTGATTTAGAAAATGTTTGGTTCCAAACGAACAGAATGATTAAAGAATCAAATAGCCATCAAGCAGATAACAACAATGTTTCTAACCTTATGAATCAAATGGCTAATCCAAATTCTGAAGTTATAACCAATCAACCATCTATAACAAATAATGTAGAAACACTATTAGATTAATATAAATAATATTTTTGCTTTTTCTTTTCCAAATAATGTGTTAAAATAATCTATAGTAGAAGAAAATAGTATGAAAACATGAAATATGAGTAAATAAATGAAGGAGAATTATATGATGAAAGATAAATTAAAAGGATTTTTTGGTGGAGATACAAGTGAACAAACACAGCAAGAAGACGAATATTATACAACATCAAGAGAAGAGTATCATGAACAAAATGGTATAGCTGGTTCAAAAATGATGTTATTAGAACCACGTGCATATTCAGAAAGTCAACAAATCGCAGATTATCTAAAAAATAGAAGTGCAGTAGTAGTTAATTTAAAAAGAGTGACACCTGATCAAGCAAAAAGAATAGTAGATTTCCTATATGGAACAATCTATGCCATAAGTGGAGATATACAAAAATTAGGTGGAGGAATTTTCTTATGTACTCCAAATAATGTTACGGTTGACGGAAAAATTAGTGAAGAACAATCAAATCAGCCAGAAAAACAATCAAGAGGAAAAAAAGATAAAAATAATGATGAGGAAGATTTCTTTTAAAAATAGTTTTTAGCCAATAATTAAGGGGTTGAGTATATAAAGTATCCTAATTCAGGGGTGATTATATGGATAAGTTTAATTATGAGGCTAATGGATATAATCGTAGTGAAGTAAATATTTTTATAAATGATGTTATAAAAAAAACAGAAAGACTATTATCAACTATTAGAGTCCAAAATAAAAAAATAGAAAATCTAGAAAATAAACTAACTTATTATAAGAGCATAGAAACTACTATAAATCAAACTATTGAGAAAGCAGAAGATTTTAGTAAGCAAAAAAGAAAGTTATCAGAAGAAAAATATGAAATGATATTAACAGAGGCCAAAGAGAATGCATCAAGAATTGTAAATGAGGCTCTTATAGAAGCAGCAAATCTCAATAGAAAAAAACAACTAATAGAAGAAAAAATGAAAATATTAAAAAGCCAATTAAAAATAGATTTAGAAAAACAGATGAAAATAGTTGAAGAAATAGATAAAATAGATATAGATGAAGAAGACTAAAAAGTTTTCTTTTTTGATGATAAAAAGTTGTAAATAAGTAATAATTGTGGTATATTAATGCGTGAAAGCATGTGCGAAAGACGGAATAATTTGGCGTTTATAGAGAGTCTATGGCAGGTGAAAATAGATAACAAAGAATTATTCAAATCACTTTCAAGTTGCGATTTATGGATAAGATAAATACGGTAACGCGTTATAGTATTGAGATAAGCAAAGACTTATAAACTAAGGTGGTACCACGAGAAGATTCGTCCTTATAGGATGAGTCTTTTTTTATTTATTAATTCATAAATATGAATAAGGAGGGAATATGTTACTAAATATTATTTTATTGGCAGTAGGGTTTGTTATTTTAATCAAAGGAGCGGATATCTTTGTTGATGGAGCAAGTGGTATAGCAGGCAACTTTAAGGTGTCTAAGATGTTAATAGGACTAACAATTGTTGCATTCGGAACTAGTGCTCCAGAATTTGCAGTATCCGTAAAATCTTTACTATCAGGTAGTGGAGATATAGTGCTAGGAAACGTTATTGGAAGTAATATTTTGAATATTTTACTTATACTTGGAGTATCATCACTGTTCCATTCGCTAAATGTAAAAAACTCAACAGTAAAAAAAGAGTTGCCAATTACAATGTTATTATCAACATTATTTGCCGTTTTATTATCCGACAGTCTATTTGACAAAGGAGTAGTCAATTCATTCACAAGAAGTGATGGCATAACATTGTTATTATTTTTCCTAGTATTTATATACTATTTAATTAGTATGGCACGAAAGAAAATAGAAAGTGATGACAACGAGGAATTATTACCAATGTGGAAATCTATTATTTTTACAATAGTAGGAATCATAGGAATTGTTTTAGGAAGCAATTTTGTTGTTGATTCAGCATCAAATATTGCAACGCTTTTAGGTGTAAGTGAAAGAATGATTGCACTAACAATTATAGCTCTTGGAACATCTCTACCTGAATTAGTAACAAGTGTTACTGCTACAAAAAAAGGTGAGTATGATATTGCGATTGGTAATGTAGTTGGAAGTAATATTTTCAACATAGGTATGGTTATAGGACTTCCTATAACGTTATTTGGTGGAATAGCAAAAATTACCTTTAGTTATATAGATTTACTGGTAATGATAGTATCAGCCATACTCTTGTTTATGTTTTCATTTAATGACTACAAGATATCAAAAAAAGAAGGAATTATTTTTTTAATACTATTTATAGTTTATTATGGATACGTAATATTTGTTTAAACAAAATATAAAATAGAGCAAAATAAGGAGTGATATTTATGAAATTTAAAGAATTAGAAAAAGGAAAAATCAATGAAATAGAATCAAAATATAGTAATTATTGGGAAAAAAATAAAATATTTGAAAAGAGTATTAAACAAAGAAAAGATAATTTTGTATTTTACGATGGACCTGCCACTGCTAACGGTATGCCAGGAATACATCATATGATGGCCAAACTTATTAAAGATTCAATATGTAAATATAAGACTATGCAGGGATATCGTGTAGTAAGAAAGGTTGGATGGGATACTCATGGATTACCTGTAGAAGTTCAAGTTGAAAAAGAACTAGGCTTTAATGGTAAGGGAGACATTGAAAAGTATGGTATCAAAGAGTTTAATCAGAAATGTCGAGAAAGTGTATGGAAAAATGAAGAATATTTTACTAAATTTACAAAAGAAATGGGACAATTCATTGATTTAGAACATCCATATGTTACATATGATAACAACTACATTGAAACTGAATGGTGGATATTAAAGAAAATATTTGATGAAGGATATATTTATGATGGACTAAAAATTGTACCATGGTGTCCAAGATGTGGAACAGGCCTTGCTTCTCATGAAGTTGCTCAAGGATATAAAGAGATTTCAGTAAATACTGTATATGTTCCATTTAAAGCCAAGGATGAAGAAAACACTTATTATTTAGTATGGACAACAACACCATGGACATTATTATCAAATACAGCATTATGTGTAAATCCAAATGAGACATATCAAAAATGTTTATCAAAAGGATATAACTTTATTGTTGCAGCATCATTAGCAGATAAAATATTAGGTGATGATTACGAAGTAGTAGAAGAATATAAAGGAAAAGAATTAGAAAATAGAGAATATGAACAATTACTACCAATATTAAATGTTCCTGACAATAAGAAGGCTTTTATTGTAACATGCGCAGATTATGTTACTATGGAAGATGGTACAGGGATTGTACATATAGCTCCAGCATTTGGTCAAGATGACTATGAGGTAGGATTAAAATATGACTTAGCTATGTTAAATCCAGTTGGAGAAGACGGATGCTATACAGAAGGGCCATGGAAAGGAAGACTAGTAGTAGATCCAGAACTAGAAATTGAAATCGTTAAACACCTTGCTAAGGAAGATAAACTGTTTAAAAAACAAAAAATGAACCATGACTATCCACATTGCTGGAGATGTAAAACACCACTTGTTTATTACTCTAAACCATCACTATATATTAAAACAACAGCAAAAAAAGATGAAATTATTAAAGAAAATAATAAAATTAATTGGTATCCAGACTACGTTGGAGAAAAAAGATTTGGAAATTGGTTGGAAAATATGAACGATTGGGCAATATCTAGAAACAGATATTGGGGAACCCCAATACCACTATGGAGATGTTCTTGTGGACATGATGAAATGATTGGCTCACGTAAAGAGCTTGTGGAAAAAGCAATAGAGGATATTGATGAAACAATAGAATTACATAGACCATACGTAGATGATGTTCATATTAAATGTCCAAAATGTGGTAAAAAAATGACAAGAGTAAAAGATGTAATTGATTGCTGGTTTGATTCAGGCTCAATGCCATTTGCTCAATATCATTATCCATTTGAAAACAAAAAAGTCTTCGAAGAACAATTTCCAGCAGATTTTATCGCAGAAGGAATAGATCAAACAAGAGGATGGTTCTACTCACTACTTGTAATATCAACATTTGTTATGGGAAAATCCTCATATAAGAATGTATTAGTTAACGACTTATTATTAGATAAATATGGTCAAAAAATGCACAAATCTAGAGGAAATGCAATATCTCCATTTGAAATAATGGAAGAGTATGGAGCTGATACTGTTAGATTTTATATGCTATATGCATCACCAGTATGGACACCATTAAAATTTGATATAGATGGATTAAAAGAAGTATATTCTAAATATATTTCAACTTTCAAAAATGCATATTCATTTTTTGAAATGTATGCCAATGCAGATCACATTGATCCAAGAGAATATGACATTCCAGTAGAGAAAAGAGAATTAATAGATAGATGGCTAATCTCTAAACTAAACAAACTTATTAAGGGAGTTAATGAAGCATTTAGAGAATATGATTTAAATAAAGCAGTCAAATTAGTCGTACCATTCTTAAATGATGACCTATCAAACTGGTATATTAGAAGTAATAGAAGAAGATTCTGGGACTCTGAATTAACTGAATCTAAAAAAGCAGTATATCTAACAATGTATGAAGCATTGGTCGCATTATGTAAACTATGTGCTCCATTTACACCATTTTTAACAGAAGAAATATATAATAAGTTAACAAATGAAAAATCAGTACATCTAGCAGATTATCCAAAAGAAGAAGAAACATTAATAGATGAAACAGTAGAAGAAAGAATGGATTTAGTAAGAGATGTATGCTCATTAGGAAGATTTGCTAGAGAAGAAGCAAATATAAAAGTAAGACAACCAATAAGTAGTTTAATACTACCAAAAGGTGATGAAATAATAATAGGAGATTTATTACCAGTAATAAAAGAAGAATTAAATGTAAAAGAAATAATGTTTAAAGAAGATATGACTGAATATCTAGAATATATAGTAAAACCTAATTTTCAAATATTAGGTAAAACACTAGGACCAAAAATTAAAGAATTACAACAAGTATTATCAAAATTAACATCACAAGAAATATCTAAAATATCAGAAGAAGGATTAAAAGTAAAATTAGATGGAGATGACTTTGAATTAACAAGCGAAAATACACTAGTATCAATAAAACAAAAAGAAGGATACGCATCAACTTCTAATAATAAAACAATCGTGGTTTTAGATACAGAACTAACAGAAGAGCTAATACTTGAGGGTTTAGCAAGAGAATTTGTAAGAAATGTTCAAGCTTTACGAAAAGAAGCAGATTTTGTTATTACTGATCACATTAAAATATACTATAATGGAACAGACAAAGTTGAAGAAATGTTTAAATTATATAAAGACTATATTATGGGAGAAGTACTTGGTGATGAATTAATAAAAGATATCAGTCTTACAGAAAAATATCAGTTAAATGATGAAGAAGCATATATAAAAGTTGAAAGAATAAAATAATTTTAAGCTATGTATAGTCTTGTACATAGCTTTTTATAAAGTCTAATATTGTTTTTCTACTGCTTTATTTTTATTTTATTTTATAGTAAAATTACTATAGGCAGGTGATACAATGAAACTTGACTTAGATAAAATTAAAGAAATATATGGAGAAAAAATAATTTATCAATTAGATGATAATATAGAAGAATTAATATCTAATATGAAATACTTACTACACCTTGGATTTGATGATGTATATGATATTGTATCCCTATATCCCTATATGTTTATCATGGATGAAGATTTATTTAGAGAAAAAGTAGATATTTTAATTAATAATCTAGGAGTAGAATATATAGAAAAATTATCATTAGATACATCTCTTTGGGAGGAAGTAAATGGATAAATATACAATCATAATAAATATTTTAGAAAAGTATAAATTGAAATTTAATCATGAAAGAAAAAAGCAAATTTTAAATTATGCTGACCCTAATGAATTAGAGTATGTTCTTGATTATCTAATTAATGACTTAAAAATAAGCCCAAGAAGTATCGAAAAATGTCCAAGCGTTTTATATAGAAAAGTATCTGCAGTAAAAAATAATTATGATTTTCTCAAAAAAAACAATTTATATAGTTACACTATAAATAACTGTCTTCATATTCTCGCAACAGAAGAAACCACTCTTAAAGATACATATGAATATGTAAAAAAAACATTTGGAGAAAAATATATAAATGATAATACATCAATTCTTAAAGTTTCAAAAGAAAGAATAGAAAGAATAAAAAAACTATATGGGCAACTTCTAGATATTAAAACCCTATTAGGAGTAAGTGCTTCAAATAGATCCATTAAAGAAATTGGTGAAATAATAAAAACATGCATAGCTCATAAAGTAAAAATTACCAGTACTATTTTTAAACAGTCACCACAAGAAGTAAAAAAAATAATTGAATATTGTGAATTTAAATCAATACCAATAACAGGAAGTATTTTTCATAAAAACAAAGAAAACTTAGAAAAGTTAGTTAATTACTGTGAAAAGAATCATATAAAAATATCAAGCAGTATGTATGGCTGCTCTGTAGATAACTTTGATGCAATAATTAAAAAGTGTAGAGAAAATAATATTACAATTGCAGCTCTAGTGTTAAGACTAAATCCAACTGATATTGAAAATATTATTGATATTTGTGATGAACAAAATATAGACATTAGTATCAGCATGTTTCGCTCAACACCAGAAGAAATGAAAAGAATAATAGAAGTATGTAACAGATTAAAAGTAGAAGTTAATGAATCTATGTTCTCAAAAAGTTCAATAGAAGTTGAAAAAATAATTAATATCTGTCATTCAAATAATATTGATAATATAACAGGAAGCCACTTTAAAAAAAATAGCATTGAATTAGAAAAAACAATAAAAATGTGTGAAAAGTACAAAATACCTAAAGAGGGAATAGTATTTTACAGAACTGCCGAAGAAGTAGAAGAAATAATAAAAATTTGTGCAAGAGAAAACATACCTCTCCAAACATCAATGTTTAATAGAACTCCAGAAGAAACAGAAGAAATAATAAGAATTGCTAAACTAAATAAATTTAAAATTAGTGGCGGATTATTTAGAAATAATTCCAATAATTTAAAAAGAATAATTACTATTTTTAAACGTTCAAAAATACCTTTTACCCCAAGCGCAACATATAGAAGCCCAAAAGAGGTAAAAAAGATTATAAATATTTGTAGAAATTCCAATGTAAAAATAACTCCAAATATTTTCTCAAGAACTCCACAAGAAGTAAAGAAAATTATTAAATTATGCAGAAACAACTCTTTAGAAATCACAGGTTCATATTTTCAAAAATCACCGGATAATTTAGAAAATATTATAAAATTATGTAAAAAGAATAATATTCCAATTAAGAAAACCATGCTATTTAGAACCAGTGATGAAATTGAGGATATCTTGGAAATATGCAAAAATTACAATGTTACTCCACAAGATGGTATGTATAAAAGAACTCCACAAGAAGTAAAAGAGATAATTGATATTTGTATAGAAAAAGGAATAAAAGTAAAATCAAGTATTTTTAGAAAGAAACCACTCGATTTTAAAAAAGTAGTCGATACATGTATAAAACTAGATATTCCCCCAACAGGATCAGTATATAGAAGAACCGTAGAAGAAATAGAAGAGATTTATAAAATTCACATGGACTTATTAAATTCTAAACCAACTCCAAATACATTTAATAAGAAACCATCAGAAGTAGAAAAAATAATTAAATTATGTTTAGAAAATGATATTAATATAACTGGAACGATATACTGTAAAGATGCATATGAGCTTGAAGATACAATTAATTATATTAAAAATAATTTTGGAAAAGAGTACTTAATACCACAAGTAATCATAGAAGCGAAAGAACATCTTCAAATTATTATGACATATTTAAATGGAAAAAACATTTTAAAAACTATAATCAATAGCCCAGGTATTTTAAGACTTACTTTAACAGAAATCATTGATAGAGAAGTCTACGTCAATGAATTAGGAGAAAAAATGGTAACTGAAGACAATAAGTTTAATAGAGTATTTGGATGGTCACGAAAAGAATATGCTAAGAAGAAGAAAGAATTACATGAAAATTTAGGTAGAAAGAAGTGATAATTATGAAAGATGACATTGAACTACAAGAACTATTTAAAAAAATAGGTATAGTTATAGGTATATTTTTAATACTTACAGTTCTTTTAGTAATTATGATTTCTAGCAAATATAATAATTCTTCAAAAATAATAAAAGAAGTTAACAAAGAAGCAACCTTCTATGTACTAGTCTATGATAACAGCTGTAAAACATGTAAAAGAATTATCGAAATGCTTAAAGAAGAAAAAATAAACTACTATGAAATGAATACTGATAAAGATGGCAAATATAAGTCTTTTTTAAGAAGTATAGACTCTTCTGAAAATGATATTGCTAAACCAACCTTAATGTATATAAAAGAAGGAAAACTTGATTCAACAATAGTTTCTATCAAAGATGAAGATATCTTAAAAGCATTTTTAGAAAAAAATAATAAATAATATAAAGGATGATTATTATGAAAAAAGTAGTAGCTTTAGTAACAGGAAGTAATCGAGGAATTGGTGCCAGCTGTATAGAAGAATTTGCAAAACAAGGTGTTAGTGTTATAATAAATTACTGTCATCATGAAAAAGAGGCGAAAGATTTAGAAAAATACATAAAAGACCAGTATGGAGTAGATGTACTTACAATTAAATGTGATATATCAAAAGAAGAAGAAGTAGAAGAGATGGTTAATAAAATAGTAGATTACTTTGGTGGAATTGATATTCTAGTCAATAATGCAAGTGTATCAAGAGACTCTCTTCTCCTAGATAAAAATATTAAAGAATTTAAAAGAGTTTTGGATGTTAATTTAATTGGAACATATTTATGTAGTAAATATGTAGGTAAGGTTATGCTACAAGCAAAAAAAGGAAAAATAATTAATATTGCCTCTACAAATGCTATTGATACATATTATCCAGAAAGCTGTGATTATGATGCATCAAAAGCAGGAGTAATATCATTAACCCATAACTTCGCCTTAGAATATGCACCATTTATAAATGTAAATTGCATATGTCCAGGATGGGTCAAGACCCCAATGAATAAAGATTTGAGTATAGAGCAAATCGCAAGAGAAAAGAAAAAAATCCTTCTAAATAGATTTGCAGAACCAGAAGAAATAGCTAAAATGGTAGTCTTTTTATCATCTTCCAAAGCAAGCTATGTAAATGATTCAATAATTAGAGTTGATGGAGGAAAATATAATTAATGAAATCACATTGGAATGAAGATTATGCAGATGTATGGGATAAAATATTACCACCGTCAAAACCATCCCAAAGTGAGATTATGATTTACACGGATATAGCACATAAACTAAAAAATAAATTAAAACGAAAAATCGATATTTTAATATTAGGCTCCACAAAAGAATTTAGAGAGTGGGCATATGAAGAAAAGATGAATGTAACCATAGTAGATTTTAGTAAAAAATACCATGACAACATTTCAAAACTAATAGATAAAAATGTCATAAAAAAAGAAAAATTAATAATTGAAAAATGGGAAGATATTAACTTTCAAGAAGAATTTGATATAATAATAGGTGACTCAGTAATTGGAAATATAGCAAAAGAAAAACACGATGAATTTATAAACAAAATATCTAGTGCTTTAAGAAATAATGGCATATTTATGGGTAAAACATATTTAGCTCAAACAAGAACTAAATCCAAAAGAATAGAAGAAATTATTAATGAGTATAAAAATGAGTATTATATGTATAATCCATTTTCATATCTAATTTATGATTTAGCAATGATATCTACTAACAACAATGTAATAAACTTTAAAAAAATATATGACACACTATTAAAACTAAGAAAAAAAGAAATAATTACAGATAAAATTTTAGATAGTTTTGAAAGTATAAAAAAATTAGGAGAAAAAGGATTTAAGTTTTATGTATTAACTATAAAAGAATATGAGCTATTATTAGAGAAATACATGAAAATTACAAATATTTTATATGGAAAAGATATTTATTCAAAAAATTTTCCTATATATATTGTAGAAAATAAAGAAAAGAAGTGAGAAAATGTATCAAGAATTAGGAATAAGTGAAAAAGTAATCAGTCTGTTCGATAAATGTGAAAAAGAATGCCAAGAAGAATTTAATAAAATTGATGAAAACTCTACATTATCAAGCTTAAAAGTATTAAATGCTTTTCATAAGAATAATGTATCAGAATCATGTTTTAATGAAACTACGGGATATGGCTATAATGATTTAGGAAGAGATACAATTGAAAATGTTTTCAAAGATATTTTAGGTGCTGAAGATGCTCTAGTTAGAAATCAATTTATTTCGGGATCTCACGCACTTAATGTTTGTTTTTTTGCTCTACTAAGACCAAATGATTTATTATTAAGTATATCGGGAACACCATATGATACTTTACACGAAGTAATAGGGATAAAAGATAATAATAGCTCCCTAAAAAGTTTTGGGATAAAATATCATGAAATAGATTTAATAGATAATGATTTTGATTATAAAAAAATAGAAGAATATTTACTAAAAAATAAAGTAAAAGTAATAGAAATTCAAAGAAGTAAGGGTTACTCTACAAGAAAAAGTATTACAATTGATAAATTATCAAAAGTAATTAAGAAAATAAAAAGTATAGATAAAGATGTTATTATAATGGTTGATAATTGTTATTGTGAATTTGTAAATAAAAAAGAACCATTAGAAGTAGGGGCAGACATCATAGTTGGCTCATTAATTAAAAACTTAGGAGGAGGAATTGCTCCAAACGGTGCCTATATAGCAGGAAGACATGACTTAATTGAATTATGTGCAGAGCGTCTAACACTACCAGGAGAAGGTAGAGAAGTTGGACCATCACTTGGAATTAATAAACAGTTATTACAAGGAATTTATATGGCGCCAAACGCAGTTGCAGCATCTTTAAAAACAGCTGTACTTGCAAGCAGAGTACTAGAAGAACTAGGATATGACTTAGATCCGAAGTATGATGAAGAAAGAGCAGATATTGTTCAAAATATAATTTTTCATGATAGAGAAAAATTAATAGAATTTACAAGAGGAATTCAAGAAGGATCAGCAATAGATTCAAAAGCCATAGTTGAACCCGGAGATATGCCAGGATATGACGATCAAATAATAATGGCTAGTGGCTCATTTACACAAGGATCATCAATAGAGTTATCTTGTGATGGACCAATAAGAGAACCATATGTAGCATATCTCCAAGGCTCACTGACATATCCATATGGAAAGTTAGGACTTATGAAAGCAATAGAAAAAATAGTTTAGAAAAATCTAGAATACTAAGTATAATCTAGATTTTTTTTCATATATATTAGTGATTGGAGGCTAATTATGTTTAATAAACAAAATCTCTGGTTTATAACTTTATTTAGTCTAATACTAGTATTAGGAGTATATTATGTAACCATACCTAGTGATGTATTAGAAAAAGTAAATAACAAAGTAAAATCAGAAGAAAAAGTTGTAGCAGAAGTAAAAGAAGAAACATCATCTCTAACAGCACTAAGAGTAAGTAAAGAAAATTCAAGAAAAGAAAAGATTGAATCACTGGAAAATTCATTAACAAGTGATAATCTATCATCAGAAGAAAAAAATAATACATATGAGTTATTAAAATATTATAATGAACTTCAAGGTAAAGAAGAAAATTATGAAAAAAAATTAAAAAAGGAATTTGATCTTGATTGTTTTACAAAAATAGATAATAGTGATGTAGAAATTATTTGTATATCAGAAAAACATGACAAAGAATTAGCAAATAAGATTATGAGAACCATTCAAAATGAGTATCAAAATAAAATGAATATTACAGTAAAATTCCAAAAAAAATAACTATTAGAATAGGTATTTAACCAACACAATTTATTAAACCTTCATAAAATATCATAGGTGATATTGAATGAATTATATTTTAACTCCAAGAGAAAAAGAAATTTTTAAGTTGCTGATAAATAACAATAACACAAAAGATATTGCTAAAGAACTAAAAATCAGTGAGAAAACAGTTAGAAACCATATTTCGAACGTTATGCAAAAATTAGGTACAAAAGGAAGAGCATCTACTGTAATAGAATTAATAAAATTAAATGAATTATCAATATAAACGTACTAAAAAAGTACGTTTAATCATATTATTATTTAGGTGACAAAATGAAACTAATAAGAAAACTTTTTTACACAACTTTAACAACATTTACAATACTTACTATATATACAATTTCCAGTATAGAAGATAATACCTTAAGAACAAATCTAGAACTTGAAGACATTACAAATATAAAAACAAATACTGTATATCTTTTAAATAATAATAATTATTTAGAAAAAGTTGACATATTTATAGAAAAAAGTGATGTAAAAAATCAAGTAATAAATATCATAAATTATTTAAAAGAATCTAATAATAAAATACAATCTAACTACAATGGTTATGTTCCTAAAAATACTAATATATTAGATATAAGTATAAAAAATAATATTCTATACTTAAATCTTTCAAAAGAATTTTTAAAAGAAGACTTTAATATTACAATAACGGGATTAATTAAGTCCTTGCTCGAAATAAAAGGAATAGATAAAGTTGAGCTAAAAGTAGATGGTAATTATGTAGAAGGATATAATAAAGTATTTGATAAAAGCTTAGCAATTAATAAAAAATATGAATTACAAAATAGAAATAATATTAATAAGGTAGTAGTTTATTATATGTCAAAAGACAATAACTATATTCCAGTTACTAAATATGTAAATGATAAAAGAGAAAAAGTAGAAATAATAATCGACGAATTAAAAAATAATAATGACAGTAACTTAATTAGTTATCTAAATAGTAATACGAAATTAATAAATTACAAAGAGGAGAATAATATTATATTTTTAAATTTTAACAAATATTTGATTGACGATATTAACAGCAAAGAAAAAATTATTAATCAGATTGCATATTCAGTTTTTGACAATTATGATATTGAATCAGTAATATTTGAAATAGAAGAAAAAAATATAAATATAATTAACAAATAGAAAAAAACACTTGTAATTCAAGTGTTTTTATATTATAATGTTACTTGTCAGTGAAGTTATGTCTGCGTAGCTCAGCTGGATAGAGCAATCGCCTTCTAAGCGATCGGTCAGGCGTTCGAGTCGCCTCGCGGACACCATTTTTGATATTAAAACGACAATTTGTCGTTTTATTTTTTTTGACAAAAAGTTAATGTTCGATGTATAAAGAATTGAACTTTACCTCAAAAACTTTTTTCTATATTTTACAAAAACTAAATAATGTTATAAAATAGAAATAAGAAGAATAAGAGGAGATTTTTTATGAGCGAGATAAGTAGTAATATATCACTTTTGCTTTTTTTAGGGGCATTTCCTGTAATAATAATTTTATTATTAGTCTACTACAAAGATAAGAATAAAGAACCAATAGGGCTATTAATGAAACTATTTATTGGTGGATTTATTTCATGTGGACTTGTATTAATGTTATCTGGACTTATAGAAAATTATCTTCCAGTAATGTCGCCATCTGTCCCAAAAAATATATTTGAAACACTACTATACTCATTTATAGGTGTAGCTTTAATAGAAGAAATATCAAAATGGATAATGGTATATTTTATATCATATTATCATAAAGAGTTTGATGAAATATATGACGGACTTGTATATTCGGTATTTGTTTCACTAGGATTTGCATTTATTGAAAATATTTTATATGTTTTAGTTAATAACAGTATCGCAACTGCAATAGTTAGAGCAATCTGCGCAGTACCAAGCCATGCTTGTGATGCAATATTTATGGGATACCATATAAGTATAGCTAAACAACAAAGTATTTATAAAAACAAAAGGCAAGAAAAACGGCATTTATTGTTAAGTATAATAGTGCCAACCTTAATTCATGGTATCTATGATTTTTGTTTATTATCGGGATATAAATCATTTATAATAGTATTTCTAATATTTGTAGTCGTAATGTATTTTATTTCAATCAATAAATTACATGATATGTCATCCACAAATAAAAAAATAATAGGTAAAAAATATATGTATTGCAAATACTGCGGTCAAGTAATTAATCATGCAAAAAAGTGTAATCACTGTGGTAGAAACCAATTTTAAAGGAGAAAAGTATGAAAAACAAAGATACAACACAACTAAAAATGACTTTAATCTCAATATCAGCAATAATTATTCTAGCAGTTGGTTATGCAATAATTACGTCAAACTCAATAAGATTAAAACAAGCAAAAGAAAATTATATCGGTGAACAATCTAACACAACAAGAAATGATAATGAAAAAAATTCAAATAGCAATAACGAATTAAATAACGATAAAAAATCAAATAATAATAATTCTACTCCAAAATCAAGTGAAGAAAAAAATGAAAAATTTAATGTTAATTATACATTACAGCCTAAAATAATAAAGGGAGAGGGAACAGCGGTTATAATTGATGATAAAAATGCAACATTTAATGTTACAGGAATGTCCCTTGTAGGTGATTATGCAGAAGTTGAATATACCATAATAAATGATTCAACATTATCAGCAAGCTTTAGTATTAAACAAACTGTCTCAAATGAAGAATATTTTGAAGTTAAGTCAGATATTAGAAAAAAAGAATTATTACCAAATGAAAAAACAACTTTAAAAATAAAAGTAGAATTAAAAAAATCTCCACTTGATGTAGTAACAACAACTATAAAAGAAGAAATAATTGCAACTCCAAATAAAAAATAGAACTTATTTATATTTATAAGTTCTATTTTTCTTAACTGAAATATTTAAAAGTATTCCAACAATCAACATATATGAAAGTAAACTGCTACCTCCATAAGAAACAAATGGAAGAGTAATACCAGTAATTGGCAAAAGACCAACCGTCATACCAATATTTTGTATCTGCTGAAATAACAACATTCCAATTATTCCAGAAACTATAAATTTGTCAGTATCCTCAATCCTTTTTTTTGCTAATAAAATAATATTAACATCTAAATATATGATTACTGCTAAAAGTACGATAACTCCAATAAATCCAAAATTAGAGGCATAAACAGCAAATATAAAGTCTGTAGAAGACTCTGGAAAATAAATCGGAGTATTATTGTATCCATGACCAAATAATCCTCCGGATCCTATTGCAGTTAGAGCATTCTCAAGCTGTAAACCAGAACCATTTTGCCAATTGAAGATTCTATCAATTCTGTAATAAATCGAAGAACCAAAGATACTAATAAAAAGTTTTTCTTTAAAAAAATATATTCCCATAAATGTTCCGGTAAAAAGAAGGAGAATAACAAAGCCAATAATAAACCATCTAAATCTTATTCCAGATGCAAAAATCATAAATATATATATTATAATATAGATAATTACACTACCAGTATCTGGTTGTAGAAACGTTAGAATAGAAGGAATTAAAACAATTAAAAATGATTTAATTAGAAATAAAAACTCATCTTTACAAGAAGGGTTATCATAAGTATTTCTAAAATCATGTATCATCGTTGCTAATGTAAGCATTATAAATATTTTCATAAATTCACTAGGCTGTATACTTCCAATTCCAGGAATAACAAACCAACATTTACTACTATTTATTGGAGTAGCAAATATCAAAAGGCCAACTAATAATATATTTCCAAAAATATACAAGTACCAAGAGTTTCGGTATAAATATTCATTTTTAACTTTATAAAGAATTATAACTAAAACACCACCAATAAGGTACCAAATAGTCTGCTTTAAAGCAAGATTTCCCAATGACTTTGAAGTGTAAGTCAACGCACTATTTATGGTAATAATACTAATGATAGACAAAAAGATTATAGGAATCAAAATCTTATAATTAATTTTATGTTTAATAATATAACCTCCTTTAATAATATTATATCAAAAAGGAAGTATTTTTATTATAAAAAAACATAAAATATAAAAGAGGAGAATATATGAGTAAAATATCAAATATGTATAAAAATAATCAAAGTAAGTTTATTACTAACAATAAAGAATACTGTTATTTAGAAAATATAAAAGATATTAGAAAAAAATTTGATGAGATATTTGTTGATAAAAGTAAAATGTATAAATATAAAGTATTAATACAAACAAAAAACAATCAATATAAAACATATTTAATTGGAAAAACAGATGAATATCTCGTAACAGTAAACGATGAGAAAATCAATATCAATGATATATTATCAATAGAAATAGTTAATTAAATGAACATCATTAAGCCTATGACAAATAGATCAAATTTGACTTATTTGTCTTTTTTATTACTGAATTTTATTTTTATGAAAAAAGAATCATAAAGATATGTATGATAAAGTTATTATATATAATATAAAAAACATAGGAAAGAGGTTCGTTATGGGACTAAAGGAAGAATTGAAAGATAACAGTATTATAAAAAAATATAGAACTCAATTAATTGATAGTTATGTTGAACAATATGGAGAGAAATATAGAAAACTTATTACAGAAAATTTTGATAAAATAAAATTTTGCTTTTATATATCAAGTGATTATTTTATATATAAACAATTAATGTATCAAGATTTATACCATATATATGCAGTTCAGTTATTAAATGACTTAGGAATTAGTGATGTACAGTATAATGGTAGCTACATAGAAAGTGACAGAGCCGAATTGGTAGAAAAACTATTAAACTTAATTTATAGTAAAATAAGCTCAAATGTTATTTCATATGATATATTCGCATCATTTACCAAAAAAATGTAACTGATTTTAATAATCAAGATATTAATTTTATAGAAGAAATAACAAATAGAAATATTCAAGAAGTAATTGATGTTGCAAATGGTTATATCTCAAAAATTATAGATTTAAATGTAGAAAAAGAAATACATGATGCCTATGAAAAGTGCATAAATTATGAAAGAAAACTTGATGAAGATTTTAGTCAATATATACTTAATGATTTTGATATTAATCAGTTTGCTTATCCAGAAAGAATAAAGAAAATGTTATGTGCAGATTTTGCAATAGGAACTAGTTATATGGAATTATGCAAAGATGGCACATATATTCCAGTTGCATACATTCAACCATTCAGCAGTAAATATAGAAATATAGATGTAATCTTAGATCATGAAGTAAGACATTGTATTGAGATGTATTTAAATGAAAATAATTATTTAAAGTCAGGTTTATCATATTCAAATGCTCCAAATGATACAGCAAATAAATTTGAATCAAAGTTTAGAGACATAAATGAAATAATGACACAAAAAATGTCTGTTGAAAGCACAAAAAAAAGACATGATAATAATATTTTTATTTTAACTGAAAAAATCTTTTATGATATATTAAAAGAAAAATTTAGAACTACAGGCTATGATAGGGACATTCCTTTATTTGATGAATTAGTTGATGAGGATTTATACGATGTATTAGTTGAAGCAAGAATCAATGAAACATATCCCCAAGCTTTAGAAGAAGAAATTGAAAGGATAGAAAGAGCTATGTTTGCCGACGAACATGAAAAACCTGCAATCAGAAAACAATAGGTAGCAGTTTAAAATAAATTTTATCAAGATAAAATATATAAGAAAACCTCTAGAGAAAATCTAGAGGTTTTAGTATACAAATAAGTAGTTTTTATTATAAATTAATAAAGGTATCAGCAAAGCACCTAATAGCTCCAACAGTTGATAAATCGAGTATAACAAATTGATTTGTACTAGTATATGTATCTCCTTCAGCATCATAAATTAATAATCTAAGAGTTACACTACATTGATCAATGTCCTCAATTCTAAAGATATCGGTTGTACCACTAGTTGTACCAGTTGTATAAGAAAAAGTCCAAGGGGAAGCGGTATATCTATTAAATAACTGAATTGGTCTTGTATTATATGAAACAGCTGTTGTACTTGGACCTAAGAATGGTCTATCACAACCAACTAAGTCTCCATCAAAATCTTGTCTTTGAAGCAATAGAATTTTATTCACAACCTCAACAATATAATTGTTACAATTATCCATATATTCTCCTTTCCATGGATTAAGAACAATCCATTATATAAATAGTATATGTACTAATTATTAAGAGGATTGTACTTATGTCTATAAAAATATATGTTGTATTCAATAATGATATGTAAAGAAAAATGATATATTTTATAAAAACGCTTGATAAAAAGAAAAAAAAAATATACAATAACATTATAGGATATGGGTTCGGATTATGAATTGAACTGTATTCTTAATACATTATAGGAGGTGAAAAGAATATGTCAACAATTCATGTAGATGACGCAGCGTTAAATTCACTAAAAAACGCACTAGAAACTGCAGGACAAGAATATAAGAGTTCACTTGCAAGATTGACAAATTTAATTGAAGAAATTACAAGTGGAGATATTCAAGGTGATCCAGCAACAGATTTACTAAACAAGTATCAAGCAAAACAAGATACACTAAACAAAATTACACAAACAATTGAAGAAGCTGAATCATATATGGGATTACAAACAACTAAGTTTGGTTCACTTATCGATGATTTAAAAGCAGGAATGAGATAATAAATTATTATATAGAAAGGAGAGTAATTTATGAATATTACAATTAATCCAGGAGCAGCTACAGATGATGCTGCACAAATTGATAGCTTAATTCAAACAATTGAAGAATCAATGGAAACATTAGATAGTGCAATAAAAAATACTATTCCATCAGGAATTCAAACTACTTGGTCAGAGACAGTTAGAGAAAATTGGGAAAACTATTATACTTCAGATGTACCATCAGCAATGGAAGATATGAAATTATCTGCTACAAACCTAAGATTAGCTATTGAACAAGCATTAAAATACGATCAAGAACAATAGTATATATACATTGCAATGTGCAATGTATAATAAAGAGTAAAACAAAATATAGTTTACTTTTTATTATACATTGCATAAAAAAGGGAGAGTGATTATGTGATTAAACCAGAAACATATGCAGGTTATGATAATAATGGAAAAATAATAGCTCAATACACAGGATTTGATGCAAATCAGCACATAAATCCTGCCGAAGTAAAAACAGCCATAGATAATGTAAAAACAACTTTTAAAACTGAAATGGGAAATATAAAAAAAGCATTAAATAATATTGAAACAGATGCTGATGAGGCAATCATTGTTGAAGGAACTAAAATGAATAAAGTTTTTGATTCAATGGGAGAAATCTTAGATGCAGCTCCAGACAGTATTTCTGAAGGATTAGATTCATTATATGCAGAATCGGTTTCAGTACATGATAAAATACAAACACAAGCAAACACTCAAGCAAGAGAAATGACAGCAGCGGTGCAAAATGTTATTAAAGTAATACCATAAGAAAGGAGTATTTGAAATGGGAGCAATTTGGGACTGGTTGACTGGTCGAAGTGAAAAAGAACATGATGTATATGCAAATTTTGACGTAGTAAAACAAGTAATAACTGATTTGGAAGGTATTGCCTCAAAAACAGTGGATGCCTCACAAACAGCATTTAATGAATCAATAAGTAAACTAAATAGTGTTAATGGATTGAATGAATATGTTGGAACAGTTGATGCATCAGCATATGATTCACTATTTGATGAATTATCAAAAAATATATTGAGTATTAGTGAAACGCTTGAATCAAATGCAAATGATATTAAAGATTATGAAGAAGCTGCTTGGTATGAAAAATTAGGAAGCAGTTTTGTGATGTTCTCAGCAAAAGCAACAGAAGGTTTACTAAGTATAGTAGAAGATTTAGGAGATGGACTCGTATCTATAGGAGGATGGGCAGCTGGAAATGTTGTAGGATGGTTTGACGAAGATGCAGGAAAGTCGATAAAAGAAGGCACAGAAGATATAGTCAAAAAAGAATGGTCACATGATGCTTTTAATTTTTATTATAACAGTGACTTCGCAAAAAAATCAGCCTTTACAGAAGATAGTGGATTTTCTACAATTACAAAAATAGGAAGTAAAACTGTAGGCTATATTTTCTTAACAGCAGCAACAGCTGGAACAGTAACAGCCGCAGCAGGAGTTAGTGCAGGAACAGCCGCAGCCGGACACATTAGTACTGCAGTAAATGTTGGAATGGCAGCTCTTTCGGGACTAGGTTCTGGAACAGAATCAGGACTAAACGAAGGAAAACATTTGGATGAGGCATTTTTACAAAATGGAGTCTCGCAAGCAGTGGTACAGGGAGCTGTTGCTTATGGAGGCCAAAAGTTAGGTCAGTATGCATCTAAAAAAGCTGCATTAAAAGATGCAAAGGCAAATATGGAATCGGCAAGTCAAGAACTAGAAGGTGCAAAGAATGCCCTTTCAATGGCAGAAGCCGATTTAGAAAATGGTGTATCAACACTTTCAACAGGAGAGTATGATGCAGCAGCACAAGCTGTAACAGCAGCAGAAGGAAAATATAATGCTGCCAAAGAAGTATTTGAGTCAGTTGATGCATCAAGATTAACAAATTATCTTGGTTCAAGCGATCCTATATCAAGAGCAGGATATAAAGTTGGAAACAAACTTGGAACAGGACTAAGAACAAAAGTATCATCAGCAGTTTCAAATATTAAAAATGTTGGTGAAAGCGTTTCTGAAAACGGTTTAAAACAAACTATTCAAGACTCAATAGATTCATCAAAAGCTGCAAAAGAAGCAACAAAAGCTGCAAAAGCAACTGCCAAAGCTGAAAAAGCAGCAGCAAAAGCAGCAGCAAAGGCTGCAAAACCTTCATTGGCAGAAAGAGCTAAAGATACATTTACATCAGTAAAAGACAAAGCATCATCAATTAAGGATATTACAGTAAATACTGTTAAACACCCTGTAACAACAGCAACAGCAACAGCGGTTGCTGGAGCACAAAAAGTTGGTGCGGCTCTTACAAGTACAGGAGCACCTGCAGTTATTGCAGATGCAGCTATAAACACTGGAGATGAATTATTACAACGACATGGTCAAACAGTTAAAGCTGAAAATGCCTTCCAACAACAAACACAAGACACTATTGATTACAATTCATCTAAAGCACCAAAATCATATGAAAAAGTAGTCGGAGATATTAATCCATCAATAAATCCTGGCGAGAATCAAGTTACTCCACCAGTAGATGATGACAATGATAAAAAAGCTAGCACACATGATAGTGGTAGTACAGGAAGTAATACCTCACAAACACAGTTTAAAAATAATACCGGAACAGGTGGAAACAGTGGATATTCAGGTGGAGGAGGCTCAGGTACCGGAAGCGGTTCTAACGACTCAACTACAGGCGGAGGACCATATTCTGGTAACTACAGCAGTGGAACAGATGGAATTACAACACCATCAACAACAACACCATCAACAACAACACCAAGTAGTACAACTACAACAGAACAACCAACAACAACTGATCATAAGATAACTGATTCCGCATCAACATCAACATCGACTCCAACAGTAACTTCAACACCAAGCACATCATCAGGAAGCAGTTACAGTGGAGGAAGTACTCAACATACTGGAGGTGGATATTCAGGAGGTGGATATGTATCTGACACAGGATTAGCTCAAGAAGAATCAGACAATTTAATACCTCTTGAAGATGCATTAACAGCAGACAATACAGCATCAATTGAAGATATTGTAAAGGGAAGCAAATATACAAAAATACCAACATCTTCAAAACCTATATCAGTAACCTCAAAATCAAGTGGAAATGGCTCAAGTTCAGTTATACCAATTGCAGCAGGCTTAAGTGCAGCAGCAGCAGCAGGAATTGGTGCGAAAGCATACATGGATAGAAAAAGAAATAATGATTTTGATGACGAAGATGATGAGTTTGATACAGAAGAATGGTCTGGAGATGAAAATTCATTAGATATTAACTATGATGATTCATCTGATACAGAATCATATTTAGATGAAGAAGACGATTATTCTTATCAAGATCAAAGTGAAGAAAAATACGGTGCTAGAAGCAATGAAGAACTAGCAGACTTACAATAAAAAGGAGGATAGTGTATGGAAATTGCAGAAAGATTTTTACCACTAGGATCAGTAGTATTACTTAAAGGTGGAAAAAGAGAAATAATGATCATGAGCTATTGTATTATACCAAGTGGGGAAGGCTATGATAAAAATGGAAAAGTAGATTTAAGGGGAAAAGTTTTTGATTATGGAGGATGTTTATACCCAGAAGGTATGGGAACAAGCGATCAATTATATGGATTTAATCATGATCAAATAGAGAAAGTTTGCTTTACTGGATATCAAACAGAATTACAAAAAGAATTATCAGATAGAATGAACAAAGTTCGTGATAAAATGGAAGAGGAAATAAGAAACCTTAAATTTGATTAACTAATCAATATCAATAAAATATTGAATTTAAAATGAAAATGAGTTATAATTACTAACAGATGTGAAGAATCTGAGGAGTAATTATAACTTTTTTTATAGAGAGTTTACAAAATGGTGGAAGTAAACAAAAAATTGTAATGAAGGTAGCAGAGGAGCATGGCTTCTGAAATTAAGTAGGTTGTCACGGGTAATTTCGTTAAAGATAACAAGATGCATAAGCATAAATAAAGGTGGTACCACGACTATAGATTCGTCCTTATAGGATGAATCTATTTTTATTAAAAGGTGATAAAATGAAAAGATTAATGATTGATATGGACAATTGTATTACAGATGCATTGTTTATCGAAAGAATCAATGAATTTCTAGGAACAAATTATAAACTTAATGAACAAAGTGAATTTAGACTTCAAAATTTGCTAGGAAATAAAGTTAATGATTTCTGGAAATATATGGAAAACAAGTCATTTTATGATGATGTAAAATTAATAGATGGATGCGCTGGTGCAATGAAAAAGCTTAATGAAAAATATGAATTATATATTATTACTGCATTTTTATATCCTGATAGTAAACCAGATATTAATGGAAATAATTTAAAATTTAAATATGAATATTTAAGAAAAAATTTACCATTTATATCACCAAAACAATATATCTTTATTGAAGATAAAGAAATAATTCAATCAGATATTGCCATAGATGACAGACTAAAACATTTAAAAAGCGCAAAAACAAAGATATTATTTGATGCTTGGCACAATAGAAATATCTCCGATGAGACGCTTAAAGAACAAGGAGTTATACGAGTCCACACCTGGAAAGAAATAATGAAAATATTAGATAATAACAATTAGAAAAGAGGTTTTAAAATGTTAGAAAAAAAATATAATCATAAAGAAACAGAAAAAGAAAAATATAATAAATGGAAAGAAAAAGGATATTTTAAAGCAGATAATAAGTCTGACAAAACACCATTTTGTATAGTGATACCACCACCAAATGTTACAGGAAAGTTACACATAGGTCATGCATATGATACTGCGATTCAAGATGCAATTGTAAGATATAAGAGAATGCAAGGATTTGACACATTATGGTTACCAGGCATGGATCATGCTGCTATTGCAACAGAAGCAAAAGTTGTGAAAAAACTAAAAGATCAAGGTATTGATAAATATGAGTATGGAAGAGAAAAATTTCTAGAAGCATGCTGGGATTGGACACATGAATATGGAGATAATATCAGAAATCAGTGGGCTGGCCTTGGACTATCAGTAGACTATACGAGAGAGAGATTTACCTTAGATGATAATCTAAACTATGCAGTTAGAAAAGTATTTGTTGATTACTATAATAAAGGTTTAATATACCGAGGAGAGAAAATCATAAATTGGGATCCAGCTGCAAAGACAGCTTTATCAAATGAAGAAGTTATATATAAAGAAGAAAAAAGCGCATTTTATCACTTGAAATATAAATTAGAAGATGGTGATGATTATCTAGATGTAGCAACAACACGACCTGAAACACTATTTGGAGATACTGCAGTAGCAGTAAATGAAAAAGATAAAAGATATAAAAAATTTGTTGGGAAAAATGTTATTTTGCCAATTGTTAATAAAAAAATCCCAGTAATAACAGATGAACATGCTGACATGGATAAGGGAACTGGATGTGTAAAAATAACTCCCGCTCATGATCCAAACGACTTTGAAGTTGGAAATCGTCATAATCTAGAAAGAATAGTAATAATGAATGATGATGCAACTATGAATGAAAATGTCCCAGAAAAATATCAGAAAATGACTAGAGAAGAGTGCCGAGAGGTATTATTAAATGACTTAAAAAAACAAGGTTTGTTATTAGAAATTGAACCAATAGTTCATGAAGTTGGGCATAGTGAGAGAACCGGCGTTATGGTAGAACCAATGATTAAAGAGCAGTGGTTTGTTAAAATGGAACCTCTAGCAAAGAAAGTTTTAGATATTCAAAAAGAAAAAGATAAGAAAATTAACTTTATACCAAAAAGATTTGAAAAAGTTTTAAAACATTGGATGAATATTTCTTACGATTGGTGTATATCAAGACAATTATGGTGGGGGCATAGAATACCCGCATGGTATAAAGACGGAGAAATATATGTTGGTATGGAGCCTCCAAAAGAACAAGGTTGGATTCAAGATGAAGATGTATTAGATACATGGTTTTCAAGTGCACTATGGCCTTTCTCAACACTAGGTTGGCCAGAAAAAACAAAGGATTTCGAAAGGTACTTTCCAACAGACTGTCTAGTAACAGGATATGATATTATTTTCTTCTGGGTAGCAAGAATGGCATTTCAGTCAGAATATATAACAGGATTACGTCCATTTAAAGATTGTGTAATCCACGGTTTAATTAGAGATAAACAAGGAAGAAAAATGTCAAAATCATTGGGTAATGGAGTTGATCCATTTGAAATGGTTGAAAAATATGGTGCAGATTCTCTTAGATATTATCTAACAACAGATGGTTCAATGGGAATGGACCTACGATTTGATGAAGTTAAATTATCATCAACTTGGAACTTTATTAATAAAATTTGGAATGCATCACGCTTTGCTTTAATGAATATTGAAGATTTAAAAGAAATTGAATTAGACAAATTAAAACCAGAAGATAAATGGATTTTAACAAAGTATGAAAAAACAGTAAAAGCTGTTACAAAACATATGGATAAATATGAATTTAACTTGGCTGGTTCAGAAATCAACGATTTTACATGGAATTATTTCTGTGATTACTATATTGAAATGTCTAAATACTCAATAGACAGTAATACAACAAAATCAACTCTATGTTATGTACTAACTGGAATTTTAAAACTCTTACATCCATTCATGCCATTTGTAACAGAAGAAATATACTCAAAGTTACCTGTAAAAGAAAAAGAATCAATAATGATTACGGACTATCCTAAATATGAAAAAAAGTTAATATTTGAAGATGCTGAAAAAGCTGTTGATGATCAAATAGAATTTATTAAAAACTTTAGAAACGTTAAGGCAGAAAATAATATCACAAAAGATATGAAAGTTATGTTTGATACCACAGATGATAATGATCTCATAGTAAAAATGTTAAAATTAAATGATCACATTGTAAAAAAACCATTAGGTATAAAAGCATATAAAGTATTCTCAAATAGAGTAAAAGCTCAGATATTTTTTGAAAAAATTGAAACAGAAGCAGATAAAAAGTTAAAAGAAACTCAAATCAAATTATTGGAAGCGTCTATCTCAAGAAGACAAAAGCTCTTATCAAATGAAAATTATGTCAATAAAGCACCAGCAAACATAGTGGAAAATGACAGAAAAAAATTAGAAGAAGAAAAGAAAAAATTAGAAGAATTAAAAAAGTAATGACTTATTCATTACTTTTTGTTATAATTGAGCACTAAGTATGTGATATAAATGGAAATAACAAGAGAAAATAATCCTTCACATAATGGATGTTATATTTATTATCTAATTGATGGAGATAAAAAGCTAAAAATTATATATAGTGGAAATGGTGACTTATATATTAGTTTATATAATAAAGGCGTAAAATACACAAAATCAGAAGATAAAGAAGAATTTGAAATAACAAAAGAAGATTTTTCACTATATACATTACTTGAAGATTTATATGAAAGAATTAATACTGGAAAGATTTTTGATGATGAAGATGAAATTTTTGACTTACCAAAACATTTTCAATCTTTTGACGCCAGTAACAGTGGATTAATAAATGATAATGGTGAAATAGAATGGTTCTGTGATGATTATCCAATGGGTGTAGGAGACTCTTTAAAAATAATTAAAGAGGAAGATAAATATAAATTAGTATTTGAAAGACACAATGCCGAAGAAATGAAAAATCGTAACTGTCTATCAATAAGAATAAGTAATTCAGGTTCAAGATATAGACCTTTTAATAGTTGTTTTTTGAACTTTTATGATAAATTACAATATATTAAAAAGAAACATAATTCACCAACATTAAAAAAAATCCAACAATAATAGAATTCTGAAAAAGCAAGAATAATTGTTTTTTTTAACTTTGTATGATATAATACAAACCATTTAGAGGGGGGAGTCTTAGTGAATACAGTAGAATGTAAATTACATTATTTAGGATATAAAACAGGTATTGAAAAAGTTAATGTAGGAAAAAATCTTGAAACAGTATATCAATTAATAAACAAAATAAATTTAGAAAATTTTTCCCAGTTAGAACCAATTACATTGGAAGAGATAAAAAGGGATGCAATAAAGTTTTATGAAAAATATTTTAATATTCATGATGTACAATATATAACTGAAAGTGATAGTCGAGATATCTTTGCTAGGCTTAAAGATGCACAAGATACCTTGAAAGCATTTAAAGAGTATTATGAAATGTTAAAACAAATATCACCATATGACATACCAATAAAACTTTGTGATGGGGATTCAATGGTTGGAGATGTAAGCAAAGTGATTATAACAGTCCCAATTGAATATCAAGACCTGCTTGAACAAAAACCAGTTCCTTTTAGTACTATTAATTTAGGAAAAGAATTAACAAACGTATCAACAGGAACATATATTCATGAATTGGCACATACACAACAAGAAAGTATTATAGGATATACAAACTCTATATTAAACAAAGAAGTTATTTCCATTTTTTTAGAAAAAATATATGCTCTTGAAATTGATCCAACAGGAAAAACTTTAGCCATGTCTGAAAGAAAAAGGTTTATGTATTTGGCGTTTTTAATCCGACAAGTAAGATGCGATGGGAAGTTGATTAATTTGACAGATCAAGAAAAAGTAGACAGTTATTCTCATATTCATTCAACACTAATTGCAGAAAAGCTATTTGATATGTACTTGCAAGAAAGAAAGCAAAAGAAAAAAGACAAGTATTTCTATAACATCCAAGATGTATTCGATGGAAAAATAACTGTTGAAGAGTTGCTTGAACGACATGATGTTAACATAAATAAAGGAAAAGATGTAAATTTAATAAAAAGACATATTTAAAATATTGACATAAACTAAATAAAGTGATATAAATTAATACAATAATATTTTTTGAGGTGGTATATATGTCTATTTGTTGTATAATTAATATATTTAAGTCGGCCGGTATGCCACAAAAAGGAGACCAATAACTATATTGTGTCTCTTTTTGCTTAATGGAGGTAAAATATGATTTCTATTTATGACATAATAAAAATATTAAGAAAAAAAAATCCAACTGCAATACCACAAGTGATAAAGTCATATAAATTGGCAGATTATGCACATTATGGTGTCTTTAGAGAAAGTGGAGAACCGTATATAACACATCCACTAAATGTGGCATTAAATGCCCTTAAGATGGAAGTGTATGATACAGATACAATAAGTGCTGCTCTTCTTCACGATACGGTGGAGGATAACGAAGAGATAACATTGGATTTGATTGCACATGAAATAAACCCGACAGTTGCTAAACTAGTAGATGGAGTAACAAAAATCAGTAGAATGGAATTTCCAACAAAACAAGAACAAAATTATGCTAATATGCGAAAATTAATTACAGGGTTAAATATTGATTTAAGAATAATTTTAATTAAGCTTGCTGATCGAAAACATAATATGGAAACTCTTCAAGCAAAAAAACCAGAAAAGCAGATTGCTAATGCCGAAGAGACAAAAAGTATATTTGTACCTATCGCAGAAGAGATAGGTGCATATCAAATCAGAAATGAATTAGATGATTTATCAATATTATATCTTGATCCAGATGCTTATAATGCAATACTTGAAAGAAGAGAAGAGCTCGCAGAAAAAGAGAAAGATTACCTTGAAGAAATGAAAGACAAAATAAAAAAAATACTTGCTCAAAAGAATATACCAAGTGAGATATTAATTAGAACAAAAAATGTATGCAATATTTATAGTAAGATAGATAAGCAATATAAAGTTGAAAATATATATGATTTATTTTATTTGAAAATATTAGTTGATGAGGTTGATGATTGCTACAGAACACTATCAATTATTCACAGATATAATACACCTATTAATGGAAGATTCAAAGATTATATCTATAATCCAAGAACAAATTATTATCAATCACTTCATACAACAGTTTCGGATGAAAGTGGAAGACTAAGAAAAGTAAAGGTAAGAACCAATGATATGGATAAGATATCCGCCTTTGGAATTTGCGCGTACTGGAATATAAAACAAAATAAACCAGAATCAGAAATACCACACTATAAAAATCAGGAGCAAACTCAAAAAGAAATAAGAAGCAATCAATTTGCAAGAAAGCTTGCAGAAATAGATTCATCTTCTCAAGGAAATAAAGAATTTATGGAATTTGTGGAACAAGAACTACTTACAGAACATGTCTATGTATATAAACATACAGGTGAGACAATTGAATTGCCTAAAGGCGCAACCGCTCTAGATTTTGCTTGTGAAGTCTATCCGGAACTGCTTGATAAAATGACAGGTGTTACGGTCAATGGAAAAGAAGTAAAAGTAAGTACTGTTTTAAAAAATCATGATAGAGTTGAAGTAAAAACTGATGGAATGATTAATCATGATACATGGGAGAAAAGTGTTACTACTTCTAAAGCCAGACATAAAATCAACTATTTAACTCATAGACAAAATTAAAAACAAGGAATATAATGGTTATAATAGGAGGTTGTTCTATGAGTGATGTAAAAAGTTTATTAAAAATAGCAGGAATATTGAATTGTATTTTAGGGATAATCGCAATAAATATTCCTTTTTTTGGTATCATAACATTAATTTTAGGAATAATATTATATTTATCTTCTAAACTAGAAGATGAAAAGATAATAGAAAATAAAACATTTTTTCCAGTAATTGCAATAATCTGTATACCATTTAATTTAGTCTCAGCTATAATTCTATTTGTAGCAAGTTATGATATCAATCAGTATATAAAAAGTAATGGTAAAAAAGCACCACCAAAGAAAACAATTGAAGAAAATAAAGAAAACAAAAAAATAGATTTACTATTAAAATTAGGTGTTGGAATGGTTTTTATATCTGGAGTTATCTTTGCCACTACAACCTGGGATATTATGACAAACTACGCTAAAACATTAATTTTACTTATATTAGGACTATTGTTTATTTGCCTTTCATTATTTACGGAAGAAAAATTAAAATTATATAAGTCATCTTATTTGTATTGGCTACTAAGTATGTCATTCTTTACATTTACAATAGTAAGTATGTTGCATTATGGTGTATTTGGACTATATTTAACATATTCTGGCTCTGGAAAATATTTGGCTAATTTCATTACATGTTTAACAATTGCAGGGCTAGCCTTTACAACATATTTAAAATACTCAAAAAAATATTTACTATTTGGCATATATCTTTCATTAACGCTTGCTATTTATAATTTATTTATATTCTTAAAGCTAACCCCAATAACCATATTAAGCATAATATCAGTAATTGTAATGATAATAAACATCATAAGCTCTAAAAAAAGCATTTTATTTAGCTTTAGTAAAATAATATCAATTGTATTATTTGTTTTTATTATAAATAATATTTCATCATCTTCTGAAATATCAATTTTAATTGCAAGTATAATTAATATTATCAATTTAAATACTCTTATATTATTAGAAGATAACAAAGAAGAGCCAATAATATATATTATTTTAACTTATATTTTAATCTATACAGGAATTATTCCATTAACCATATTAGGAAAGTATTCTCCGCTAGTAGTATCATTAATTACGGCATTATATACATTTTTAATTAATAACTCAATAGTACGAACAAAAGACGATGAAAAAAAATTAAATCATATCTTTTATTCAATAACTACATTGATTACATTTATAATATCTGCTTATAACTTTCCAATCGTTACACCTATAATCATAATCATATATATATTTATAAATACAACAACAAAATACGAATTATTTAAAACAAAAAAAATAGAATTATCAAAATATTTTGAACCCATTTCATTCTTTTTACTAATAACAAGCTTTTACATTAATATCTCCAGTAAAATAAATTTGATAAATGTTAGTGTAATATCATCACTTTTATATTGTGCTTTAAGTATTATATATACTGATGAAGAAGATAAAGATATTTATTATATTTTCTCTATCATATCTTTAACAATATCATTAATAACAAATTCAGTTATAAAAGATATATTTATTTCATTAATATCTATACTATCAGCTCTATTATTATTTGCAAAATCATATATTACTAACAAAAATAGAGTTTACCAAATATTATCATATATAATACTTCTTACAAGCATATATATACCATTCATAGTTTTAAATATATTAGAAATAAATCTAATATTTATAACATTAATATTTATAATATTAATGTTAATAGTATTAATGCTTTTAAAAAATCCAATTATAAATAAAATAACCCTTTTTTATATTGCACTTCCTATTTTCACATTATTAAATAAGCAGTCATTTACATATGAAATTGATTTAATATTAATAAGTATTCTTAATTTGTATTTTACTTTTTTACTTATTAAGATATTCATAAAAAATACATCTGCAAAGAACATACTAGGAATAATTGGAATATTATATTCCATTTCTGAAGTTTTATTTATTAATAACATTTATATTGGAATATATATTGGTATAGTAGGCTTAATAATAATTTTTATTGGTTACATAAACAAATCATTAATGCCTATATTCAAGTTTGGTGTAATTTTAACAATAATAAATATTATTATTCAATTAAAAGATTTATGGAATGCTATTCCATTTTGGTTATATTTATTAACATGTGGTATTGCAATAATATCTTTTGTAACATATAAAGAAATAAAAAAGTAAATAGAAATTTTTCAAAGAGGCAAAAACTTGCCTCTTTATAATATAATTATATTTTACATATTAAATGACAATCATCACTATAGACTATTAATTCGACAAAAAGATCATTCTTAATCTGATATATTTACTATGGTGAATATATGAAAAAAACTATGTTTAAATGTATTGGATCTATTATATTAGGTATAATAATAGGAAATATATTATTTTCTAATAGAATCATATTTAAAAAAGAAAACAAAGAAGATAAATATTATTTTTTGCAAGAGGGAGTATATACAAATAATATTTTAAAAAATAATATGTCTAATCTAACACACAAAGTTATTGAAAAAAAAGATAACAAAATATATATCTACATTGGAATTACAAAAGATATAGAAATTGCTGAAAAATTAATAAATATCTATGAAGAAAAAAATATAAAATTAAGTATCAAGGAAAAATATATCAGGAATAATGAATTAAAAAATAATATAGAACAATTTGATTTATTAATTAACGCATCAAGAGATGTTGATGAAATATTAACAATAGAAGAAGTGGTTTTAGCAAATTATGAAGAAATAATTAAAGACAATGCTAATGATTTATAAATTTTATAATAATACAATAGAGGTGTAGGCATAATGGATTATTATAAGATGAAAGATTTACCTAAAGAAGAACGACCAAGAGAAAAATTAAAAAACTATGGAGCGGAATATCTTACTAATAAAGAATTAATATCAATAATCTTAAAAACAGGTTTAAAAAATAAAAACGTTAATGAAGTTTCACTAGAACTACTAAAAAAATATGAACTAAACTATTTAAAAGAGATTTCTATTAATGATTTAACAAAAATAGATGGAGTAGGTGAAACTAAAGCTATTGAGTTAATTGCTTCCATTGAATTAGGTAAAAGGGTTTTTTTATCAAAAGAACATAAAGAAGCCATACTAGATAATCCCAAAAAAATATGGGAGGATGCTAGATATTTTTTGAGTGGAAAAAAACAAGAACATTTTTATTGTTACTACTTTAATAACAAGCAAGAACTATTAAAAAGAAAGCTACTTTTCTTGGGAACCATAAATAGGTCAACAACTCATATAAGAGAGGTTTTTAAAGAAGCATACAAATTAAGTGCAGCAACAATAGTATGTATACATAACCATCCATCAAATGATTTAACACCATCTACAGAAGATCTTGTATTTACGAATAACCTAGTTAAGACCGGAAAAACACAAGGTATTCCAATAATTGATCATATTATTGTAGGTGATAGTAATTTCTATAGCTTTTATGAGCATAATATAATTGAAGATAAAAACAAATTATAATATAATGAATAGAGAGATGATAAATATGTACAAAAATTTCAAAAATAAAAATAATAAATACCATATTGCCATAACTGTAGTTGTACTATTTCTATTACTTACAGCTTCATTATTAATTAAAAGGGATAACAATACTTTTATAAAGGATGGTGTTATTGTAATAGAAAAAGTGATTATGTATCCATTTACAGTACTAAATAAAGAAAAAAATAACACTCAATCAGAAAGTTATATAATTCAAAAAAATGTAAATGCATCCTTAGAAAAAGAAATAAAAGAGTTAAAAGATGTATTAGAATTAAATAAAACTTTAACTGAATATGAACCTATTAATACAACAATATTATCAAGAAATAAAAGTTACTGGTTTAATACTGTTACTATTGATAAAGGACGTAAAGATGGAATAAGGGCAAACATGGCAGTTGTGACAAAGAACGGTCTAGTTGGAAAGATATCAAGCGTATCTAATTATTCAAGCGAAGTAAAATTAATTACATCTGATGATTTGAATTTTAAAGTGAGTATTACAATAAAAACTAATGATGAAGATAATTATGCAATACTAAATGGATATAATAAAAAAAGTGGATTAATTACTGCAAGCGGAATAGACAAGACAACTAATATCAATGAAGGTGATAGGGTTTTAACTAGTGGACTCGGAAAAATGTTCCCTGCTGGAGTATACATAGGTGAGGTCAAAGATATCAAAAGCGATAAATATAATTTAAGTAAAAAAATATATATAAAAACTAAGCAAGACTTTAATGATATGCATTATCTAACAGTGTTAAAGGTGAAAGAATGATCCCAATTATAATAGAAATTATATCCATAATATTAGATGGATTGTTAACCAACTTCTTACCATATTTAGTCAATGATTTATCACTATTTACTCCTTTATTTACAATTGTATCAATATTCATAATTTATCCGTTGTATAGAAAAAAAGAAAAGAAATATTTTTGTGTAATATTTGTTGCAGGTTTTATCTATGACCTAATGTATACAAATTTACTATTTTTTAATGGAATATTGTTTATCATCATTGGCCTATTAAGTAGATATATACAAAAAAATTATGAAGTAAGCTATCTAAAAATAATGCTTTATACAATTATTATAATAGTTTTTTATGAATCACTAACAGCATTCATTCTATTTACATATAACATGGTGCCAGTGTCACTAGAAAAGGTTATATATAAGATTACCCACAGTATTTTAATAAATATAATATATGTAGAAATTTTATACTATATTATCAATAAAATCCCAAATAAGTATAAAGAAATTAATATTAACTAGCATATTATTTCTTTTTTTTCATATACTTTTTTAGGTGATGATATGGTAAAAAAGAAACTAGTTCTAAAAAGAAAAATAAAAAAAATGATTCGACAAGCAATGTACACAATCATTATATTCTTATTGGGAATGATCTCAGTAAAACAAAATCCCAAAATGAAAGCAAGTATAAATCAAAAAATATATACAGAAAGTCCAAATTATATAAAAGTAAGAGACATATATAAAAAATATTTTGGTAATATCATTAAAGAAAAAGAAACAACTCAATCTGTATTCACAGAACAACTTGTATATACAAAAAAAGAAAAATACAATAATGGAGCAAAATTAAAAGTAAGTAAAAATTATCTAGTGCCAACGATAGAAAGTGGTATTATTATTGCTTTAGAAAACAACAAAGTAATTATCTCACAAATAAATGGAATTAATGTGGAATATTCTAATATAACAATATCTAATTATAAATTATATGACTATATTGAAAAGGGAAAATTATTAGGAGAATGTAAATCCGATGAATTATATATATCATTTGAGAAAGAAGGAGAATACTTAGATTATCAAAAGTATATTTAAGATTAATCCATTGGTCTATTTATTTATGATTATTGCGGTATTAACAGCCACTTATAAGATTTTTATAATAATAAGTGTTTTAATAATTATACATGAGTTAGGTCATTTTATCTTTGCAAAAATATTTGGTATCGAAACCGACAAAATCTACATTTATCCTTTAGGTGGAATATCAAAATTTAACATGCCATTAAATACTTCTCCCTATAAAGAGTTTCTTATACTTATAATGGGTCCTATATTTCAAAATATTGCTTATTTTATACTTTTAACTATTTTTAATGACAAAAATCTTATTCTACAATATCACATAGGGATTTTAACATTTAATTTATTACCAATATATCCTCTAGACGGAGGAAAGTTATTACATCTAATTTTCACAAAATTTATTCCATATAAATTTTCATTTAAAGTTGTAATTGTTATAAGTTACATAACTACAATAATATTATTAATCTCGAATAATCAATTAAGTATAAATATGATTCTAACATATACTTTTTTGATTTATCTAATAAGAAGAGAGGATCTAAAAATTAATTTTAGGTATAATAAGTTTTTATTAGAAAGATATTTAAATAACTATTTTTTTAAAAAAGAAAAGATTATAAGTAATGAAAATAACTTTTATAGAACAAAAAAAAATATTATAAAGTGTAATAATCAACTATTTTCAGAACAGGAATACCTGAAAAAAAAATACAACAATTTTTAATAAAAATGTTGACACACATAAAAGGGTTTGCTATAATTCAATTACTGACGTGCAAAAAGCACAGTTTAGTATGGGGCATTAGCTCAGCTGGGAGAGCGCCACGTTTGCACCGTGGAGGTCAGCGGTTCGATCCCGCTATGCTCCACCATATGTAATTAACGTTGAGAAATCAACGTTTTTATTTTTTTAGGTAGTCTCTAGGAATACAAAATAAGATATTTTAATATAATAATAAATTTGATTTGTATTATATATTGTGTTATATATTGTGTTATAATGTATACAGATGGAGGATACTTCATACAATAAAAAGGGAACATTCAGTTTTGGTTTGTTGAATGTCTACCCATTATTTAATGTGAAGACATTTAATTTCTTATGAAATTAAGTGTCATTTTTTTATTACTAAAACCAATAAGGTTAAGAGTAGTAAAATGAGAGATATGTAGCGAAGTAACTTGATGTTATATTCACTTTTTTTTCAAATCTCTCAAACCTCCTCCTTATGTTGGATTGGAGGTAGACACTCAACAACTAAATGTTCCCAAACTCAATGTAGCATATAAGATACACGTTGTCACTTGAACAAGTTAACTTATATTTATCAATTTTTTATGTTATTATATATTTGTCAAGGAAACTTGCATAAAAAAAGGGAAATACTTAACTTTGCCGAGTTGAGTACTTGCCACGTTTGTGTAAGCACTTAATCTACTGAAAGTAAATTGAGTGCTTTTCTCTTATTATAGTTACTGATTTACAAATGAAAAAAGTAAAGCTATGAGTAAGAAGATAATTAGAATAAGAGATAAGATTAAAAAATCCATCTTATGCATATCATCAGCCTGCTTTCAAAAGAAAGTTGGCAAGCACTCAACAGTTAGTATTTTTGATTAATATTATATCAAACATATTTTCTATAACCAATGTAAAATATTATTAAAAGTGGTTTGCTAAAATTTCTAAATGCTCCACCATAAGATATTAACAGCACTAAAAAATTATAATTGTGACAGATATGTTACCTATAAGAATTGTAATATTATTTATGAGGTGAGGTTATGTTAAATTATATTTCGACAAATAAGGGAAAGTATTTAAGAGTTAAAGAGTTAGCAGATGAGTATGACATAGATGTATCTCATTTAAATATAGATATAGACGAATTAGAAATTAGTGATGTTGAAATGGTATCAAAAGATAAAGCGTATAAAGCATATAATAAAGTCAATAACCCAGTTTTAGTAGAAGATAGTGGATTTTATATTGAAGATTATCCTAATAAAAAAAATTTCCCCGGGACATTGGTTAAAAGAAGTGGAATAAGTAATAACATTGAGCTATTACTAAAAACTATGGCAGATCAAACAAATAGAAAATGTTACTTTATAAGTTGTGTCACATATTATGATGGAGAAGAATATTACCAGTTTAAATCATATTCATATGGTGTTTTAGCTACAGAGAAAAGAGGAACATTACCAAATAGTGCGAGAAGTAGACTATGGGAAGTATTCATACCAGATGGTTATATAAAAACACTAGCAGAAATGACAGATAATGAACGACAAGAAAGATCAAGTAATAGTAATTCAGCATTTAAACAATTTTTTGAATGGTATAAAGAAAAAGTAAAAATATTAAAAAAAAGTATTGAAAAAAATACTTAAGTATGATAAAGTAATGACATAGATAACTATATATTATATAGTTATTTAGTCACTTATCACGCGTTTGATTAAATATTATAATAGTTATCTACAAAAAAAGAGATTTTTCTCTTTTTTTTTGCCAAAAATTAAGACATTTCAAAAAAAGTTCAAATAATATTAATGGAGGCGAAAGTAAAACATTGTGAAAGTGGTCTTACAAGATGGTTTTAAGGATTGTGGAATTTGTTGTCTGTTATCTATAATTAGATTTTATGGAGGAGATGTATCTAAAGAATATTTAAGAGAATTAACAAATACCACTAAAGATGGCGTTTCTTTATATAATTTATTATATGCATCAATAAAGCTAGGCTTTGATTCGTCAGGTGTTATGGGAACAATAAATGAAATAAATGTAAATAACTTACCATGTATAGCTCATATAAATGTCAATAAAAGTATTCAGCATTTTATAGTTGTATATAAAATTAATAAAGAAAAAAAGCAAATTACAATAATGGATCCAGCCAAAGGAAAAAAAGTCATATCTTTTTCAGAATTCAATCTTTTAACATCAAAAAATTTCTTATTTCTTACCCCTAAAAAGAAGTTACCAATATTAAAAAAGAAAAACATGGTTTATAGAATAATAAGAAGATTGTTATTAGAAAACAAAAAAATAATATTTACCATATCCACACTTACCATAAATTATTTTATCATTAATATAATTTTATCATTTCATTTTAAGTACCTACTTGAATATTCTATAAACTACAATGTATCAAATAATATTTTTTTAATATCAATTATTATAGGAACAATATATATATTTAAAAATACTATTCAGTTTTTAAGAAGTATTTTATTAAATAAATGGAATTCATTATTTGACATTAGCATCAATGAAAATACATATAAACAAATACTTTTGCTTCCATACCAATATTTTAAAAATAGAACAACGGGTGAAATAATAGCTAGATTTAAGGATCTAAACATAGTAAAGGATTATTTAACTACACTATTTTGTACGACATCTACAGATTTAATATCAATTTTAATCTTTTCTGTAATTATGTTTAAATACAATAAAATGTTGCTTCTGATTATTAATATTCATGTAATTATTATAATATTATATACATTAAGAGTTAATAGACAAAAAAAGAAGAAAATTAATATTATAAAGAAAAAAGAAGATATTATTAACTCATACTTAATTCAAGGCATAAGCAATGTAGATACTATAAAAGGAAGTCATTTGGAAAAACGTATTATTGATAAATTTACACTTAACTACAAAGCATTTCAAGAAATGATTTACAATTATAATCATATACTTGAACAGGAATCATTAATTAAATCATTAATAAGTGATTCAATATACATATTTGTATATGGGTTAGGAAGCCTTTTAGTTATTAAAGAAAAAATAAATCTTAATAATCTTATAATTTATCAGTCCATAATAGGATTTTATTTAAAAAGTTTTATTAATGTTATCAATGTAATAAGCATAAGGAGTACATATAAGATTTCATTAGATAGGGTAGAAGAACTATACATGTTAGAAAGGGAGGAATTTAAAAATAACTATTTTTATCTGCCATATATAATGGATGGAACTATTACCATTAAAAATCTTAATTACCAAATAGGAACAAAGAAATTATTTAATGAACTTACGCTTACAATTAATTATGGAGAAAAAATATTATTAAGTGGAGAAAGCGGTTGCGGAAAATCTACTCTCGTGAAAATGATAATGAGATATATAGATGTTACTTACAATACTATAAAAATCTCGGATATAGATATTAATCATTATCACCTTCAAAATATAAGATCAAACATAACTTATGTAACAAGCAACGAATATTTATTTAATGATACTTTAAGAAATAATATCTGTCTTTATAAAGAATACAGTGAAGAAGAAATAATTAAAATATGTAATATATGTCTTGTTTCAGATATTTATAAAAATAAAGAAAACTTTTTGGATATTATTATTGAAGAAAATGGATTTGATTTAAGCAGTGGTGAACGTCAAAGAATTATATTAGCAAGAAGTCTTATGAAAAAAACAAGTATTTATATTTTTGATGAAGCATTATCACAAATTGATATTAATAGGGAAAAGAAAATATTGGAAAGTATATTTGAATATTTAAAAGAAAAAACAATAATCATAATTTCTCATCGTTTTAACAACAAAAAACTTTTTGACCGCATATTAAAACTAGAAAAAGGACAAATTTATGAAAATAAAAAATTATGAAAAACAATCAGGTATTTTGATTCTATCCTTTATTATTTTATTTTTGGAAATTATTTTTAGTATAGTTTTATTTATTAATAAAGAGTACCATTATCAAAAAATGACAGGAATTATAACAAAAGAAAATATAGTTACTGTTTTAACCACACAAAAAGGGAAAAAAATACTTTATAAGAATAAATATTTATATTTAAAAGATAATAAAATAAAATATAAAATTGTTGAGGATACAAGTATACCTGAAATAGAAGAAAAAAATAATTACTATGAAATAAAGATAAAAATAAAATTAAAGAATAATTTCAAAATTAATAAACAGATATTATTCTCTATAAAAACGAAAAAATATCGATTAATTAAAATGTTTGACGTAATTACAGGATGGTGATAATAATAAAAACAATAAGCGAAGAAAAATTAGAAAAAATAAAGGGAGGAGGTACATCAGCAATTTGGATAGGCTTAGGAGTCTCAGCTGTCATAGTATTCATATCTGGAGTAATTGAGGGAATCACTCATCCAAAGGGCTGTGAAGAATGAAAAAAATAAAAGAAGAAAAAATGAATGAAATAATGGGTGGACAAATAGAAAATGTAACCGGTCCAATAATAAATGCAATTGTAAATGTTGTAAATCTTTTAAAAGATGCCGGATATAGTATAGGATCAGGCATAAGAAGGATTGCGGAAAATAATATATGTCCACTAGAATAATCCATAAAACCTTAATGTGGTATTATTAGTTATCAAAAATCATTTGAATTTGGAAAATATATAGGAAAATTTATAAAAAATATGCACTTTTTCGTTTTAAAATAATAAAAAAGTCGAAAAAACGGTTGAAAAACAAAAAAACTTTTGATATAATTCAATTTAGTTAAAACGAAGGGAGGGAAAAAGATGGCAACTAAAGTTACTGTTAGAGGTAATCTTGATCAAGCTCTAAGAAAGTTCAAACAAAAAGTAGCAAGAGATGGTGTCCCTTCTGAATGGAAAAAAAGAGAAGCATATGATAAACCAGGGGTTCGTAGAAGAGCAGCAAAAAAAGAAGGAATCAAGAATTCTAGAAAAAGAGATAGAGCAAATAGAAGTAGAGATTATTAATATCTCTACTTTTTAATTTATTTATGTTATAATATGAAACAGGAGAGTGAATAAAATGGTAGAAAAATTAGACAAAGATATGATAGCTGCAATGAAAAATAAAGAAAAAGACAAGCTAACTGTCATAAGAATGGTAAAAGCATCTTTAAAACAAGAACAAATAGATCATAAAAAAGAAATAAATGATGAATTGCTAATTGATGTTGTAAATAAGCAAATAAAAATGAGAAAAGATTCTATTACAGAATTTGAAAAAGGTGGACGTAACGATTTAATAGAAAAAACTCAATATGAAATAGACATATTGATGAACTATTTACCAGAACAATTATCAAAAGAAGAAGTGTTAAAAATAATTGAAGATATTTTCGACAATGTAAAACCAGAGGGGCAAAAGGATATGGGAAAAGTAATGAAAGAAGCCCAAACAAAACTAAAAGGAAAAGCTGATATGAAAGAAGTATCTACAATTATTAGAGAAAAATTAAAATAAAAAGCCATGTGCTTTTTTTTTGGACTAAAACATATACATTGTATAGGTGATTTAATTGCTAGAAAAATTAAGTAATTATATAGTAGATCGTGAATTTAGATTAACTTTGTTTAAAGACATGGTTAATGTAATAAATTATAGTAAAATCATTTCCTTAGAAGAAAACTACATCTCCATAATTGCAAACGAAAAGAAAATACTAATTAAAGGAAATAACTTAGTATTAAAAAAAATTTTAGATAACGAATTGCTAATAAAGGGAAAAATCAATAGTATAGAGGTAGTAAATGAATAATAAAGTAAAAATAAAAATCATTTGCAGACATCCAAAAAAATTTCTTCAAGAGCTTATTTTAAAAAAAATAAATATATATGATTTAAATATCGAAAAGAAATTTTTGGAAATAATAATTGATAAAACTGATCTTGATAAAGTTAATAAAATAAAACTTATTCACAAAATAGAAATATTAGATTACTTTGGAATTAGTAAAATAAAACATACATTAATAAGATATAAGATATTATTTATCTTAATTATTATAGGTATTCTAATAAATATTATATTATCTAGTATTGTTTTTAATATTGAAATATCAACTCCAAATAAAAAACTAGAAAAATTGGTATTAAACGATTTAAAAAATGAAGGTTTAAAAAAATATTCAATTAAACCATCTTATAAGAAAAAAGAAAGAATCAAAAAAAATATATTGGAAAAAGAAAATAATAAAATAGAATGGATGGAAATAGAAGAACATGGAACAAAATACGTAATAAGAATAGAAGAGAGAAAAATAAATAAAAAGGAAGAAAATTGTTATGAGAGAAATATTGTTTCCAAGAAAAATGCCGTAATTACAAGAATAGAATCCTCTAATGGTGAAATCGTAAAAAAGAAAAACGATTATGTAGAAAAAAATGAAGTTATCATAAGTGGACTAATATACAATAAAGATAAAATTGTATCGAAAAAATGCGCAATTGGAAAAGTATATGGAGAAACATGGTATAAAGTGAAGTTACAAATACCAAAAAAATATAGCACAAAAAAAATGGCAGAAAAAAAATCTTATGGATTTACAATAAAAATATTAGATAAAGAAATAAATTTTAATGACAAATTTATAACATCAGAAAAAAAAGAGTATAATATAATAAAAAGTAAAATTGCCCCAATTAATTTGAGCTTAACAAAATATCAAGAGACTATAGTAAAAAGTTATAATTATAAACTGGATAATATTGATAAATTTGCTATAAAAGAGGCAATAAAAAAAATAAGTAGCTCTTTTTCAGATAAACCAACCATAATCAATAAAAAGGTTTTGAAAAAACAACAAAAAAATAGTAAAATAGATGTAGAAGTTTTTATTGCACTCGAAGAAGATATAACAAGTTATCAAGATATAAGAGATTTAGACATTGAAAAGATGAACGAAGAGATAAAGGAGTGATTAAATGTTAGGACCACTTACTAATACAATTCAAGGTGTAGTTAATTTTACGTGGCCAATGTTGATCATCTCAGTAGTCATAATGATTTCAGTGAGAATAACATATCTAATAAAAAAACATGTAAAAGTTGTTTTATATAAGGAATTATTAATGCTTGTGTTTGCTATATATATCTTGTGCCTATTCCAAGTTGTAACGTTTCAAGATAGTTCATCTATTTCTGGCAACAACTATATTCCATTTCAAGAAATATTAAGATATAAAATTACAAGTAGATTATTTATAAAAAATGTAATCGGAAATATGATAATGTTTCTACCCTTTGGTTTTTTTATAAGCTATTATATTGATTCAGAAACTATCCACTTGCCGATAATACTTACATTAATAGCTTCTTCCGCAATAGAGATAGTTCAATCATTGATTGGTAGAGTTTTTGATATTGATGATATAATACTTAATTTATTCGGTGGAGCTTTTGGATATATGATTTACCATATGTTAAGAGGACTAGGAGAAAAAATTCCAAAAGTCTTTCATAATGAATGGTTTTTAAATATATCATCCGTATTAGCTCTTATTGGGTTATTTATGCTGTTAGTGTATTAGGAGGAATAATGAATAATAAAATAGAGATATTTAAAAATGTAAAAGAAGATATAAATGAATTAGAAATAGTAGAAAAAGTACTATACAGTGCCATAAAAAAAGAAAATCTAGAAAATATATCGTTTAATCTTATAATAGTTGATAATAACTACATCCACGAATTAAATAAAACGTATAGGGGAATAGATAGAGAAACTGATGTAATAACCTTTGCCCTTGAAGATGAGGATACTCTTGTAATGCCATCAGATGAAAGAATCTTAGGAGATGTATATATATCTATTGATAGAGCAAAACAACAAGCACAGGAATATGGACATTCACTACTAAGAGAACTATCTTTTTTAGCAGTACACGGTTTTTATCATTTACTAGGATATGACCATCAAACTAAACAGGATGAAGAAATAATGTTTCAAAAACAAGAGGAGGTACTAGAAGAGTATGGAATTAGAAGAGAAGGTTAGAACAAAAGTTAAAAGAAAGTTAAAACTAGATAATAAAAGGTTAATAAACAGTTTTAAATATGCTCTACAAGGAATAAAACAATCATATAAGGGAGAACAAAATCTCAAAATTCATACTGTTGTCGCAGTATTAGTTATTATCTTTGGATTTCTATTGAAAATAAATTATCTAGAGTGGCTAATATGTCTAGTACTTATCGGATTAGTATTAATGGCCGAATTTTTTAATACAGCAATAGAGTACGTAGTAGACCTTGCAAGCCCAAAAATTCATCCTCTTGCTAAAGCTGCAAAAGATACTGCAAGTGCTGGAGTTTTAATGATGGCAATAATAGCCACAATAATTGGACTAATAATCTTTGTACCAAAACTATTAGATATTATAATGCCAATGATAGAGGCAGCCAAATGGAATTAGATAAAATAAAACAAAGTGAAATTAGGGATAAAATAGAAAGATTATCTTTTCATGATGCCATAGACACCTATATAAATATTCTTAAATATTATGCAAGTTCAAGTAAAATGAAAAATTTTTTGACTTGTCACTCATTTTTAAAGTACATATATAATAATATTGAGAAATTTAAAAAACTAATTGACGAAGATAAAGAAATAAAATTAAAATTGCAAGAGTTGTTTAAAATTAATATGGAAATAGAAAGAGATAGCTTAGTTATTATCATAGTTGATAATCCAAATAATGGTGATTTAATTAAGTTTTTAAATTCTCAATTAAATTTCCAGGACTATTATCTTACGGACGATATTATGTCAATAGTAACAACTGCAGATGAGGTTATATATAGTCATTTAAATAATTCACAAAAAAGATATATATATAGTGTTTTTTATAACGTGTATTATAGTGAAGAAGAACAACTAAATATATATAAAGAAAATCTAAAAGAATATTCTGATAGTTTTATAAAAAAACTTTTCTTATATAGTGGAATAATAAGTGAGCAAACATCCAATGATACTGAAATGTGTAAAAAAATAAATAAAGCAATGTTCAGCTTCATGGAAGATGTACTAGAGCACACAGAAAAATTAGACAACTATATATATAATGTTAGTCATATATATGATTGTGATCCAACTGAAAAAGATTTTTATAATACTTTTTTAATTGGCCTGAAATATCCGGATATTCATATATCTTTGTTAAATAATAAGATTTCTAACAATGATATTTATAAAAAAATCAGAACATTGTCTTTACTTCCACAATTGAAAGGAATAACAACTATATATGATTTAACCGAAATATCAAATGAAGAATTATATCAAATGGAAATAGACGAAACATTCTCAACAGATGTAATGTCAGATTCAACATCAGCAAAAAATGACTATGAATATGAAATATTTGACAATAATAGACAAGTAATTAAAATTGCTGATGAAGAAATAAAGGTTGTTCAACTAACTGATGACGAAAATAAAGTAATTGGCACTGAGTACAGTCACTTTGCCGGATTAAGAAGTCTATATCCAGAATATAGTGATAAAGAAATTTTGGGAGAGATAATCACATTGGCAAATACTGTCAGTCATGATATTATAATCATAACTGAAGGAGATAGTCTAACTATATGGCTTCCAAACAAGGATAATATCTCCGCGTCCCAAATCAAATTGTTAGCAGAAAAGTTAGGTGAAATAACTGACTTTTTAAAAATCAGTATAACGGTTGCAATAGAAAGTGATGGAAACTATTTTGAGATTCCATTTTCAACAAAAGACATATTAATAGATTATTTAAAAAATAGTAAGAAGGTGAGAAGATGAAAGAAAAGTTATTAGAATTACATAAAAATAGTTATGTGCCCATATCTAACTTTCCAGTTTCAGCATGTGTTGTAATGAAAGATGGTAAAAAGTTTTATGGAGTTAATGTAGAAGATGCATCTACAAGAGCAGGGACGTGCGCAGAAAGGAATGCCATTTATGCTGCCATTACTGCAGGATATACTAAAGGAGATTTTAAAGAAGTAAATGTTATGGTTTCAAGTGGAGAAATAGGAGCACCATGTTTCGTATGTAGACAAATGATATCAGAGCTATTTGAGGAAGATTGCATCATCAGATGTTACTCTACAAAAGGTGATTATAAAGAAGATACAGTAAAAGAATTATGCCCATACCCATTTGGAGAGGATGATTTAAAATGAAATGTGGTTTCGTAAGTATTGTTGGTAGACCTAATGTAGGTAAGTCTACACTCCTAAACTCAATACTAGGTATGAAATTAGCTATTACTTCCAATGTAAGTGGAACAACAAGAAATATAATAAATGGAATTTATAATGATAATGAATCACAAATAATATTTGTAGACACACCAGGTATTCATAAACCAAATGATAAATTAGGAAGTCTCTTAAATAAAAAAGCATACAGTAACACAGATGGAGTAGATATAATATTATTTTTAGTTGATGTGTCAAAGGGAATTGGCAACGGAGATAAATTTATATTAGAAAAAATAAAAGACAAAGAAGCTCCGATTTATCTATTATTAAATAAGATAGATTTAGTTAAAGATAAAACCAAATTACTTTCATCAATTGACGAATTAAAAGAATTGCATCCTTTTAAAGAGATTATTCCAATCTCAGCAAAGAAAAATGATAATATTAAAACGCTTATTGATTGTTTAAAAAAAGATCTTCCTGAAATGGAAAAAATATATTCTGAGGAAGAGCTTACAAATGTAACTACAAAATTTATTATGGCTGAGTTTGTAAGAGAAAAAGTACTAGAATTAACACACGACGAAATACCTCATACCGTTACCTGCTATGTAGAAAACTATGAAGAAGATAAAAAAATAGTTCATATACAAGTATTAATTGTTGTAGATCGGGATAATATAAAGAAAATAATAATAGGTAAACAAGGCTCAATGTTAAAAGAAATAGGTACAAGAGCAAGAGCAGATATGGAAAAATTTCTAGGAAAAAAAGTATTCCTAGAGACATATGTCAAAACTCTTAAAAATTGGAGAGATCAAGAAAAATATTTCATCGAATTAGGATTAAAAGATGAAAATGAGTAAAAATATGAATAAAATAAAAAAATAATCATCACTATTATAGTAGAGGTGATTATTTTGGATACTAAATTATTATGGGAATTATTTAAAAAAACAGGAGATATTAAATATTATAATTTACTAAAGAAAATACAAAAGAAGTGATATGTTTGAAAATAGAAAGTTTTGAAGGAATTATTATCAGTGAAACAAATTATAGTGAATCAAGTAAAATTCTAAACGTTTTAACAGATAAATATGGACAAATAGGAATAATGTCCAAGGGATGTAGAAATATTAAAAGCAAACTCAGAGGCGTCAGTAGAAAACTGATATATGGAACTTTCAATGTGTATTACAAGCCAAATGGACTATCTACATTAATCAGCATAGATGTTATTAACTCGTTTAGTAAAACATTAATGGATTTAGAAAAAATATCTTATGCTTCATATGTTCTGGATTTAACATACCAGGTATTAAAACAAAATGACTCTCAAGAACTATTTGAATTATTAAAAAATGTACTTATTCAGATAGAAAATGGATTAAACCCTTTAGTATTAACTAATATTTTAGAAATAAAATTATTAGATTATCTAGGTATAACCCCAAATATAGACTCTTGCAGTCATTGTGGAAGTCCAAAACAAATAGTAACTTTATCAAGTGAACATGGTGGGTATATTTGTAAGAATTGTTATCAAAATGAACCTTTAGTTAGTGAAAAAACTATTAAAATGATTAGAATGTACTACTATGTTGATATTTCAAGTATTACAAAGCTAGAAGTAAGTAAAGAAGTAACCAAAGAAATAAATCAATTTTTAGATGATTATTATGAGAGATTTACAGGACTATATTTAAAAAGCAAAGATTTTATCAAAAAGATAAATCAGTTGCCTACTAAACAATAAGCAACCACATATTATATAAAAATATAAATCTTGTTAAAACAATCAAAATAATATATAATGTATTTGGTGATTATATGAATTATATAGAATATTTAATAATAGCTGTAGTACTTGTAGTAATATTATTCGCAGTTATTAAAGCAACAAAAAAGGATGCAGGACTTGATTTTAATAAATTAGTAGAACTATTAGGGGGAAAAGATAATATTATTTCAACAGAAACAAATATGTCAAGATTTAAAGTTACTTTAAAAGATGTATCAAAAGCCAATAAAGAGGGAATTCAAAAACTTGGGGCTAAGGGAGTAGTTGAAATAGATAATCAACTAAAAATTATATTAGGGTCGGAATCTAAACAGTTAAAAAAATATATTGATGAAATAAAATGACAAAAATGTCATTTTTTTTATCTTTATCGTCATAATTCGACATATTTCTACATATATTGTGTGCTAAAAGATAATTGGTGATGTAAAAATGAATTATAATGAAAGAATTGAAAATATTATTTGTTTTTTAAAAAGAATAATTAAAAGAAAAAAGAAATATATTAATATTTTTTGTTTAGGTTTTTCCATAGGAATTTTATTTGTCGCAACAGTAACATATATTGTTCTTCATAGTAGTGATTATCCATCAAAACATACATTTATTACAACTATAGTATCCATATGTTTATTATCATTAATACCATTAATAGTTTACATATTTATAAAAGAACAAAAGATAGTTTATTATAATGACATAATGTCCCAACTTGAAAAAGAAAGAGAAATAAAAACTGCACTATTTCATCTTAATCATGAAATAAAAAATCCTCTTGCAGTTGTGAAGGGATACTTAGATATGATGGAAAGAACTACTTCAAAAGAAAAACTAGTTCAGTATCAAAAAATAATTAAAGAAGAAATAAATAGAAGTATAACTATTATCAATGACTTTTCAACATTAGGAAGAATTAAAGAATTAAATAAAGAACCCCTAGACTTATCTCTAATATTTGATGATATTAAAGAAATACTATCCCCATTACTGAAAAAAGAAAATGGGCTAATACATACAAATTGTATAGATGAACTATATATTGAAGGAGACTATGATAGATTAAAACAAGCGTTTATAAATATAATTAAAAATTCAATAGAGTCCAAAGACAAAGACTTCCTAATAATAGATATAAAGATAAGAAAACTAAAAAATTCCTATAAAATATCAATTATAGATAATGGAAAAGGTATGAATAACGAAATCTTAAAACATATAGATGAAACGTTTTATTCAACAAAACAAAATGGTACAGGAATAGGAATGGCATATGTAAAAAAAATAATTGAAATGCATAAAGGAAAAATTGAAATTAAATCAAAAGAAAAGAAAGGTACAACTGTAGTTGTAGGCCTTCCATCAAAGAATTAATAATAATAATAGTTATTGCTACTAGTTGGATATGGATACATTGGATAAACAGGATATGCTGGATATGCAGGATAATAATATCCCTGATTATTATTATTTGCAATTCCATATCCCAAAGCTGTTCCAGCTAGTCCTCCAACTAAGAAAGGTGCAAGAAAGAATCTATCGTCTTCCATATTATTCATATAAGGATCAGAATAACCACCCATAGGTTGATTTTGGTAATGCATAATTTTTCCTCCTCTTAATATTTTATTAGTTAAACTAAATTTTGTTAGGGATATTTTTTATAGTCTTTAATTTTAAGTAGAAATAATATAAAATATATATTATAATAGTAAACACAAAAAGAGGGATAATTATGGAAAGATTACAAAAAGTTATTGCACAATCAGGTTTAACTTCTAGAAGAAAAGCTGAAGAGTTAATAAAATTAGGAAAAGTCAAAGTAAATGGAAAGATTGTTACAGAATTAGGTACTAAGGTTGACTCAAAAGATACTATAGAAGTTGATAATAAAATATTAGAAAAAGAAAATAAAGAATACTACTTATTAAACAAACCAAGAGGTTATATCACATCCACAAGTGATGATAGAGATAGAAAAGTTGTTACAAGCCTTATTAATACATCAGCAAGAATTTTTCCTGTAGGAAGACTAGACTATGATACAACAGGAGTACTTCTTTTAACCAATGATGGTGATTTTGCAAACATATTGATGCAACCTAAGAATAACATTGAAAAAGTATATTTAGCTAAAATTGAGGGAATCATTAAAGGCGAACAAATAAATAGATTAAAATCTGGAGTAGAAATAGATGGGATTAAAGTAAAAGCATCCCGTGTTAAATTAAAAAGAATTAACAATGAATCAAATACATCAATGGTTGAAATAACTATTCATGAAGGTAAAAATCATCAAGTAAAAAAAATGTTTGAAAAGGTTGGATATAGAGTTGAAAAACTAACTAGAAAAAGAATAGCAATATTCACAACAGAAAATTTAAAATCAGGCGAGTATAGAAAACTAACTCCCAAAGAGGTGCAAATAGTTTATAGTTACAAAAATAATTAAGGAGAAAAGACAATGCCCAAAGTAAGCATCATAATACCGGTATATAATCAAGAAAAATATATTGGAAAATGCCTAGAAACAGTCATAAATCAAACTGAAAAGGACATAGAAGCAATTGTTGTAGATGACAAATCAAAGGATAAAAGTTTAGAAATTATAAAAAAATACGAAGAACAATATCCAAATATAATTAAAGTATTAGAAAATCCTATTAATAAAGGTGTTGCATATACAAGGAATAAAGCATTAGAAATTGCAGATGGAGAATATATAGGCTTTGTAGACAGTGATGATTACATAGAATATGATATGTATGAGAAACTATATAACATTTCCAAAGAATATAATTTAGATATTGCAAGAGCTAATAGAAGGTTAGCAAAAGGACCATTAAAATTAAACTTTTTAATTAGAAATACAGACATTAATACAAGAAAAATCATCTATCCAAAACAGGAACTTGAATATTTAACATTTGAAACACCATGTGTTACAAATAAACTTTTCAAAAGAGAATTAATAGGTGGAAAAATTTTCCCGGAAAACTTAAAATGGGAAGACTATCCATTCTGTATCCCACTACTATATAGAGCAGATAAAGTAGGTACATATCCAGAATATTTATATAATTATAGATTGAACCTATTTGGAACAACTGTATCTGACAGTAAAAAAATAAACCCAAACATATTAGATATATTCACCTGCTCAGAACAGATTATAAAAGAATTAAGTAAATATAATAGCAAAAATTTAAATTCTAGATTAAACTTTTTAGCAATACAAAATGCGTTACAAAGACTTAGAGATATTTTATTAAGTAATATATCAAACAAAGAAAAGAGAGAACTAATTTCATTATTTTCAAGATTAATAGAGTTAAAATACGGAACATACCGAGGTAATGAAATGTATGAGGAATACAGAAAATTATCCAAAATTCATAACGCTATTATGAATATAATAGAAAATTTTTATCTAGAATCTTCTAATGAAAATGATATAACCATCATAGAAAATAGAATTAAACAAATGGTAAAAAAATAAGAACTATCACAGTATGACAGTTCTTTTATTATTCAACTTCCTCAATTGCTCCAGTAGGACAAGAATCAATTGCTTCTTTAGCGTTATCCTCTTTTCCTTCAGGAACTACCTCATTAATTGCCTCAGAATAGCCTGCATCATTCATTTGAAATAATTTGTCATCAACACCTAAACAAACACCACATCCAATGCAAGCATCTTGATTAACTCTAACTTTCATTAATAATCCTCCTCAAAACAATTATATCTAAAAACAGATATCTAGTAAAGCATAAAAAGATTATAAATTATGTAAAGTAAAAAATAAATAATCTTTTGTTTTTAATACACATGTGCTAAACTTATAATAGGAAGGTGAATGGTATGAGAAGAATGGATAGATACAAAGAAGAAAATACCATTAGAGAAAGTCGTTCTGAAAAAAATAAAGAATTATATCAAAATTCAAATAAGTATACAAACATAACAGATGTTACAAACGCAAACGTATATGAAATAGACAATAATCATTTTGAAAACAAAGAAAAGACAAGAGAAAGTTATCAAAAAATGAGAATGTATCAAAACGTTGAAGAAATGCCTAAAGTAAAAAAAGACTTAGAAGACTTCAAACACTTATATCAAAGAAATGAAAAAAAAGTGTATGATATCAATAGTGTATTAGAAGATGCCAGAAAGAATAAACAACAAAAAGACGATTTAGATGAAAAAAGAAAATTGAAACATACTAGTTATAATATTTTAGCTGGTGTTAATTTAGAAGAACTATTAAAATATAGGGAAGAAAAGAAAAATAGAATTCAGACAGAAGAAGAAAAAGAAATAAGAGAACTTGTTGATACAATAGCATCCAAAACATTAGCTGGAGAAATAGATAAAGCTACAACAGTAGATTTATTAAGTGATTTAATGGCAACTAATATGCTTGATAAGGTTGCGAGCGCAAAAGAATTAGACAAGAAAGATGAAGAAGAAAAAGTAGAAGACACTAAAGAGTTATCATTAAAAGAACAAATTGATGATGCAAAAATAAAAGAGCTTGACAAAGAAGAAGACAAATCAGGAATTAAAGGTGCAGATACTGATTTTTACACAAGAAGTATGGACTTATCTGAAGAAGACTTTGACATGGATAAAGAATTTTCAGACACAGGATTACCATTAGTGGCAAAAGTTATCATATTTATATTAATAATTACAGTAATAGCAGTAGCAGCATATTTTATATATCAAAAAATGTAAGGATAAACAATGAAAAAAAAGCTAAAGTTTATAGTATTCATTTTGTTTGCAATTGCAATAACTGTATTTATAAATTTATTAAATGATAATAAACCAAAAAAGGTCACTACAAAAGAAAAGAAAGAGGAAAAAATAATAGGTAACTTACATATTAGTATTCCAGAGAAGTTTGAATTAGATGACAATAATGAAGAAGACAACATAGTCTACTATGATTATAATGATACAGACCTATCAAATACATGTATCATACAAATTGAATATAAAGACTATTATGATACAAACATAGAACAAGAAGCTAAAGATAATATATTTGTTAATGGTAGCTATCACACAGAAGAAAAAGAAATTAACAACCATAAATGGTGGGTAATTACTCTAAGACACAATATAAAAGCCATATACTACTCTTATGCAACAACATATAATGATAAAATTTATACAATAAAGTATGACGACATAGGACCAGGGAATTATTGTGATAAAGCATACAATAAAATTTTTAAAACAATAAAATTTGGAGAATAGGTGAATATTCTCTTTTTTTGTTTAACTTTTTATTAATTTTTGATATTATATTTATAGAGAGTGATGTAATATATGAGTACTAATTTTATTGTAAACGACTATGCTTTAATATGGAATCTTCTTTTTCAAGCATCAATTTCAGAAAGCATATATAATTTAAAACAAAAATTGTGGGAATCATATAGAAATGAATATAATTCCACATATAAAGATAAATTGCCAATATTAAAAGATATAAAGAATTTTATTCCAGATAATGATACGATATACAATGTTGTATTAGAAAATAAAAACTACGAAAAAATAAGAAAACAAGCAGAAAAATATCGCCTTGAATTAATGAAGTTATGGGACAAAAATAAAAAAAATACTACAAGATTAGTAAAAGAAATACTTAGAATAGAAATACCTGATTATAATTTTTTTATTGTGAACAAAGAATTAAATATAATTGATCATCCTATAAATGGTAGTATGATAATTGGAAAAAACATTGATAGTAGTAATCCTTTAAATATTTTATATGAGATTAATATGCATATTGCCATGAATAATATAAAATGGTATGAAGCAGAAGACAAGAAATTTAAAAAGGCTATAGTAGAATTAGCTGTTTTAAACGAATATCCAACAATTATAAACAACAAAAGCTATTATTTAAGTGGAACTCCAGAATTACAAGAATTAAAAAGATGGTTGTATCCATATTGGTTAATGTATTTAGGAATTCCACAAGAAGACTTTTTTAGTTATATGATGAGAGATAAAATATCATTTGATGTAGATAAATATGCCTATGAAAAAGAATTGAAAAAAATGAATATAGAAGAGTTTATTGATTTTTGTATTAGAAATCAAAGATACATTATTAGAAGCAGCAAAAAATAGTTTATTATTAGGGGGATTATTATGGATGAAAAGATTAAAATATTATTAGATAAAGTAGGTATTGGAAAAGACCATTTCCAATATTTTAATGATGCCATAATGTCTAAAATAAGAATTAATTCTAAAACAAACAGTTGGAATATATATATTGATAAAGATGAATTATTACCCATAGATGTATATAGAGAATTAGAAGAAAAAAAGATGCTATTAGATGATAAAGCTTCAAAAATTGAAATAATTTACAATATAAAGAACATGAATTTAAACGTTTTGCGAGAATATTATGACTATCTACTAGAACAACTTAAAGATGACTTAAAAGTTATTGAACTTTACAAAGATTGCCTAATAATAGAAGATGATTTTTTAAAACTTATTGTTTTAAATGACATGGAGAAAGAAAGGCTTCAAAGTGTACTTCCAAGAATAGAAAAATTCTTTAAAAAGTTATCATATAACTTTAACATCGATATAGAAGTTAGACATGAAGATAATATATATGAAGAAATTCAAAATGAATTAAATAATATTGAAATGCCAGTACCATTAAAAGAAGAAAAAAAGAAAGAGGAAAATAAAGAACAACCAAGGAAACAATATAGAAGAGAAAAAAAAGATGAAAATAGTGTAATTGGTAGAGGAATAAAAGAAGATCCAATAAAAATAAAAACTATTATAGGAGAAGACAATAATGTTGTTGTTGAAGCAAAAATTTTTGGAATGGACTTCTTTGAATCAAGCAAGACAGATTTTAAAATAATAACATTAAAAATAACAGATTACTCAGATAGTATTTATTGTAAAGTATTTGTAAGAGATGATGAAGAATATGGAAGACTTAAAGGAGAGTTAAAAGAAGGAAATTGGTATAAAATAAGAGGTGCATCAGTAAATGATAAATATTCAAAAGAATTAGTTATTAATGCCAGAGACATTCTTAAAGTAGAACATAATGAATCAAGTATTAAAGATACATCAGAAGAAAAAAGAGTAGAGCTTCATTGTCACACAAAAATGTCTCAAATGGATGGATTGGCAGATGAAGTAGATGTTATCAAACAAGCTATGAAATTTGGTCATAAAGCAGTAGCAATTACAGATCATAATGGAGTACAGGGATTCCCTCATGTATTTAACTTTGTCACTTCACATAATAAAGGATTAAAAGAAGGAGAAGAACCTTTTAAAGCAATCTATGGTGCCGAACTTGTTATGATTGATGACTCTGTAGATATAGTCGTTAGACCAACAGATAAGGTAATGTTAGAAGAAACTTATGTAGTCTTTGACTTTGAAACAACAGGATTTAATGCTGGTGGAGCCGACTCTATTATTGAAATCGGAGCAGTAAAGATAAAAGATGGAGTTATCATAGAAAAATATGATGAACTAATTAATCCAGGAAGACCATTACCTCAAAAAATTATAGAGGTAACTAATATTACGGATGCGATGCTAGAAGATAAAGACAATGAAGAAAATGCAGTAAAAAGGTTTATTGATTGGTTTGGAGATTGTCCAATGGTTGCACATAATGCGAAGTTTGATGTATCATTTCTTGAAATGGCATATAAGAAATACAACTTAGGAACATTTAAAAACCCAGTAATAGATACCTTAGAACTATCAAGAACAATGGATAATACATATGCAAGACACTCACTTTCCGCACTAGTAAAAAGATATGAAGTTCCATGGGATGAATCAGCACATCATAGAGGTGATTATGATGCAGAAGGAACAGCTCTAGTTTTCTATAAGATGCTAAAGAAACTATCTAACCGTAATATAGATATTATGACAGATTTAGACAAATTAGTAGAAAAAGATGAAATACATAAATATGGGCGTTCTCACCACGTTAATCTACTTGTAAAAAATAAAACAGGTCTAAAAAATTTATTCAAATTAGTATCTCTAGCCAATACAACATATCTATATAAATCCCCAAGAATATTAAGAAGTGTAATCGAGGAACATAGAGAAGGACTTCTAATAGGAAGTGGCTGCTATGAAAGTGAAGTATTTAGATTAGCTAAATCAAAAAGTGATGATGAACTATCTAATGTTATCAGATTCTATGATTACGTAGAAGTACAGCCAATAGAATGCTATGACCACCTACTACAATCGAATGACTTTGCATCAAAAGCTGAAATAATAGCAAACGTTGAAAAGATAGTTAGAGTAACAAAAGAAGCTGGAAAAATAATAGTCGCAACAGGAGATGTTCACCATTTAACAAGAGATGATAAAATATATAGAGAAATAATTGTTAATCAGAAAGTTCCAGGTGGAGGACGACATCCACTCGCAAGAAACGGAATAAAAAATATCCCGTCTAATCACTTTAGGACAACAGATGAAATGTTAGAAGATTTTAATTTTTTAGGAGAAGAACTAGCACATGAAATAGTAATAGAAAATACAAATAAAATTGCCGACATGTGTGAAATAGTAGAAGTAATTATAGATACCGGAGGTATACCTTTCTCACCAAGAGTAAAATCAGATGATGGAAAAAGTTATCTAGACTGTCCAGTAGTAGTTACTGAATTAGTTTATACCAAAGCAAAAGATTGGTATGGAGAACCACTTCCATATATGATAGAAGAAAGAATATCCACTGAACTATATGGAGATATAGTATTTAAGATTATAAAAGAAAAATATGAAGACAAAGGTCTAAGTGATGAAGAATACCAAAAAGTAATTCACAAGGAACTTCACGATGAAATATTAAAAGGTTCTGAAAATATTAAACAAATAGTAACAGACTATGTAAAAAGAACAACAGAAGAAGAACTTGATGAAAAAGCATTAGAGAAAAAAGTGAAAAAAACTCTAGGTGGAGTAATAGGTGGAGGATTTGATCCAATATATCTAATTTCTCAACGCCTAGTAAAACATTCAAATGATGAAGGATATTTAGTAGGATCACGAGGATCAGTAGGTTCAAGCTTTGTCGCAACTATGATGGGAATAACAGAAGTTAATCCATTAGCGGCTCACTATAGATGTGATAAATGTAAATTAAGTATATTTGATGATGAACAGGGAAATCCACTAGGTGCCACATATTCATCAGGATTTGACTTACCAGACCACGAGTGCCCTAACTGTCATGTTCCAATGATTAAAGATGGTCAAGATATGCCATTCGCAACATTCTTAGGATTCAATGCTGATAAAGTACCAGATATTGACTTAAACTTTTCAGACTTGAATCAAGCAAGTGCACATGCATATACTAAAGTATTATTTGGAGAAGATAATGTATATAGAGCTGGAACAATTGGTACAGTAGCCGATAAAACAGCATTTGGATTTGTTAAAGGATACTTTGAAGATAAAGAGATAACCGATGTAAGAACTGCTGAAATAGAAAGATTAGCTCTTGGATGTACGGGAGTCAAAAGAACAACAGGTCAGCACCCTGGAGGAATAGTTGTTATTCCTGATTATATGGAAGTCTCAGACTTTACACCATTCCAATTCCCAGCTGAAGATGCAACAGCAGAGTGGCGAACAACACACTTTGATTACCACTCAATCGATCAATGTTTGCTGAAACTAGATATTTTAGGACATAGTGATCCAACACAGTTAAGGCTTATTCAATTGCAATCAAAAACAGATATCTTAAAAGTTCCACTAGATGATAAAGCAACTATGTCAATATTTACATCGACTGATGCATTAGGAGTTACCAAAGAACAAATAATGTGTAATACTGGAACATTAGGTATACCAGAATTTGGAACGCCATTTACTATAAAATTAGTAGAAGATACTAAGCCAACAACCTTTGCAGAACTTATTAAAATATCAGGACTATCACATGGAACTGATGTTTGGTTGGGAAATGCCCAAGAATTAATCGCAAACAACATAGTACCATTTAAAGAAACAATAGGATGTCGTGATGATATCATGGTTTATTTAATGTATCATGGGTTAGAACCAATAAAGGCATTTAAAATAATGGAATTTGTTCGAAAAGGAAGAGCATCAAAACCAAAAGATAAAGAATTATGGAAAGAATATGAACAATTAATGAAAGACTCAAAGATTCCAGACTGGTTTATAGGATCATGTGCCAAAATAAAATACATGTTCCCAAAAGCTCATGCAGCAGCATATGTTATTTCAGCATTTAGAATAGCTTGGTATAAAGTACACATGCCAGTATATTTCTATGCATCATGGTATTCATCAAAAGCAACAGATGTAGATGTAGAGAATATGATTAAAGGATACCAATCTATAAAAGCAAGAATAGAAGATATTCAAGAAAAAGGCTATGAAGCAACAAACAAAGAAAATGGACAAGCTGAAAGCCTAAAAGTTGCCTTAGAAGCCACCGCAAGAGGAATAAAATTCTTAAACGTAGATTTATATGAAAGTGACGCAACAGTATGGATTGCAAAAAATGATAAAGAAATATATCCACCATTTAATTCAATAGACGGATTAGGTGATACAGTTGCAAAAAATATAGTTGCAGAAAGACAAAAAGGACAATTCATAAGTATTGAAGATATCCAAAAAAGAGCCAAAGTATCACAAACACTAATAGACAGAATGAAAGATATGGGCATTTTAAGTGATTTACCAGACTCAAACCAATTAAGTTTATTCTAATAATAAAAAATGTAAAGTAGGTGTAAATGCCTACTTTTTATGTCCAAAAGTATAAGTGCAATTTGACATCGGGGGAGGGGAGAGTTTACAATAAAAATATAGAAAATAGGATAGTGAAATAATGAATATTCAAAACAAAAAACAATTAAAAATTCTAACATTTGCATTAATCATGGTAGTAGTACTTGGAATAGGATATGCGGGAATAACT
>CACWWC010000005.1 GCA_902764545.1 uncultured Erysipelotrichaceae bacterium | reverse complement strand
AAGATACACTAATAATGGCATGTTACTCCATGCCCGTACTATTACGATTTAATGTGATAGTACACAACCAAAACCCCCTGAAGGACCTCGATAGAGGTCCACTTTTTTTTATTCCTTTATTTTATAATGGAATCTGAGAATTATAGAAAAATATCAAAAATTTTACCTACCCAGCTACCTACCCAAAATGAAAGTTTTTCCATTTTTGTAAAGGCTTTAGAAATAATATGGTATAATTATTATAGTTGGTGATATAAATGAAGAAAAAATACTTTTTTATAGGAATTATTAGTCTTATAATATTTGGATTTCTTATACCACAACCAATACAAGCTTTACTGGTATATACTCCATTAAATAGTTTTTTTAATAACCATTTGGTTATTCTATGTATAATTGTTGGAATTATTCAGGCTATTTCTGAGGAATGTGGTTATTATTCTGTTATGAAAAAAATATATACAAAAGATCATAGTGATTGTTTATCAAAATGGTTCGGTTTAGGTAGAGGAGTACTTCATACAATTTTTGATATTGCTAGTGCAATGATTTTGATCACAAGTTTTGGTAATGGATTTCTTATAGTTATTTCAAGATTAATTTCATTAGTTGCACTTGTTCAATTAACTTATTTAGATTTTATTTCTTTCAAAAAAAAGAATATTAGTTTTCTTATTATTAGTATAGTTTTTCATTTTGTTCTAAACAGTATTCTATATGCAAATGAATTAAAATTATTTAATTTTTCTGATTCAATATTTGTACTAGTTTATTCATGTATAGTAATTCTAGTAAGTAGAGTTTTAATAAAAAAGAATTTATAGTAATTTTACCTACCCAAATTACCTACCCAAAGGGGTAAAATGTAGTGGAAAGCTAATTTTTGACAAATGGAAAAAGTCCTTATTTTATAACGAATTATGGAAAATCAAAAAATACAGTGGAGGATCTAATGTGCGCCCCCTGAAGATAGGCCTTATGGCCTATCATTTTTTTTGTCTTATTTTATAAAAAAACAAAATTTTAATATTTATATAGAGTTTTATTCATCTAGCTACCTATCCAAACCAAATTTATTTCTATTTTTTAAAGTGAGATAAGTTTTAAGGATAATATGTTATAATGGTTATAAGGTGTGATAAAAATGAATAAAAAATACTTTTTTTAGGAGTTATTAGTTTAGTAACGTTTGGATTGTTATTACCACAACCTATACAAGCAATATTGATATATTCGCCATTAAAAACAATTTTTAATAATCATTTGATTGTTTTATGCATCATTGTTGGAATTATACAAGCAATTTCTGAAGGATGCGGTTATTATTTTGTAATGAAAAATGTATAAAAAAAAGATCATAATAAATTTTTAACAAAATGGTTTGGTCTCAGTAGAGGAATATTTCATACAGTTTTTGATATAGGAAGTTCAATTGTTCTAATATCTAGTTTTGGTAGTGGATTACTATTAATTATATCTCGATTGATATCATTAGTTGCACTTCTTTGTTTAACTTATTTAGATTTTATTTCTTTCAAAAAAAGAATATTAGTTTTCTTATTATTAGTATAGTTTTTCATTTTGTTCTAAACAGTATTCTATATGCAAATGAATTGAAATTATTAAATTTTTCTGATTCATTATTTGTATTAATTTATTCTTGCACAGTAATTGCTGTTAGTAATGTATTAATAAAAAAATGTAATTTTAAGGGAGTGATTCTATGAAATATGATTGTCTAATAGTAGATGATGAAAAAGAACTTGCGGATAATACTTGTGAATATTTAAATATGTTTAACATTAATACATATGCCTGTTATAGTAAAAGTGAGTGTAATGCTTTTTTTGAAAGTAATGATGCATCACTAATACTTTTAGATATTAATCTACAAGATGGATCGGGTTTTGATTTATGTAAGCAATTACGTAAAGAAAAAGATATTCCTATTTTATTTATATCAGCAAGAAATACAGATGATGATAAAATAATTGCTTTAAATATAGGTGGGGATGATTATATAGAAAAACCATATTCACTTGGAGTTTTACTTGCGAAAGTAAAAGTAATGTTAAAAAGATTTAAAAAGGAAGACCTAAAAGAATTTAATGATGGTAATTTAAGAGTTGACTTTCAAAATAAAGAAGTATATTTAAAAGATAATTTAGTTAAACTAACTAGTTTAGAATATAAATTATTAACATATTTAATAAATAATTCAAATAGATTAGTTACAAAAGATGAACTATTTGATAATGTTTGGCAAGATAAGTTTACAGGAGATGGAACACTTAATGTTCACATAAGAAAAATAAGGGAAGCAATTGAAATAGATCCAAATAATCCAAAATATATTACTACCGTTTGGAAAGAAGGATATAAGTTTGAAGGTGAAAGTAAATGAGAAGAAAAACAATTATAATCTTATTTATTTTTACTTTTCTTATGGAAATATTTATATGTACATTTTTATGTGAAAGAATAGAAAGCGTTAACCAAGATATAGTAAAAGTAAATGAATGTGTAAAAGAAGTAGAGGAAAATTATAATGATGAAGATAATTATTGTAAAATATTAGATTATTCAATAATTGATACTAATGATAAATTAATATATAAGACAAAACAATCTGAATCTAATTCTTTAAATGATGCAATTAAGAATAATGACATTATTCTTGATTTAAAAATTAATGATATAGTAGTAGGTAAAATACTTATAAAAAATAATACTAATGAATTAATAAATAATTATAAGAATTATATATTTATTACTGTATTTATAATGTTTATAATTCAAATACTTTTATTAATAATATATTCAATATATATAAATAGAAATATTATAAAACCATTTAATGATCTAAATAAATTTGCAGTAAGAGTAGCAGATGGTAATTTAGATATTCCATTATATATGGATAAAAAACATGTATTTGGAGGATTTACTGAAGCATTTGATTTAATGAGAAGTGAACTAAAAAAAGCTAGAATAAATGAAAAAAATGCAAATGATGCTAAAAAAGAAATGGTATCTAAATTATCTCATGATATAAAAACACCAATTGCTTCTATTAAATCAACATCAGAAATAGGTTATGAAAAAACAAAAGATAAAGATATTAAAAATTATTTTAATCAAATAAATATAAAAACAGATCAAATAAAAATATTAGTAGATAATTTATTTAATTCTAGTATTAATGATATAACAGAGATTGATGTAAATCCTTCTAATTATAGTTCTGATATTTTAAATAATTTAATTAAAAATGCTGACTATCTAAATAAACTAAATGATTATAAGGTTCCTAATTGTAATATTTATATAGATAAAATACGTATGCAACAAACATTAGATAATATAATTAATAATTCATATAAATATGCTAATACAAAGATAGATATTAATATAGAAAAAGAAGAAGAATACTTAATTATTAGTTTTAGAGATTATGGTAATGGAGTAAATGAATTAGATTTACCTTTATTAAAAGAAAAATATAAAAGAGGAAGAGATGTAAAAGACAAAGATGGCGCAGGATTAGGACTTCATCTAGCTAATTATTTTATGGATAATATGAATGGTAAATTAGAGCTTAGTAATGCTAATCCAGGGTTTATTGTAACTATTTATATTCGTATTATTTAAGAAATATTTAAGAATTAATTAAAGTTATTTAAGAAAAAATAGCGTACTATGTATGTTGTAAAGGGAGAGAGTTTTATGGGAAATATAATAGAAACAAAAAAATTATGTAAAACATTTTCAAATGGTGGATTACAACAACATGTACTTAAAAATATAGATTTAGAAATATATGAAGGTGATTATACAATTATAATGGGAGCATCAGGAGCAGGTAAATCGACACTTTTATATACACTATCAGGTATGGATAAACCTACATTAGGTCAAATATCATTTAATAATAAAGAAATAACTAAAATGACTATTGATAAATTAGCTCAATTTAGAAGAAAAAACTGTGGATTTGTATTTCAACAGACTTATTTAATAGATTCTATGAGTGTACTTGATAATGTGTTAGTATCAGGACTTCTTGTTAATAATAATAAAAAAGAAGTAGTAAAGAATGCTAAAGAAATATTAAAGAAAGTAGATATAAAAGAAGAATTATGGACTAAATTTCCAACACAATTATCTGGTGGAGAAGCTCAAAGAGTAGGAATAGCAAGAGCTTTAATTAATAATCCTAAACTTGTTTTTGCAGATGAACCAACAGGAGCACTTAACTCTAAAACTGGAAAAGATGTTTTAGATACTCTAACAGAATTTAATAACAAAGGACAATCTATTGTTATGGTTACACATGATATTAAAAGTGCAAGAAGAGGAAATAGAATTATTTACCTAAAAGATGGTGAAATAGTTGGTGAATGTAATTTAGGAAAATATATTCCAAATGATAAAGAACGTCATCAAAAATTATCTGACTTCTTAATTAAGATGGGGTGGTAATATGAAAAGTATATTACTAGCTAAATCTAATTTAAGAAAGAATAAAGGACTATCTATTTGTATTGCTTTGTTAATACTTATAGGTGCAATCTTTCTTTGTGTATCATGCTTATTAGTTTTTGATTTTCAAAAAAGTTCGTATAAAGAAGCTGAAAGATTAAATGCATCAGATGCTGCAATATATTCATCAGGTAATGCAGGCAATATTACCAAAGAATATATTGATAGTATTATTCCAGATAGTGTTTCTGATTATTTATATACTGAAGGTTTATTTGTTCAAACATCAATAAAATTTAATGAAGGAGAAGTTACTCCATACGTTAATTTTATTAAAAGTGAGGCTTTAAATAGAAATATATCTAAAATAGAAATAATTGAAGAAGATACAAGCATTATAGATAACTATATTTATATACCTTACCATATCCATACTGGAGGAGGTATAAATATAGGGGATACTTACGAAATAAAATTTCCAACAAATACATATAGTTTTAAAGTAAAAGGATATATTAATACTATTTATGGTGGATCATATAACATGAATCAATATCATATGCTTATAAGTGATGAAGATTATGCTAAAATTGAAAATGATAATCCAACTTCAAAATCATTTACTTTATATATTAATTATAAAGAAAATTTTAAAGATACATCTATATTAAAAGAATCAAATAAGATTGTAAGAGAAATATTTATTGATAAAAATATTGAAACAATAGTAGCACCATTAAATACAACAATAGAATCAAGAACATTTCTTTCAATGATATTCTTTGCCTCATTTTTTATGACAGTAATAATTATTATTGGAATAGTTATGCTTATGATCTTTAATAATATTTCAAATTATATTAAAGAAAATATGAAAAATTTAGGTGCTTTAAAAGCTATGGGGTATACAACAAAAGATTTAAAAAAATCATTATTATTTCAATTTGGAATATTAACAATAATAGGTTTAGTTTTAGGTATTATATGTGGATACTTATTTATGCCAATAATAACTAATATGTTAATTGCACAATCTGGTATTCCATATAATCTAAAATTTAATATAGCCTCAACATTAATTACTTTAATTGTTATTAGCTTATTTGTATTATTTGTTGTAATGATATCAATTAGAAAAATAAAAAAAATAGAACCAATTATCGCATTAAGAGATGGAATTGAAAATCATAATTTTAAGAAAAATCATATTCAACTAGATAAATCAAAATTATCTATTAATACCAGTTTATCTTTAAAAAACATGTTTAAAAATATTAAGCAAAATATAATTAGTTTCATAACTATAATATTCTTATGTTTCTTAATGGTTGCTTCAGTAACTATGTATCAAAACTTTAGTAGAGAACCAAAACTTTCTTTATTAACATTTGAAATAGCTGATGGCATAGTTTCAGTAGATAATGATATAAAAGAAGAGTTTGTAAATGATTTAAAAAATGATAAAGATATTAAGGATTTTAAATATCTAACTAGTTATATGATGCATGATAAAGATTTTTCACCATTTGTAGTTTATATATTAGAAGATACTTCTAAAATTAACAATAAAGATAATTGTTATAAAGGAAGACATCCTAAACATGATAATGAAGTTGCTATATCAGGTAAATATGCTAAAGAAAATGGATATAATATCGGTGATGAAATAGAATATCAAGTTGGTAATAAAAAATACTCATATTTAATAACTGGTTTTATTCAAACTACAAATAATTCGGGACGTGAAGCAATATTATCATATGATGGAGCTAAACAATTAATTAATATTGATGAAGTTAGTTCAGTATATTATTTTGATTCTAATTTAAAAGCAAGTAAAATAATTGATAAATATAATGCAAAGTATGGTGATAAAATAATTACTACAGTAGATTTTCAAGAATTAATAAAAAGCCAATTGTCTACTTTTGTTGGCATTGCTAACTTAATGGTAATAGTAATTTCTATTATATCTGGATGTATTATAGTGTTAGTATTATATCTACTTATGAAATCAATGATATATGATAGAAGATATGAATATGGTATTTTAAAAGCGCTAGGATACAAAACAACAGATTTAGTAATTCAAAATGTCTTAGCGTTTATGCCAATAATAATAATTGCTACATTAATTGGTACAATCATTTCTTACTTTATTACAAATCCATATATTGGATTTAATATGAGACCATTTGGTATAATGAAATGTACAATGGTTATACCTATGGATTTATCAATAATATCTGCTTTATTTATAATTAGTATATCTGTTATTTCTACAATTTTAATGTCATTAAAAATTAGAAAAATAGAACCATATAATTTATTAATAGGTGAATAATTAAAATATATTTTTAAAAGTAAAATTAAATGATATATGACACTATGACATAATAAGTACTTGTGAGGTATTTACAAATTGTCATAGTGTCATTTTTGTTTTTCAGATACCAAATCCAGATACTAATTGCAAAAAATAAAGTTATTTTAATAAACTTTAGTAAATTTAAGAAAATTAAAAAGTCTTATTTTATAAGACTTTGGTCTATTACTAAATTGTTACGAACTGATATTAAGATTTCCCCCTGAAGACACTGTCGAGAGACAGTGTCACTTTTTATATCTTTATATATCAATGGTTTTAGTATTTTTTGAACTTAAGTTAGTAATTTAGGTTCTATTATTTTCATAATAATACTATGAAATAATGTTATTTTAAAGTCTAAAAAAATAATATAAAGATCAGAAAATAAATAAGGTAGAGAGGTAAGGGAGTTGTGCTAAAATTCTCATTTTTTAATGGTATAATGCTTATAGGAAGTGATTATATGGAAGAGTTAATAAAAGAATGTAATCTAGGTAAAAAAATTAAAAGTATAGATAAAGTAATTGGTGGTTTATCTCATAGAATGTATAAAGTAGTAACTGATAAAGGAACATATGCTATTAAAGAATTAAATAGTGGTGTAATGAAAAGTAAAACTGCTTATTCAAATTTCTTATTTGCTGAAAAATTTACTGATTTAGTTAAAGCCAATGGTATTCCTGCAATTGGGGCTATTAAAATCAATGATGATATTATGAAGAAATTTGGTAATAATTATTATATGATTTTTGAATGGATTGATGGTAAAATATTAAAGGCTGAGGAAATTGAGGAAAAACATTCTGAAATAGTTGGGAAATTATTAGCTGAAATACATAATGTAAATTTTTCGTCAATAGATAATGAAAATAGAAAACATGTTAATACAAGAATTTATAATTGGAATGATTACGTTTCTATTGCAAGTGAACAAAATAAAGCATATTTTCAACTTTATAAAGATAATATTGATGTTTTATATGATTTAAATAAAAAATCGGTGGAAGCAATTGAACATGCAAAAAATAATTTGGTTATAAGTCATAGAGACTTAGATAGAAAGAATATAATTTGGCAGGACAATAAACCTTATATTATAGATTGGGAAGCAAGTGGTTATATCAATCCAACACTAGAATTGATTCAAGTTGCATGGTATTGGTCAGGTGGAGATACCGAAAGTGTAGATTATAATAAATTTGAAAAGGTGGTAAAAAGCTATAAGGAAAACTATAAAGGTAATATTGATAGTAATATCAATGTATTAATGTATGCAGATATCTATTCTGGACTTGAATGGATTAACTACAACTTAAAAAGATCTTTATGTATTGGACATAACTATGATGATGAAGAAATTCATTTAGCTGAAAATGAAGTAGTACAGTCATTAAATGAAATAAAATATAATGTTAGTCAATTTGATGAAATGACAAAAATTTTAAAAAAATATTGTAATGATGAATTATAATATGTAATTGAGGAAAAAAGGATAGAGATTTTAATAATGAATGAAGTATTAGCGTGATTATTTTGAATTAGGAAAATGTATGTTAAGTTAATTTAATGTTTGATTTTTTTTATTAAAAAGTCAAAATGTAGTATTAAATATTATATATATATGATAAAATATGTTTATAAATATGTAAAGGAGTGATATGAATGAGAAGTAAGATTTTGTTGGGTATAGGGATAGCTTTTTTGTTAGTTGTTACCGTTGGGTGTAGTAAGGATTCTAAATTAGTTTGTACTCAAAAAACAAGTGGTGTTGATATTGTATTTAATATTGGTTTTAAGGGAAATACAATCGAAGATATGGATTTTAGTTACGATATGGATTTATCTAATTATTCTGATCTTCAAATATCTGCTATTGAAAAACAGGATTTTTGTTCATCTGTAAAAAGTACAATGTCACAATATAAGGATGCATTTACTGATTGTAAACAAAGTGTTGATAATAAACATTTAAAAGTTAAGTCTACACTTGAAGTTGATAAAATAGCAAAAAATATGTTACAAAAAATGTCTTCTCCAAAAGCAGCTAAAAAGGCGCTAGAAGCCGGAGGATATAGTTGTACTATAAAATAATAAATTCCTACTATGATATAGTAGGAATTTTCTTACATTTGTTTTTTTGTTTCTTCATTATTATTGTCTTCAAATCCACTGTGTTCTTCAAAGTAGGATGTAATAGAAAGATCAGAGTTATTATTAAAACTATCTGTTAATTCTTCGTTATGTAAATATTCTTCATACACTGTTTCTAGGTCTTCCGAGTGTGTTTGATCCCAAATTGTTTTGTTGGCTCTGTTTGAAAGCATGAATTGATCAACTACTTTTTCTTTTTTGTATCCAATTTCATATATTTTTTTGGCGCTCTTAGGTAAGCTAGTAATGCATTGTTCATGGAAGTAATCTGGTACACGTCTAATTATATGATTATAATTATTCATTACATTTGCTCTTATTTTACAGGCTTCTCTTGATAGTTTTTTATTTACGACTATAAAGTCTACAATATTTGTATAGCCTAGCTGTTTCATATTTCTTAGTCTTTCTAATGGTGCATCAGGGTTTCTCATTCCCCATTCAAGTACAATATTGTATGCTTTGCTATCAACTGGCTTTGTAACTTCATCTAGAAGAGCATCACTCATTAGTTCCACAAAATTGTGAGTAAAATCGGCAATATCATTTCCTTTTGAATCATTATCTGTTTCTACTTTGTTTTCCCAGTGTTTCTTTATGCACTCTTCCATTTTTAAGTAATTTGGATGATAACTCCTGTAATTATCTAGTGAAATTTCTACAAGTCCATTTTCATTTGGTTGCATTCTTAGTTTTCTTGACAAAGTTGTTTTACCACAGCCCGGCTGACCTCCAATATAGATACTGATTGGATTATGTACTCTTTTATTATTTTTTGTTATTCTATCAATAATTATTGTTTTTTTTTCATCAAATTGTTTTTGGGTAAATGAACTTAGTTCTAATACTTCTTTTTTTGAATATCCACGTTCAACTAATGCTTTTTCTCTATATGTTAGTTCTCTAGTAAGTTGATTTAATGAATCATCAATTTCTTTTATTGTACTTTTATATATATTTAATTCATCATCAGTTTTTGCAAATTCAACTCTTTCCTTTATTATGTCAAGTTTGTTTGCTAATTCGTGTTGATTTTTGTTTATTGCGATTGAAGTTAAAATTTCAATATATTCAATCATTGCAGCTATTTTAATGTTTAATTCATCCATACTATCACCTTAATTTATTTTATAACAATCATAAAAAAAATGGAATTATTTTATTGTTTTTTGACAATATTATTGTAAATTAGATTTTTACTCTTAAATATTAGTAACAAAAAGAGAAAAGTATATGTAGTTTTTTAATTTTAAGCTTATTTTATGTTTTTATTTTTAGTTATTGTTCATTTGTATTAATTGCTTAATTATTATATTATTGGGTGCGAGGAGTGAAAAAATATGAAAAAACAGATATTATGTCATAATGAATTTACAATTGCTGGTAGAATTAGTGATAATATCAATAAAATTGCAGATAATCGTATTAGAGTTTTAATATATTGTCCCAATGATGATGATTATAATCAAATGGCTAATAAAATATACATAGATTTTGATGCTTCTTTATTATCTAATTTTATGGAAATGATTGGTCATGCAATTGTAGTAACTGGACATATTGAAAATAATAATGATTTATGTCTTATCTCAGATATGTTTAAGTTTATTAATTAAATAATTTCGCTTTTGAAATTATTTTTATTTTGTTATACTTAGATTGAAGGTGATTATATGGGGAGATCTTTGAAAGAAAAAATTTATCTATCAAAAGATAGTGATAATGAATTGGCTGCTTTTTTTGATGATTTGGTAATTAGGAGAAGAGATGATGAGGATGAATGGGGGTTGCAGGCGTCAATGGTTGTGTCTAGAGATTCTTTTGCATCTAAGATTAATGAAAATGATGGTAAGGAGCCGCATACAATAAATTTAATTAATTTATATCAATTGTTAAAGGGTATAGAATTATCTGATATGTCACAAAAAGACTTTAATGACAAAATGTTGAGGGAGATTATGACTAATTGTATTGCCTGTCGGATACTTGACTGTGAAGATAAACTTGTTATAGTGTGTTTTGGACAAATAAATGATATGACCGATTATCAGTATAATATGTTAAAGTTGATTGCAAAAAATTGTAAGGAGCTTAAAGAAACAAATTCTTATAGTGTTATTAATCTTTTAATTAATGTAAATGGTATATTTTATAGAGAGTTTAATGATTTTAGTGTAGAAGATTATGATTATATTGAAAGTACTTTAGATGGTTATATAACAAAAAAAGAAGTTTATTATTGAATAACTTCTTTTTATCTTGTGATTTGTTTTACATTATCATTTATCAGAGCAATTGTTTTTTCATTTCCATTTCTGTCTAATACTGATATAGTGTAGTTATTTGGTAGAAAGCTATATACATGTTCTACGTATTCTGGATCACCAATTCCTATTATTTCTCTATAATTTAACCACTCATTATTTTCTTGATTATTTTCTATGTCTGTTTCATTTATTCCTGTTAAACTTTGACACATATCAAGAGTATATTGTACACCACCAACACCAAAGTTATATGCTTGTGTTCCAAGAGGAATATTGTAGTTATATGCTTCAATGCTGTTTCTTAAATCCATTGCACCAATTTCTATATTTGTTGCTGGATCTTGTAATGCCTCTTCTGTAATATATATTGATTTTTCTGAATTACTTTCAAAATCAAATGCTGAAACTACTGTATCGATATGGCAGTCTTTTTCTATTTGCATTATTCCTTCGGCTGGACCTATTCCTATATTATCATAGTGATTCCCGCTGCTTTCTTGACATGCAATGGCTTTGAGAAGATTAACATCTAATCCGTATCTTTTTGCACAATCTCTAAAAATATCATCATATAACTCAACATTAAATATCAAATCTGTATTTGACCTATCTTCATATGAATAATGAAATTCTGCTACTGTTTGATTTTCTGGAGGAATGTTCATGATTTCATCTTCTGTAGTATTATCAAGTTCATTTTGTTGGTCTACCATGTATTCTGCTTTCAAAATATGTGAATCTTCTTCTTTGTCTTCATTATTATTTAAAGACATTGCTAATCCAAGAGCTGATAATGTCATAGTTCCACTTAGCATCATTGCGATTATTTTTCCCTTTTTTTTCTTCTTCTTTATTATTGTTTTTCCTTTTGGCATATGATATACATTAATTCTGTTCTTTTTCTTTTTGTAATACTCTTTGATTATTTCTTTAGAGTATCTTACAATTTTTATCTCTCCGTTAATTTCATATCCATATTTCTTCGCAATATCAATTAATCTATATATGTTAATCATGCTTCTTATAGTTTTTTTGTTTCCATTTTTTGTTATTTCAGCTGTTAGATGCCCATTATTATCATATTTAATTTCTATAAAATTCCTCAAATGCATCACCTTTAATATTTATTTTCCTCTTAATTATACCATAGTTTTTTAATTAGTAATAGTTAAAAATATTGGTTTTATTTTGTTAATTTGTTATAATTTATATTAAGGAGATGTTTTTAATGAAAATATTTAAATGTAAGGATTGTGGAAATATTGTTGGGGTAATAAAAGATTGTGATGGTGATTTAAAATGTTGTGAAACTGAAATGATAGAGTTAAAGGCAAATATTAGTGATGGTGCTTCAGAAAAGCATGTTCCAGTTGTTAAAATTCATGATAATGAAGCGATTGTTACTTGTGGTGAGGTTTTGCACCCTATGGAGGATAATCATTATATTGAGTTTATGCTAATAGAAACTAATAAAGGTTATTCAATTAAGTATTTAAATCCCGGAGATAAGCCAGAATGTATATTTCATTTGAATACTTTAGAAAAAGTTATTTCTGCATATGCATATTGTAACCTTCATGGATTATGGGTTAGCAATCTATAGGTGAGTTATTATGAAAACTGTTGTGATTACTGGTAGTGCTCGGGGTTTTGGTTATGCTATGATAGAGGAATTTTATAAAAAAGGGTTTAATGTAGTTTTATGTGATATAAATTATGAAGAGTTAAAAAACGCAAAGAAAAAATTAGAGTTTTTTAATAAAAAAGGTATAATATTATCTTACAAAATGGATGTTACGAATGAAGATGATATTATAAAAGTTATAGATTCAGTATTGGAAAAACTTGGTAGAATAGATATTTGGATTAATAATGCGGGTGTTAATCAACCAATGGATCCTATTTGGGAATTATCTTCAAATGTGATAAATAGGCTTATTGATATAGACCTTAAGGGTACTATTTTATGTAGTAAGTTCATAATGCCTGTTATGATTAAACAAAAAAGTGGTGCAATTTATAATGTTGAGGGATATGGTTCAAATAATGCAACTATGAGTGGATTGTCAATATATGGTACGAGTAAGAGAGCGGTTACTTATTTTACAGAGGCACTTGCTAAGGAGAGTAAAGATAATGGTAATTATGTAAATGTTGGAAAGATTACTCCTGGAATAATGATTACAAATTTTATTGGTACATCTATGGGTGATGGAGATAAGATTAATTTATCTGAAAAAACTAAGAATGTTTATAATATCTTAGGAGATAAGCCTGAAGTGATTGCAAAATATATGGTTGATAAAATATGTAAGAATAAAAGTAATAATGCTAAATTTGTTTGGCTTACTACTAGAAGAGCTGTGTTTAGGTTTATTGGGGCAATGTTTGGTAGGAAAAATAGTTATTTTGATAATAAAGAATAAAGATTATATTAAGAGAGGTTTATGTTATGAATGAAAAAGAATTAAAATGTGAATATTGCGGAATCAATATTAAAGAAAGCGATTATAAATGTCCAAATTGTGGTGCCAACTGTACTCATATTATTAACGAATATAAGAAATTAAAGAAACAAGAAGATGAAGAAAAGAGGAAAGAAAGAATTGAGTATAGTAAAAAAATTCAAAAAAGTATCAATAGATCAGCAGGAACTGTTTTAGTAGTGGCATCAGTCATAATAGTAAGTATACTAGGTTTAGTTGTTTTTTCAATTTTTAAGCAAGTAACTAACAAAGATAATAATGTATTTGAAAGTTTTGAAAAAAGTACGAATGAAGATTCTAATAAAAAAGTTACAGTTAAATACCAAGAAAAAGCAAAAACGAATGATATTATAGTAACATTAGATAGTTATGAGCTATTTGAATATAAATCTGATAATTTTCCAGAACATTATAATACTAAAGATGGGTATCAAAAAATAGCATTCCACTTTATTATAGAAAATTTATCTAATGAAACCTTTAATACTACTTTTGATGGAAAAGTTAGTTTAACTGCAGATGATTATAAGGTTAGTTCTACATCTATGGAAAAATGTGTATTTTGTTATACTGCTGTAGGAAAAGATAATTATGAAAGTATACAAAATACTGAAATTGCATCTTCAGAAAAACTACAGGGATATGTAGGATTTGAAGTTCCAAAAGATAAGAAAAATTTGAAGTTTAAATTTGGAGATTATATTTTTATTACAATGGATAATCCTGTTTATCAAGGTTAGTTTTAAAGAGTATTAAATACTCTTTTTTGGTATAATAGTTTTATGAGGTGATAACTATGAATGAGATAAAATGTCCTAATTGTGGAACTGTCTTTCAGATAGATGAGGTTGACTATCAATCAATTGTTAAACAAATTCGTGATACAGAATTTAATAGAGAAGTTAGATTGCGTGAAGAACAATTTGAAAAGGATAAAGATAATTTGATTAAGTTGAATACTGCTTCTGTTAAAGAACAATATTCAGAACTAATTAAGAACAAAGATGTAGAAATAAGTGATTTAAAAAATCAAATTAAGAATAATGATAGTAAAGTTGCTGATACTATACGATTAAAAGAAATTGAAATGAGAAGTGAGTCACAAAAAGAATTATCAAAACTTAATGAACAAATCATTGATTTAAAAAGTAAGTTAAAAATGAAAGATACTGAAAATGAACTTAAAGTAAAAGATGTTATGGATAAAAAAGAAAGGGATATTATCAATTTAAGAAATCAGATTGAAAGTGATAAAAACAATTATTTGTTAAAAGAAAAAACGATTAAAGAATCATATGAAGAAAAAATAAAAGACAAGGATGAACAAATTGCATACTATAAGGATTTTAAAGCAAGGCAATCAACTAAGATGATTGGAGAATCTTTGGAGCAGCATTGTAGTGTTGAATTTAATAGGCTAAGGCCTTTATTTAAGAATGCTTATTTTGAGAAAGATAATGATGTTAAGAGTGGCTCAAAGGGAGATTTTATTTTTAGAGATTATGATGATGATGGTGTTGAAGTAGTTTCTATTATGTTTGAGATGAAAAATGAGGCAGATGAAACGGCTACCAAGCATAAAAACGAAGACTTTTTTAAGGAACTTGATAAAGATAGAAGGCAGAAAAAGTGTGAATATGCAGTACTTGTATCTCTTTTAGAAGCTGACAATGATTATTATAATGATGGGATTGTTGATGTGGGTCATCTGTATGATAAAATGTATGTGATTAGACCACAATTCTTTATACCGATTATTACATTGATTAGAAATATGTCTTATAAAGCTCTTGATTATAAAAAAGAACTGGAAAAAGTTAAAAATCAAAATATTGATATTACTCATTTTGAAGAAAACATTAATACTTTTAAAGAGGGATTTGGGAGAAATTATAGACTTGCATCTGAGAGGTTTGGCAAGGCAATAGATGAAATTGATAAGACAATTGACCATTTAAATAAAATTAAAGAGCATTTACAAAAAACAAACGATAATTTAAGACTTGCGAATAGTAAGGCTGAAGATTTGACAATTCAAAGATTAACCCGTAATAATCCAACTATGAAGGAAATGTTTGATGAGTTGAAAAACGCTAGTTAATAATAAAATTAGCACTTTGGTATTGACAGTGCCAATTTTTAGTGGTATAACATAGTTGTAAGGAAAAAAGTTCCTTATGAGGTATTTTCAATTATACTTATGTGCAAACTATAAATAGTCTACACATTTATAGAAAGGAAGATGATGTATATGATGTTAATGCCTAGAAGAAATTATGATTTATTTGATGATTTTTTCAATGATCCATTTTTTAGAGGTGAAGAAAAGAGAGTTCATCCTTTAATGAGAACGGATATCAGAGAAAATGAAAATAGTTATGTTATTGATGTTGATTTACCTGGTTTTGAGAAAAAAGATATAAGAATTGATGTTGATGGTGGGTATTTAAATATTAATGCTAAGACTGATTCATCAAATGATGAGGAAGAAAAAGGTAAGTTTATTAGACGCGAAAGATATTATGGAGAATGTTCAAGAAGTTTTTATATCGGTGATGATGTAGATGAAGATGATATAAAAGCTACATTTAAAAATGGTATCTTAAGTTTGGAAGTTCCTAAGGTTACAGAAGAAGAAAAGAAACCAGAAAAGAAATATATTGAAATAGGTGAATAAATTTATAGAAAGTCATTGTGAAGAAAATTTCGTGATGACTTTTTTATTGAAATTTTAAAAAATATATATTATCATTATTTTAAAGTAGGTGTGGCTTGTGAAAAAGAATAATATTCTAATTGTAGTGACAATTATACTAATATTTACTTTAGTTTTTATTGGTTTAATTGATAGTGGCGTAATTAATATAAATAATAAAAAAAGTAATTCTCTTGATAATAAGTATGTAGATGTTGATATAAGTGATAAGAAAATTATAGATTTATATGATAGTCTGAATACTTTTACTTATTCTTTAAAATCAAACAATTGTGTTGATTATGATTTTGATTATTATACTGATAAAGAAGTAAAATTAAAAGATTTATCATATAAGCATGTGACGATGATGTTATTAAAGTATATTTTTAATAATAAGAGTTTGGAAGTAAATAGTACTTTTACAAAAGATGATATGAGTGAAGCTGTGCAAAAAACTTTAGGAAAAAACTATAATTACGAAAATAAAAATATTGATTTTGCTTGTCCTAAAGTTAGTTATGATTCTTCTTCGGGATTATATACTGTAACTGAGGATTGTCAAACATCTTGTGGTATGAGGAACTTAAAGAGGCTAGAAAAAGCAGAAAAAAATAATAAATCTATTATTTTATATGTTCGTCTTTTATTTTATAAAGATGGCAATTATTATAAAGATTATAAAAGGACTGAGAGTATTAAATTTGATGTTGATTGGCAGCAATATAAGTACTTTAATGTTGAGGATGGAGTTAAAGATGAAGATTTTGTTAAGGGTGCTTTATATCAAGTAAAGTTTAATAAAGAAGGAAAACGTTATATTTTTGAATCAAGTAAAGTTATATCTGAATAATGCGAATGGTGTTACCATTCTTTTTTTTGTGGTATAATACGGGTAAAAAGGAGGAATACTATGATAATTGTAGATGATAATGAAGGTTTAAGGATTGATAGTTATTTATCTGAAAAATTAGAACTATCACGTAGTAAAGTTCAAAAGTTGATTAAAGAGAATAAAGTTATGGTAAATGGAAAAAATGTTAGTAATTCTTATTCTGTAAAGCTTGATGATGAAATAGTTGTTGATGGTGAACTTGATTATGCTATAAATGTTGAGGCTGAAAATATTCCTCTAGATATTGTATATGAAGATGATGACTTAATAATAATTAATAAAGTAAGTGGTATGGTTGTACATCCTGCTCCAGGACATTATACTGGTACTTTAGTAAATGCTTTACTATATAAATATGGAAATCTTGCGGGGGATAAATTTAGACCGGGGATTGTTCACAGACTTGATAAAGATACTAGTGGACTAATGATTGTTGCGAAAACAGAAGAAATGCTTGAGAAGCTTTCTTTAATGATTTCAAAAAAGGAAGTTGAAAGAAAGTATTTAGCGATAGTTGATGGTCTTATTAAACATGATACGGGAGAAGTAGATGCTCCTATAGGTCGTGATAGAAATAATAGACAGAAGATGGCTGTTACTGATGTTAATGGGAAAAATGCTATTACTCATTTTAGGGTACTAGAAAGATTTGATAATAATACTTACATAGAATGTATTCTTGATACTGGCAGAACTCATCAAATAAGAGTCCATTTATCATATATTGGTTATCCTGTTTGCAATGATCCATTGTATGGTCATGGAAGAGCTACTGATTTTGGACAAATGCTTCATTCTTATAGTATTAAGTTTAAACATCCAAGAACTGGTAAAGAAATGAAGTTTAAAGTAGATCCTCCGAAAGAGTTTTTAGAAAAGTTAGAAAGCTTGAGAGGTGATTAAAAATGGAAATGATATTACATTTACATAAAGAAATATTTGATATTGTAAAAGATGGTGTAAAAGATGTTGAAGTAAGAGTAAATGATGATAAAAGACGTAAATTGCATGTTGGGGATACTTTGATTTTTGTAAATCGCGGATGTGAAAATGACAAAATCAAAACAAAAGTAAATAACTTAGTTTATTTTAAAAACTTTACAGATGTTGTAGATTATTATAAAATGGAGAAAATTTATTTGAAGGAGACAACCAAAGATGAATATCTTAAATTAATGGGTAAATTTTATAGTAATAAAGATGTAGAAGAGTATGGAGTAGTAGCGATAGAGTTTTGTAAGGAGAGTTAATGGAAGCTAATAAAAAAATCAGAGTTGGTTCATATGGACTAATTATTAAAGATAAAAAAATTGCTTTAATAAAGAAAGCTAGAGGAGGATATAAAGGACTGTTGGCTATACCAGGTGGTGGTATTGAACATGGAGAAAGTCCAGAAGAGGCATTAATAAGGGAAATAAAAGAAGAAGCTGGAGTAGATGTTATAAATTATGAGTTGTTAGGTGTAAAAACAAATAGATTAATATGGCACGATGATATTTTTAATGAAGATTTACACCAGGTAGGTATTCTTTATAAAGTTAAATTAAAAGATTATACTTTAAGAGAAAGTGGAGATGGATTGGATTCTGATGGCTGTAAATTTTATGATATAGATAAGCTAAGTAAAAATGAAATTACTCCATTTACATTAAAAGGATTAGAACTATTAGGGTATAAAATAAGTGATAAATTGTAATTATTATTTTTGATAATAATATGATAAAAGTTTCGCGACATTATGGTAAATGTGTTTTTATTGATATTTCAATATTTGTGATAAAAATCATTTTATCATTTCTACTATTAATGATTTAATATAGTAAAGTTTATGCTAAATAAATTGATATATTTTTTTGTTTTTGATACAATTATATTGAACTTGATGGACATTAATTTTATGACATAATTTAGTGAATTTTTGAAAGGAAAGATATTGTGAAGTTTAAAGAAGAACTAGAAAAAACTGGAAGAATTCCAACATATAAGGTAGAAGATGAGTATGAATTATTATGTTCGTTATCTGATTCTAAGCCATCTAAAAGAATTGTAAATAGTAAAAAGGGATTAAAGGCTATTAAGGCACTAGTTGATATACAAAAAAATCACAATGTTTCATGGTATAGATACGTAAAAGATAGAGCAGATAAAGTACCCCATAATACTGCGCTGTTTTATCGTGGAAATGAAATAACATATAAAGATTTATTTTATAAAGCAGATATAATTGCAAAATCCATGTTAGAAATTGGTGTTAAACCAGGAGATGAAATACCAATTTGTATGACAAATACTCCGGAATTAGTATATATTTTGTTGGCAATCAATAAAATAGGAGCTAAGGCTAATATTTTTGGAGAACAGTTTAATAATGATTATATAAAAGAAATCTTAAATGAATGTAGTAAAAAAGTATTATTTACTGATGATTCTAGATATGAATATATAAAGGATGCAGTTCAAGGTTCTAATATTACTAATAAAGTTGTTGTATCTTTAGCTGATTCAATTCCGAAAAATATTACTAAAAATAAGCACTATGAATTAGAATTGGATGAATATTATCATTATCCTAACAAAGTTAATTTTTATAAACAAACTGATAATGGTATATTATCTTTTACTGATTTTGAAAAATATGGAATCAATTCAACTAATGATTTTGAAAATTTAGGATCATTGGAGGATGATTTCTTAATAACATATACTAGTGGATCAACTATTGTTGGTAGACCTAAACCTATAATGCATAAGAATAGAAGCTTGATTGTAAGTGGTCGTTTTCATGATTGTGAATTATCTGGAAATCCTAATATGAAAAAATTTAGTTGTTTGGCACACATACCACCTGAGTCAAATACTGACTTAATTGCGTGTATTTCAGATATACTAATCCAAGGATGGACAGTATGTTTAGAGCCTGAATATGATTATAAGAAAGCACTAGATTATATTGTTCTTAATAAACCAAATTATTTAAATATGACAACAAGTTTTTTTATCGAAGCAGCTAAGCAATATTTGATAGAAGGAAGATTTAAAGAAAGAAAACTTGATTCAATTTTTACTGCGTTTGCAGTTGGAGAAAAGTTATCTCCCGGTGAAGAAAAATTTATTAATAAATTTTTAAGAAAAGCTCGTGCTGGTAGTGCAGTTCCTATTAATGGATTTAAAATGCCATTTACTACTATAGGTGTTGCAGCAGGTGATTGTGAACATGGTGCAATATTCTATACGCTTTGGAAAAAAATATTTGAGTTAAAATCAAAAGCATATGGTATAAAAGAATGTGGGATATATCCAGAAGCTTATGTTAATGCTACAGTTTTAAAAGTTAATTCTGATGGAGAATATGAAGAATGCAATTATGGAGAAATGGGAATTATTGTTTCAAATTCATATTCTAATATGTCGGGTTATAAGAATAATCCTGATGCAACTAAGAAATTATTAATAACGGATAATTTAGGTAGAACATGGTTATCGTGTAATGTTTATGGATATATGGATAAATTAGGTGGTGTTCATATAAAGGGAAGAAAAGAATTATTATTTCCTAGAATAAATGGTAATGTTACACCATTGTATGAATTAGAAGAGACAGTTTTGAGTGATACTAAGAGAGTTATGTCATGTCAAGTTGTTGAAAATAATGGTGAAATTGTTATTATTGTACAACCTCAAAATGAATATAAAAATAAAGATATTAGAAAATCTATTGTTGGTAGAATTATAAATAAATATGGTGAAGAATTTTTGAAAAACATAGATTTAATTATATTACCATTTGAGGAGTCATTTCCATTGACACATAGTGGTAAAAGAGAATTAAGTGTTAAAACATTATTAGAAAGACTTAAAGAGAATGATGAGTCTTCAATAATAGATGGGGCAAAAAAACTTAAATATACATTATAAAATAGTAAAAAGTAAATATTATTTTTACTTTTTTTTATATTTCCGTGCTATAATATTTATAATAAGATGGTGAGTGTATGGAATATGTTATAGGAACAAGTTTTATTTTTTTATTTATTATTTCAATTATTTTTTTTGTTAAACCAAAGATTAACAATGAAGATACTAGGCTTTATAAATCTATTATAACTATTAATCTTTTTGGCCTTTTTATTGATTTTTTTCAACTGGTACTTGTAAAGTGTAATGTGAATTATTTAATATCGGTTTGTATGGGGAAAATATTTTTAATCTATGTGTTTGTATGGACTTTTATGCTATATCAATATGTATTATTAGTTTCTTATAATAAAAAATACGAAAAAGAAACTCAAAAGTTTAATGTTGCAGCTAAGATAATTTTATTTTTTGGTACAATTTCTGTATTAATATTACCAATAGAAATAGTTAATAATGTAACTGGTATTTACTCAAAAGGACCATCTTGCATAGCTGGCTATGTTGTAGTTTCATTAGACATTTTTTTTATGTCAGTAGCAACAATAAAAAATATAAAAAACATTGAAAAAAAGAGAAAGTACGTCCCATTTCTTGTTTTTTTAGGGATAGGGTCCGTTGCGACATTACTTCAATATTTATTCCCAAACTTATTATTGATAACACCAGTAGAATCAATAATTACTTTGCTAATATACTTTTTTATTGAGAATCCTGATATTAAAATGGTACAGCAAATGGAACTTGCTAAGGAACAAGCTGATAAGGCTAATAGAGCTAAGACAGATTTTTTATCAAGTATGTCTCATGAGATTAGAACTCCTTTGAATGCAATATCTGGTTTTAGTGATTGTATACTCGAGGCTAATACTTTAGATGAGGCTAAGGAGAATGCTAAGGATATAGTTGATGCTAGTAATACTTTACTTGAAATAGTAAATGGGATACTTGATGTTTCTAAGATAGAAGCTGGTAAGATGGATATCGTTTGTTCACCATATGATTCAAAAGCTGTATTTAGTGAACTTGCCAAGTTAATTACTCCTAGAATGAATGATAAGGGACTTGATTTTAGTTATTATATTGCGCCTGATATACCTAAGACTTTATATGGTGATCATGCTAATCTAAAAAAAGTTGTTACTAATTTGCTTAGTAATGCATGTAAATATACTGATAAGGGTTTTGTTAGATATGAAGTTAATTGTGTTAATATGAATGATTATACTAGACTGATTATCTCGGTTGAAGATTCGGGACGTGGCATAAAAAAACAAAACATTGATAAGATGTTTACTAAATTTCAAAGGTTAGAGGAGGATAGGAATACTACTATAGAGGGTACTGGACTTGGACTTGCGATTACTAAGCAATTAACTGAGCTTATGGGTGGTAAGATTATAGTTCATACTATATATGGAAAGGGCTCAAAGTTCACTGTTGTAATTAATCAAAAAGTGTCTGAGAAGGAGATTATTGAAGAAAAGAAATATAAAACTACTTTGGATTTACATGATGTAAAGATATTAATTGTTGATGATACTGTTCTTAATTTGAAGGTTGCTAAAAAAATACTTGAAAATTATAATGCTAATGATATTACTACTTGTGAAAGTGGTTTTGATTGTTTAGATAAGATTAATTCTGGTGAGGTATATGATATTATTTTACTGGATGATATGATGCCTAAAATGAGTGGTGTTGAGACTCTTAAGGAGTTAAAAGAAATTCCTGGATTTAATATACCAGTTATTGCTTTAACTGCAAATGCAATTACTGGCATGAGAGAGAAGTATTTATCAGAGGGCTTTAGTAATTACTTAGCAAAGCCTATTGAAAAAGAGGAACTTATTAAGGTTATTAATGAGTGTTTAGGCAGAGTAGTTACTGAACAAATGCCTATTGTTAAGGAAGATGAAGATAACGAGTCTTCTGAAGAAGTAGAAGAAAATAAAAATGAAATAATTCCTGTTGAAGATAATATTGAGGAGGAGTTAGGTAAAAAGCTTGATTTAACTTTTTCTTCAGAAGATACAAGATTGGATAAGTACAAATTGAATGTTGATCATATTGATAAATTTGAAATGGTAAATAAAATAGAAACGATTCCTGTTGTAGATATTAATATACCAATTAAATCTACTGTTTATGATCGAAAATATCTTGAAGATAATGGGGTTGATGTAAGTCATGCCTTAGAACTTCTTGGAGATATGGATATGTATAATTCTACTGTTAATGACTTTTTGGACGATATAGATGAAAAATGGAATAGAATTGTTGAATATAAGAATTCCTCTGATATGTCTAATTATGCGATAGAGGTACATTCTTTAAAAAGTGATTCTAAATACTTAGGACTAATGAAATTAGCGGATATTGCATATCAACATGAATTACAAAGTAAGGATAATAATATTAATTATGTTAATTCAAATTTTCAAGAATTAGAAAATCAATATAAAAAAGATTTAGAAATTATAAAAAACTATAGTAGAAATAATTAAAGAGTTTTTGGAAAACTCTTTTCTTTTTTTTAAATTTGATTTAATATATATAGATATTTACTGACTAAATGTGGAGTGATTTAATATGAAGATTTCTAAAGATAATGATATTAGTGGTAGTAGAGAGAGAACAATAACTATTTCAAAGAATGATTTGGCAGCAGTTGCTCTTTTATATAATTTTTTATCCAAAAATTCTACTTCTCTTTCAAGTAGTGAAATTGAAGATTTTTATAGATATGTTTCTTCTCTTAATTATTGTAGACCTTGGACTACATTTAAATTTACAGAGAAAGAAGATCCTGAATATGATTTTTTAGAATTTGCATGGGGATTTGGTACTGATGGTTTTGATTCAAGTGGGGCAGAAATAGAAGAAACTGATTGGATAGGTATTTCAAAGAGTGAAAAAGATTATAAAATAGAAAATATTGACAGAATAATATTTAATTGTAAAAGCATCCCGGAAGAAGTTTTAAGTTCAACTTTATCTTCTGATGCTTTGGGGTTGATTGGTGTAAATAGGGATAATTTAAAAATACAAAATGTTACAAAGAATTATAAGGATTATATGAATGTTTATTCTATGAGTGAGACACAAGCCATAAAAAAAGTTGTAAAGCGTTTAGAAGAACATGGGTTTAAGAATGTTAAAATTGGTAGTGTTTTCTATAAAGGTATGATGAATGATCATGTTTTTGAGGTTAGATATAATTCTCAGAGAACTTTTGATACTTTAAATTTTGAAAAGATAAAAAAATAGAACATTTATTTAAATGCTCTAAAATTATTATTTGACACCTTCTTAAGTGTCTTATTATATGTTTAAAAGGTAAATTGATAATGATAAGATGCATGCAAATATGCTTAATAATATATATGGTATAAGAATAAATTTCTTTTTTCCAATTAGTGTTTCTGTTTCTTCAAATAAGAATAATGTTGATAGTAATGTTCCAAGACATGATGCAAATCCTAAGAAGTTATTATTTAATCCAAAGAATACAAGTGTGAATGACTGATTAAATATGTAATTGATAATTAATGTTTTTTTATAAGAACTTGGTATTTCGTTTATTTTATAAGATCTGATAACTGAATATATTGTAAATGCTACTAAAATGTAAATAATTGACCATGCTATTCCATAAAATATAGGTGGAGGGGCGAGGCTAGGTTTAATTATTTCCTTATAATAATTATAGTTTAATGGTAGTATACTAGTAATAAACCATGGTAGTAAACATAAAACATATAATAGTATTTTTTTAATCATTTAATCATCTCCTCTTTTATTATTTTATGTTTTATATTATAATATTATTAGTTTTTTTAGGAGGGATTTTATGGAACAAGAAATGATGCTTGATGATAAGAATGTAATAACTATGAAGTTACTTCATTATTTTATTACTGAAAAAAATTATAATCCTATAATATTACAAGGGGTTGAGAATGAAATTTGGCTAGAAAATTTGGAAGCAGATTGTAAAGTAGTTAGAATTGTTTCTGCTTATATTCATAATAATGAGCAGTTTGAGTTTGATGTATTTAAAACTAAGAGAATACTTAAAAAAATAAAGAAAAAGACTTTTTCTATAAGTATGAATGTAATGAGTATTTTTCTAGATTTAGGTGATAATATTACTGATGATATAAATGCCAATCCTAAATTGATGTCTATTAAAGTTAATGAAGAAGAGGATATCTCAAAGAGTGACATTATTTCTCGTGTTTTTCCTGATTTATCTAAAAAGATGAAATATACTGAGGAAGGATTGGAATTATTTATGAAGATTACTGGGGATATTAATAAGCATAATAAGGCAGATGCTTCTAGATTAGAAAAATTATTTAAAACTAAGATTCCTTATTTTACTTATTTTTTAATAGCAGTAAATTGTATTTTTTATTTGATACCTATTATATTAGGTCAATATAATTATGTTATTAATTTACTTTGTGTTCATGGGCCAAGTATTAGAACTGGTGAATACTATAGATTGTTAACTGGTATTTTTTTACACGGTAGTATTTTTCATTTATTTTTTAACTGTTATTCATTATATGTAGTTGGTTCACAAATAGAAAGTTTTCTTGGGAAAATTAAATATATAATTATTTATTTATTTTCTGGATTATGTGGCTCATTATTATCAATAACATTTGGTGGTGGAGTTGCCTCAATTGGAGCAAGTGGTGCAATATTTGGATTAATGGGTGCTTTATGTTATTTTGGATATTATTATCGTATATATTTAGGAAATGTTGTCAAAACGCAGTTAATACCACTAATTATTTTAAACTTGAGTTTAGGTTTTATGGTAAGTGGTGTTGATAATGCTGCCCATATTGGTGGATTAATTGGTGGCGTTATAATGACTAAAGCATTAGGTATCAAGGACAAGTCAAATAATTTTGATAAATTTAATGGTTGGATAATTGTTTTAATATTTACTGCTTTTCTTGCTTATATGGGTCTTGTTATGGCTGGTAAATAAAAAATTATTGTATTTGATTTTAGATAATGTTAAAATAAGTGTATAATATTATGTGAGGTGATATTATGCCACAGGAACAGACTACTTTATTTAATTTAGAAGAAATTGATGCAGAAAATACTAGATTAACATTAAAAGAGGTATATAATTCTTTGGAAGAAAGGGGTTATAATCCAACTAATCAAATTGTTGGTTATTTGATTAGTGGAGATCCCGGCTACATTTCAAGTTATAAGAATGCTCGTGGAAAGATTCAAGAAATAGATAGAGCTAAGATAGTTGAAATTCTTCTTAAAGAGTTTCAAAAAGATAATAAATGAAATATTTAGGATTAGATTTAGGTAGTAAAACATTGGGAATAGCTGTTAGTGATAAGTTGGGGATGATTGCCTCAAGTTTAACAGTCATTAGACATAACGAAGAATATGAAAAATTAATTGATGAGGTTCAAAGTTTTGTTAATGAGTTAGAAATCGACGCTATTGTGTTAGGTTTTCCTAAAAATATGAATGGTTCTATTGGGCCAAAGGGTGAGCTTAGTATATCTTTTAAAGCAGATTTAGAAGAGAGACTTAAAATACCTGTTTATTTACAAGATGAAAGACTTAGTACTAAAAGTGCTACTGATGTTTTAATAAAGGGAAATATGTCACGAAAAAAAAGAAAAAAAGTTGTTGATTCTTTGGCAGCAACCATAATATTGCAAACTTATTTAGATAGGAGATGAATATTAATGAAAAAAAATTCATTTAGTATGTTAGATGCAAATGGCGTGGAAACAGTATATGATGTTTTGTTTACATTTGAGAGTGAGGAGACAAATAAGAATTATATAGTTTATACTGATAATTCAAAAGATGAGAATGGAAATATTGAAGTTTATGCTTCAATTTATGATCCCGAGGATCCACATAGTAAGTTAGAAGCTATTGAAACTGATAAAGAGTGGAAAGTAATTGAAACTATATTAGAAACTCTTCAGGAGGAAGTAAGGAATAAAAAGAATTTAGATAGTCAGAATAATGAGCAGTAGCTCTTTATTTTTTATGGAGGTTGTATTGTGGTGAAAATGAAACCTAAACCGTTATTAGTAATAATAGGTATATTTGGGATATCATTGATATTTTTAGGATTTATGTGGTTACTTTTAGTGAGTCCTGTTGATAAAAAGAATTCTGATGATATCAAGGTTGTTATTAAAAGTGGTACTAGTACTACACGAATTGGTGAAATTTTAAAAGAAAAAGATATTATTAGAAGTAAGTTTATGTTTAAACTATACATTAAAATAAATAAGGTTGATTCTTTGAAAGCATCAACTTATAGATTTAAAAAAAGTATGAGTTTAGATGAAGTCGTAAGGTTGTTGGAGGATGGGCATATCCATAATGATGATGCACTTAAGTTAACTTTTAAACCGGGTTTAAGAATTACTGATTATGCAAAAGTTATTAGTGAAAAAACTAATAGTAGTTATGATGATGTTATTACTTTGATGAAAGATAGAGAATACATAAACAGCTTAATTAGTAATTATTGGTTTTTGACTGATAAGATTTTAGATGATGAAATATATTATCCTTTAGAAGGGTATTTGGCACCTGATACTTACTATTTTGATAATGAGAGTGTGGCTGTAAAAGATGTTATAAAAAGAATGCTAGATGAGATGGATAAAAAACTTTCTGATTATAAGTCTATTATAACTAATGATCCTCATTATTATATGACAATGGCGTCTATTGTGCAGTTAGAGGGTACAAATACTGAAAATAGAAAACAGATAGTTGGAGTTTTTAAAAATAGGTTGTCTTTTGGATATAATTTAGGTAGTGATGTTACTACTTACTATGCACTACAAGCTGATATGAAAAATGATTTGACAGCAGCTCAATTTGCGACTGTTAATCCATATAATACTAGGGCGGCAAATATGATTGGTAAAATGCCTATTGGGCCCATTTGTAATTCATCGGACTCAAGTATTGAGGCTTCAGTTAATCCTTACCAAAATGATTATTTATTCTTTGTTGCTGATAAACACGGAAAGATTTATTTTACTAAAACGAATAGTGAACATGATCAAAAAGTAGCTGAGATAAAGGCTAATGGGGATTGGATTTTTTAGAAGAAGAAGGTATTTATATGTTAGATTATAATATTATTAATCAAATTAAGGAAAATGCTTTAGATAATAATATTCCAATTATGATGGATGATGGAATAAAATTCTTAAAGAAATATATTAGAGATCATAATATTAAGAACATTTTAGAGATTGGTACGGCAGTTGGGTATTCTGCAATTATGATGTGTGATGTTTCTGATGATATATTTGTTACTACTATAGAAAGAGATGAAAAAAGATATTTAGAAGCTATTAGTAATTTAAAAAAAGTTGGATTAGAAGATAGAATTAAATTGATATATAATGATGCATTTAATGTTAATTTGAAAGAAAAGTTTGATTTAATTTTTATTGATGCGGCAAAAGCTCAAAATATTAATTTTTTTGAAAAATTTCAGTATAATTTAAAAAAAGGTGGTACAATTATTACAGATAATATGAATTTTCACGGACTAGTTTTTAAAGATGAGAAAGATATTAAAAGTAGAAATTTAAGACAACTTGTTAAAAAGGTAAAATTATATAAAGATTTTTTAAATAATAATTCTGATTTTTCAACTGAGTTTTTAGATGTTGGAGATGGACTTGCTATTAGTAGGTTTAATGAGGCGTAGGTGATATTTATGAGATATTTACAATTATTAAGTTGTAGTGATGTTGGTTCTTGTTGTAGTGATTTTGCATTAGCCAGTACTTTAGATTTGGCTAGAAGAATTATTAATTTGATTCAAATGATTGTACCTATAGTTTTGTTATGTGCCGCTACTTATCAGCTTATCAGAATGGTAATTAATCCTGACGATAAAAAGAATACAAAAAGAATAATTAATAAAATAATTGCTGCTACTGTTGTATTTTTTATACCAATGATATTTGATATTTCTATAGGTGTTTTTCCTGAGGATTTTTCACTTTCATCATGTTGGGAAGCTGCGCAGACTGCTAGAGAAATATCAAAAGCAACTAAAGTGCAGTATGTTTCTTTATCTTCCAATAAAAATTATTCTAAAATAATTGGAAATGCGGATGATTATGAAAAGGGTGTTGAAAAGGAAAGCGGTACAAGTGGTTCTGCAAATACTGCTGGTGTAGGTGCACAGAAGATGATAAATGTTGCCCTTTCTCAAGTTGGTAATAATGAAGGAAATGGGGGACACCTACCTTATACAAATTACAGTGGACTAAGTAGTAGTGATCCTTGGTGTGCTGCGTTCGTAACTTGGTGTGCCGCTCAGGCTGGGTATGTTAATACTATTATTCCTAGTTTTACCGCATGCTTTTTTCCTGAGCCATTTGCTAATTTAGGTGCTGAAATTCATTATGGTAGTTCTAGTTATAATCCTAAACCTGGTGATTTAGTTATTTTTGATTGGAATTGTGATGGTTCTAGAGATCATGTTGGAATAGTATTATCATCTGATTCTGATAATATATATACTGTTGAAGGAAATACATCTGGTGAAGGTGAAGATGCGTCAAAGTGTGGAGGAAATGCTTGTGTTTCGAGAAAGACTAGAAAGCGTACTTGTGAAATACACGGTTATGCTACACCAAAATATCCTACAAGTTAATTACTTTAATTAAAAATTTTTTGGAGGATTTATGAAAAGATTAAATAATCGTAATTTGATATTTTTAGTAATAGCACTAGTTTTAGCAATTATTCTAATATTAGTTTATGGTTTTACTAAGGATGATATTTTTAATAAGTATAAATATGAAAAAGGTAAGAATATTGTTTATCCAATATATACAAAAGACAAAACGAATGTTCCTCACTTGAATCTAAAAGGAACTACAATAGATACTATTAATAATACTATTGTTGATAAAGCTAATGATTTTTTAAAGGGTAATAATACTATTACTTATGATTTTGAAATAAATGGAAAAGTTTTGTCTCTAGCTATTCAATATATAGATTATTATGCTGATGATGATTATCTTCCAATAATCAGTTATGATGTTTTTAATATTGATATGAATAAATCTAGTTTATTATCTGATGAAGACATGTTATCTTTTTATAATATAACTAGTGAAAATGTATCTCCTATTGTAGAGGCTAGATTTAAAGAGTTTTTTAATGAACTTAATGAAGAAAATCACTATTTTAATGAATGTGATTATTCATGTTTTTTAGGATTAAGGGGAATAAAAGATGAAGATTATATGGAGGATATTCATTATTATATTAAAAAGGGAAATTTGTATGTGATTAGGCCTTTTAAGATATATTCATCATTTAAGGATGAAGATTATTTTTCACCTAGTGACTTTTTAATTCAAATAACAGAGTAAACATATCAGTTTATTGGTATGTTTCTTTTGTTCTTACAACTTTATTTTTTTTTAATTATTTTATATAATATTTTGGAGGTGATTTGTGTGCAATTACTTGTTGAATTTGAGAACAAATCTTTATCTTGTCTTAATTCTGTTGATGGAATTATTTTACCATTAATTGATTACTCTGTTGAGTCTGTCTGTTTTTTTAGTTTGGATGAAATTATTAATATAAAAAATAATAATAAGATTAAAGTATTTGTAAAAATAAATAAAAATTTATTTAATTCTGATATTGATGAAGTTAAAGATATTTTAATAAAACTTGATAACATTAATATTGATGGGATATTTTTTTATGATTTAGCTATTTTACAATTAAAGTCTGAGCTAAAGTTAAATGTTGATTTAATATGGAGTCAAACTCATATGGTGAATAATTATAAAACTTGTGATTATTATTATGATATGGGTGTTAAATATGCTTTGCTTGGTAAGGAAATTACATTAGATGAGGTTTCAGAAATTATTCAAAAGAGTAAAATTATTTCTATGGTTGAAGTTGTTTCTAAACCTAGTGTTGCTTTTAGTTATAGAAAGTTACTTACTAATTATTTTAATGATATAAATGAAGAACCAATTAATAATATTAAAGTTAAGGAAAAAGTGACTGATTCTTTTTACGATATTATAGAAGATGATAATGGTACTTGTTTTTATTTAGATAGTATTACTAATGGAACGTCAGTTATTAAGAATTTATATGAAATGGGATGTCAATTTATTATTTTTAGAGAATATGGTATTCCTAATTTTGATTCATTGGTTGTTGATACTATGAAGTATATTTCTAGTGGGTGTTCTTCAAAAAATTATGTTACTAAGTATAAAAAGATGGGAGATAGTACTAATTTCTTTTTTAAGAGAACTATTTATAAGGTGAAATAATATGAGAAAGATTGAATTGTTATCTCCTGCAGGAGATTTGGAAAGATTAAAAGTTACGTTATTATATGGTGCGGATGCGGTATATATAGGTGGAGAAAAATATAGTTTAAGAGCCAATGCTAATAATTTTAGTCTTGATGAGATAAGAGAGGGATGTCTTTTTGCTCATAAATTAGGGAAAAAAGTTCATTTAACATTAAATATAGTATTTCATAATGAGGATATGAGTGGAGTATTTCAATATATTGATGATGTTGTTGATTGTGGTATAGATGCATTTATAGTGAGTGATCCTTTTTTGATTTCATATATAAAGAAAAAGTATACTAATTGTGAGGTGCATCTTTCTACACAGAATTCAACTACAAATTATAAATCTATTCAGTTTTTTGAAAAACAAGGTATTGATAGGGTGGTTTTGGCTCGTGAACTATCTAGGGATGAAATAGGTGAAATTATTAATAAGGTAGATACTGATATTGAAGTTTTTATTCATGGTGCGATGTGTACGTGTTTTTCTGGGCGATGTGCTTTATCCAATTATGTAACTGGTCGTGATGCTAATCGTGGTGGATGTAGTCAAGTATGTAGATTTTCATTTGAATATGGTAATAAAAAGGATTTTACCTTTGCCACTAAGGACATGAATATGGCTCTATATATTCGTGATTTAATTGAAATGGGAGTTAGGAGCTTAAAGGTTGAAGGAAGGATGAGGTCTTTATATTATTTAGCAACTGTTATTGGTACATATAGAAATATAATTGATGATTATTATAGTCATTCATTGACTAATGATAAAATGAAGGTTTATCAATCTAGATTAGATAGGGTTGCTAATAGAGAAACTTCAACACATTTCTTTACGAAAAAAGCTGATTATAAAGATCAGTATTATACAGGTAGAAGCGAAGTATCTAATCAGGATTATTTGGGACAGGTTATTTCTTATGATAGGGATAATAAACTTATTAAGTTTTATGAGAGAAATTATTTTGAAGTAGGAGATTTGATTGAATTATTTACTCCTTTTGGAGATCATGTTGAATTTGTATGTGAGGAATTATTTAATGAAGATATGGTTTCTATTGATGTTGCGAGACATCCTGATAGTATTTATTTTATAAAATTAGATACTAATGTTAGTATTTGTGAATATTCTATGTTAAGATTAATTAAAAAAAATAATGAAAGTAGGTAATTATATGGATGTTTTTAAACAGGCTATGAGTAACTTTTTAAATAAAGAAAAAAATATTAGTCCTTATGCATGTCCTAGTTCTGATGCTGTGAGATTAGTTTTTGAAGATGAAGATATTAGACCGCCTTTTTTTCATGATATTGATAGAATTATTCATTCTTTAAGTTATACAAGATATTTGGATAAAACTCAGGTTTTTACTAAAAGTGGAAATGATCATATTAGTAGACGTATAACTCATGTTCAATTAGTTAGTAAAATTGCAAGGACTATAGGTAGAGCGTTAAATCTAAATGAAGATTTAATTGAAGCAATTGCTTTAGGACATGATATTGGTCATACTCCGTTAGGACATGCTGGTGAGGCTATTTTAAATGAGATATCTCTAAGAGAACTAAATGAGTACTTTGCACATAATATACAAGGGGTAAGACATTTTTGTTTTGTTGAAAATGATGGTAAGGGACTTAATTTGAGTATTCAAGTTCTTGATGGTATTATGTGTCATAATGGAGAAATGCTTGATTCAACGTATATGCCTATTAAAAAGGATAAGGATGAGTTTTTGAGAGAATATTATGAGGCTTATAAAGATTTAAAAAAGGCAAATACTAATCGTCCTATGACTTTAGAGGGATGCGTTGTACGTATAAGTGATATTATTGGTTATATTGGTAGAGATATTGAAGATGCTATAATGATTGGAAAGATAAAAAGGGAGGACTTACCATCTAATATAGTTGATGTTTTGGGTTGTACTAATAAAGAGATTGTTAATACAATTATTTTAGATATTATTAAAAACAGTTTAAATAAACCTTATATTAAAATGAGTGATGATGTGTATAAAGCATTATTTGATTTAAAAAAATTTAATTATGAAAATATTTACAATTATAGTTTGTCTAAGAAGCAGCTGGAATATTATAGAGATGGTATGAATAAAATATTTGATAGATATTTAGATGATGTTGAAAATAATAATGGTGACAGTATTATTTTTAAAATATTTTTGAATTCTCAGTCTGATAAATACATGAAAGATACATGTAATAAAAGAAAAGTTATTGACTTTATTGCAGGCATGACTGATGAGATGTTTTTGAGAGAGATAAAAAAATAGATTTTGCCTAGATATTGCTATTTTTCTATAAATGTGATATACTATGGCAAGTTGAGTTAGAAACTCAGTGAATTAATTTTAAAATGTTAATGAGGTGATTGAAATGACAGATAAAAACACTGTATATTTAACTGAAGAAGGTTTAAGTGAATTAAAAAAGGAATTAGATGATTTGATTAATATAAAACGTCCTGAGAATATTCAGGCTATAAAGGAAGCTAGAAGTTTAGGCGATTTATCAGAAAATGCAGAGTATGATGCTGCAAGAAATGAACAGGCTCAAATTGAAGGTAGAATTAAACAATTAGAAAAAATGCTTGAACACGTTTCTATTATTACAGAGGTATCTACTGATAAGGTTAGTATTGGAAATACCGTTGCAATTAAATATGTTGATGATGATGAAGAGGATGAGTATAAAATTGTTGGTAGTCAAGAGGCTGATCCGTTTGAAAGTAAGATTTCAAATGAAAGTCCAATTGCTCAAGCTTTATTTAATCATAAGGTTGGTGACATTGTGACAGTAGATAGTCCTAATGGTAGTTATGAGGTTGAAATAATTGATATAAAATAATGTGTAAAGATGATATGAAGTCATCTTTTTTTATTGCTTTTTTTAATTTTACAAATTATAATTGATATATAATATTTAGAATAGGAGGCTAGTTTATGAATGATGGGTTAAAATCAGATGAAGAAAATGAAGAAGTTTTGGATGAAAATTCAAATGGAGTTACTAATGGTAGTGTAGCAAAGGAAAATGTTGTTGAGGCTACTGGTGATTTAAATAATAATTCAGTAGATAATAAACAAGGAGATAATAATAAAAAGAAGGGCAATAAGAAACCTATTCTTATAGCTATAATAGTAGTACTTGTATTAGCTATTGTTGGAGTATGTGGATATATGGTTTATACTAGATACTTTGTGGAGGAGAAGAGTACTACTGTAAAATCATCAGTTAAGAAATCCCAATATAGGTTATCTGGTAATGGATTAGAGGATTTTGATTTAAGATTTTTACAACTTGAAAATGAAGCAAAGAATAAAATATATAGTCCATTGTCTATAAAGTATGCACTTGCAATGTTACAAGAAGGAGCAAGTGGTGATACAAAAGAACAAATTACTAATTTAATTGGAGATTATAAACCTAAAGCATATCCAAATAGCGATCATATGTCTTTTGCAAATGCAATGTTTATTAGAAATACTTTTAAAGATCAAGTTAGGGAAGAATATACTAAAAATTTAAAAGATAAATATAATGCTGAGGTTATTTTAGATGAATTTTCTAGTCCAGATAATATTAATAACTGGGTTAGTGATAAAACATTTAAACTTATTAATAATTTAATTGATGATGTTTCAGACAGTAATTTCTTTTTAATAAATGCTTTAGCGATTGATATGAATTGGAATAATCAACTTCAATGTAAAGAAGGAAGAACAATACCTTGTATGCCTTACTTTGTAAAGTATCAACATGAAAAATATACAGATTCTGTTAGAGAAATTTATGATAATTTTGAAAAAGTTAAATTTAATGGAAAAGATGTTGATGCAGCAGTAATTGGAGCAAGTATAAATAAATATGATATTATCAAAGAATTAGGAGAAGATAATATTAGAAAAACCGTTGGTGCTGAATTACAGGCTTATATTGATAAAGGCGGAGAAATGTGTGGCGAAACATATGAATCCTGGATGGATAATTACATTAAGACATTAGGAGCGAATTATAAAAGCGTTGATCAATCAACAGATTTCTATTTAACTGAAAGTGATGATGTTAAAGTATTTGCTAAGGATTTGAAGGAATATGATGGTATTACATTACAATATGTTGGTATAATGCCTAAAAAAGTTGAATTAGATGAATATGTTAAAAATATCGATTCTAAAAATATAAATGAATTGATTAATGGATTAAAAAATATAAGTTTTGAGAATTTTAAAGATGGAGTCGTTACAAAAATACATGGAAATATACCATTCTTTAAATATGAATATAGTTTACCGTTATTAAAAGATTTGAAAAAAATGGGTATTAATAATATTTTTGATATAAATAAATCTGATTTATCTAATATGATAACTGGTGAGAAACAATATATAGATAAAGCAGTACATAAAGCAAATATAGAATTTTCTAATGATGGAATAAAGGCTGCAGCAGCAACTGCATTTGGTGGAAGTGGAGCTGCGGGATGTTTTATTGATTTTGATCATGAATATGAAGTACCTATTGAAGAAATTGATTTAACTTTTGATAAACCTTATATGTATATTATTAGAGATAAAGCTACTGGTGAAGTGTGGTTTACTGGTACAGTATATGATCCTGTAACTGAATAATATAATTTAAAACTCATAATTAATTTTATGAGTTTTTATTATGAAAAAACTTTAAAAAGTATTTTAAATGAGTTATACTTATTTATAGTGAATAATAGGGAGAGTATAGTGATATGATTATTAGAAAACCATTTGCATTTTTAATTAAAAATTTTAAAAAAATTCATATTGTTTTACTTTTATTAAGTCTTTTTGTTGCATACAAAATTATAGATGTTAATCTTTTTGTCAACGATTTTATGAAATTAGGTGCATATGATCTTTATGCTGACCCAATTTCAAATCATATTAGTTTATTTATGCTAATTTCAGTTGTTTTACTTAGTTTTGGTAGTTTTGTCTTAGTTATTCTTCTAAAATATAAAAATAAGCCTTGGAAGACTTATTTGATTCCGCTGATAGTATATGTATCTTTATTTTTAATTTTAAATATGATAAAGAGTTTTTTTAAAACTTATACTATTGATGTTGAAACAACTGATTTACGTTTTTCTAGAGATTTACTTGTAATATTTGTTGTATTGCAACTTCCTGCAATAGCAATATTTTTTATGAGAACTTTTGCATTAGATATTGGTAAATTTAATTTTAATTCTGATAAAGAGTTTTTAGAGTTAAGTGATGAAGACAGAGAAGAAATTGAAATAAATTTTGATATTGATATAAATACTTTTAAGCGTGTTTGGCGCAGAGCAATCAGAAATATTAGATATTTTTATTTAGAACATAAAGGTATGACTAGATTACTTTTTGTAATAATTATTCTAATACTTGGATATAACTTATATAATACTTTCTTTGTAATAAATAAGGTTTATAAGGAGGGGGAACTTTATAATTATAATGGTTTTGTAATAAAAGTTCAGGATACTTATATTACGGATAAGGATTATAATGGTAAAGTAATTTCTAATAAAAGTAATTTTCTTATTTTAAATTTGAGTGTTGAAAATTTAGCTGATACATCTAGAAAGTTTGATACAAGCAATTTACATATTAAAGCAGCTAACTACGATTATATTACTACTGAAACCACTTATTCTTCAGAATTTTCTGATTTAGGTAAATCATATAGTAAGGTTAAGTCTATTAAATCAGGAGAAAACTTAAATTTTATCATTATATATAAGGTGGATAAAAAGATTAATTCTAATAGGTTTGTTTTGTTTTATCAGGAAAAGAATAATTTAAATAAACTTCGTAAGATTAAACTTAAAATTACAGATTTAAGTAAAATAAAGAATTCTGCCAGTTATAATTTGGGAGATTATATTGATTTGAATTTGAATAATAAGAAGGAGAGTATAAGCTTTGATTCTTACCAGTTTACAAAATCTATTGAGTATAATTCTAATGATTGTGGCAGTGTTAGTTGTGAATTAAAAAGTAATTTTTATCAGGCTGGTGAAGGTAGTTTAATCTTTTCTTTGGAGTTTGCGTCTGATAGCTGGGAAGCTAAAAACATGATTGACTTTTTATCTAAGTATGGTAAAATTGAATATAAGGATAGTAGTGGTAGGATGCAGGTAATTGATGAGTTATCTGTTATGAAAAAAAATTATTTTGGAAAAGTCGTTTATATTATTGTTCCTGAGGATGTTTCATTGGGTGAGAATATTAAATTGCATTTTATAGTAAGGAATAATAATTATATTTATTCTATATCATAGGAGGATTGTTATGCAAAAAGGGATTGTAAAAATTTTAAAGCTTGTAGTTTCTATTGTGATTGTTTCTATGTTTGTATGGTTCTTAGTTTTATCACCTATGCTTACTTTTCACAGCAATGAAAAGAAAATAGAAAATGCTGCTAAAAGGTATTTTGAATTAAATAGTGATAAATTGCCTACAGGAGAAAGAGTTAAGACTCTTTCTTTAAGTGCTCTTTATAAGGAGGCTTATTTGGACACTGACTTTTATATTCCTCTTTCTAAAAAAGTTTGTTCTATTGAGAAAAGCTGGGTAAAGATAAGAAAAGAAAATGGTAAGTATGTTTATTATACATATTTGGATTGTGGGATATTAAAATCATCTGTCGATCATGATGGACCGGTTATTAAACTAAATGGTGATGAAGAGGTTACTGTAAGTATTGGCGATAAATATAAAGAATTAGGTGTTAATAGTGTTATTGATAGTAATGATGGAAAGATAAAAAATGATTTGGTAAGTATAAAGAGTAATGTTAATACTAATAAAATAGGTGTTTATACTGTCACTTATTCTGCATTTGATAATCTATCAAATAAAGGGGTAGCTACGAGAACTGTTAAGGTTGTTAAAACTGTTAAAAGTGTTGTTAAGAAAGAATTGGGAGAGGCTACCAATTATGTGGGAAATCCTGACAATAATTATGTTAGGCTTTCAAATATGTTATATAGGATATATGGTATTAATAATGATGATAATGTTATTTTAGTATCGAATGAAGACGTTGCGAATGTTAATCATTCAAAAATAGAAAAATGGTTGGAGGATTATTATTATGAACATTTAAATGATTACACGAAAAAAATTATTGTTAAATCTAAATTTTGTAACATGACTATTGATGAGGCTAACCTTGACACAACTCAATGCAATAGCTATACAGATAAAAGATATACTTATATTCCATCTATTATTGATGTTAATAAAGCTGAGGGAAATGATGAGAATTTTATGAGACCAAGTACAATGTCTTGGGTAGCTAATAAAAAAGATGACAAAGATGCTTATTTAACTAGAATTTATTTCTTTGGTGATCAATATGGAAAAAGATATCTCTCTTATAGCTATCTAGATAACTATGGTGTTCGACCTATGTTTGTTATTAAAGGTGATTCATATATTCAAGATGGAGATGGGTCATATATTAATCCCTATACTTTTGGTGATACGAAGAAGGCTAAAGGGAGTTCGTTACTTAATACAAGATTTACAGGTGAATATATTGAAAATAAAGGTAATTTATGGAGAATTATTGATACTTTAGAGGATGGTACTACAAAAGTAATAAGTTCAAGTACGATTTTTGATAGTAATGGCGAGCGATTATCTGTTACTTCAATGCCTGGAGCAAGTGAGTTAATATATAATCCAAAACAAAAGGATAATGTTGCATATTATATAAACAATAAAATAAGCAATAATATTGATACATCGATATTTGTTAATCATGATATAAAGGTCCCAATTTATAATAAAAGAATTGTTTATGGAGAAGAAAAAAAGACTAAAACATATAATGTTAAGTTTAGTGCTCCAAATATTTATGAAATGTTTAGCGCATTTCCTACTGAAAATTCTGGTGCTTTATCATATTCATATTGGTTAATTAATTCTGTTAAAGGTGCACGTAGGGAGGAAGCTCTTCAAGATGTTGGAGTTCCGCTTAATCGTGATGTAGGTGATTATGATTATTTTGGCGTAAGAGTGGTTGGATATGTAAAAAATAGTGTTGTTATAAGTAGTGGTAGTGGAACGATTAGTGATCCATATAGATTGAAATAAAAGGAGTATTTATGAGTGGTAGAAGAAAGAAAATTAGTCCAAGATTAAAAAGCTATAATATTATTTTAATTATATTATTATGTATTTTAGTAATATTGTTGTTGTTTTTATTATTTAAGAAAATGTTTACTTTTGAAAAATATTATGAAGTTGAATCTCGTATTTCTAATATTAATAAGATGAAATCAAAAGAAACAGATGATTATGGTATATATGGTTGGATTAGGGTTCAGGGAACTAATATAGATTATCCTCTGGTAGGATTAAAAAAGTCCGGTGTTGAAATGCCGGCTGATATTGAAAAGTATGCTTGGATAATGCCTGGTGATAATAAATATCATAATGTTGTAAATATACAAGGACATAATTTAATGAATTTAAGTAGTCATCCCGATAAAAGTGATTCAAGTTTTAATAGATTTGAAGAATTGATGGCGTTTGTATATTATGATTTTGCTAGAGAGAATAAATATATTCAATTAACCATGGAAAATAAAGATTACTTATATCAAATATTTGCTGCTGGTTTTATTGATGGTTATAGTTACAATACTCTTCCTATAAATGAGTATAATGATAATGAGAAAAAAGAATATTTAGAGACTATGATGAATAATTCAATTTATGATTATAATCTTAATGTTAGTGATGATGATAATTTTATTACTTTAGCAACTTGTACAAGGTTTGGTGGAAGCAAGACTGATGATTTCTACATTGCTGGTAAGCTTGTTAATGAAGAAAACAAAATATCTAATTATTCAGTCAAAAGAAATAAGAAATATGAGAAAGTGGAAGAAACATTGAAAGGTGATGATTTAAATGAATCGAAAAGTGCATAAGAATATTTTGGGGTTTTCAGTCTTATTGTTGATATTATCATTCTTTTCTTTAAAAAGTGTTTATGCTGAGACTAATAGTGATGCATGCTCTAGTGAAAATCTTGCTAAAAAATATGGTAGTCTTGATTTTGATGTTCAAGAGAAATTGGTTAAAATTGATGCTAGTAAGCTGGATGCTAAGTACAAAAATGTTAAGTTTAACTTATATAAAGTTGGTAATGCTGAAGTTTCTCCAAGTGTTGTTGTAACTAGGAGTGAGGCTAAAGATGTAGATTTATCAAAATATAATGTAACTGGAGACTCTGTTGATTTATTTTTTACTATTGAAAACGATTATCAAATAAATTCCTCAGATAAAAATTGTTCTAATTCAGAGTTAAGTATTACTGTTGAAGGTGTTAATAGAAGGGCTAGTTATGATGCTGTTGATGAACATATTTATACTGCTTCTGTTATTAAAACTGATGCAATTGATTGTAATAATATTAAAAGTGGTGATACTTTTGCTTCTGCTTTTTGTAGAATTAAAAATTCAAATAAAACGAAGAAGGTTGATGTTTCTAAGTCGACTTCTGCAAGTTTTAAATGTGACTATACGAAGGCATATTCTTCTGACAATTTAAAAGGAGATTGTTATTATAAAGATGAAAATGTTGGTTATTTGTATGGAAGTAAAACTTCTACAATTAATGTAGGTAATTATGTTTACCATTTGTCACCAGATACAGAAGTTAAGGAAGCTGTAACTTGTAAGAGAGTTTGTGAAGAAGCTGTTGAAGTTAAATATGGACCTCCAGTTGCTTCAAAAGCTGGAATGTGTTTTGAGTATAAGGTTAAGGTTGTATCACGTGTTACATGTAGTTCTGAATCTGATGTTGAAAAACCTAAATCTTATAAAGTATGTACTCCATATCCATATTGTTATTCTGGAAGTTGGTCTGGAAATCAAGGTGGCCCTAATGATGAGTTTGATGCTTGTATTCAATCTTGTGATGGAGGTAAATATTCTAAAAGCTGTTCAAACAAATGTTATAAGAAGGTTTATGGAAAAAATAGTGGAAGTTCTAATGATACTTTTGCTATGAATTTAAGTAATTCAGCTAGTGAAACTGCTTTAAATAATTGTGCAAATAATAATAAAAATTGTAAGGGTAATAATTGTTATGGATGCTATTATAGACGAAATGGTAGTGTGTATTGGTATGGTCTAGCTAAGAATATTGCAATTGCTGATCGATATGGTAGACTACAATACAGTTCTTCATATGCTCCTGGTAAATGGTATTATGATAATAGTTGGGGTCTTACTTCTGAATATCATGTTTATAGTCAAAATGGTATTTATAAAGCTCCTAATTGTTCTGATTCTTGTTCTTGGAGAGGATGTGGCTCTGATACTTATTTAAATAAATACAATTATGATTCTGATTATGAAATTAATAAAAAGATTTATGAAAGTGCTGTTACACAATGTCAAGCAATGGCTTCTTGTTCAGAGTCTACTGCTGAATTCACGATTGAAGCTGATTATTCAACTTCTGATAAATCAGGTAAAACTGTTGTTAAAACAGTTAAGTTCCCATATAGTACTGAAGCTGACAAAAATGTTGATACTATTAAGAGTACTAGTAAAGGATGGGCAAGTGATACTAAAGATAATGAAAATACTACATTCTTAGAAGATGGATTTGACTGCAAAGATGCCAAGACAGGAGAAAGTTGTACTTCATGTACTATGGATAAAGATGGAAAATGTGCAACTGATACTACTTGTGATGTTTTACCTGCTAACGGTTTTGCCGGATGTTATGATAAAAATACTAAGAAAACTGATAGATATCGTGCAACATGGTCATTCCCTGGTACTTGGATAAATCTTAAAACCGGAGAAATTTCATTTAAACCAATTTCTTCATCTAATACCGCTTGGACTAAACAATCTCATAAATTCTGTGTACCTTTGGATGCTGAGGATGTAAATACCAATTGGTGGAACTATTATTATTATAAAATTACTGGTAAAATACCTGGATTGTCTTCATCTGATGATGGTAGAATAACTAATTGTAAAACTATGTATACTGATAAAGTTTCTGAATCTGATATTGATTGGAATATTAGAGCGAAAACAACTAAGTTTGGTTATTTTGGATGGGATATTACTGTTAATTGTTTCTATGCATTGAATGCTCATTCTATGAAGAGTACAACTACTAGCGAAACAAATAGCTGTGTTTCTAACAGTTCAAATTATAGAGTTAGATCAGTTGATTTAAACAATTTATTCCCTGCTCAAGAAGGTGAAGGTAGTAGAGAGCCTGGATTTAACTGGTCATCATTTGCTGATACTAATAATGGTTTAAATAATAAAAATTATTTAAGTACGCCAAGTGAATTAGTAAAGATTATTCAAGAAAAGGGTAATTCAGTTTACTCTGATGAATATTTGGATTATCAATTTAATATAACGAGAGACGAACTTAGAAAAATGAGAAATGAAGTTGAAAATAGTGGTTCAAATTATACTAACTTTAAGAATAGTGATTTCTATATTGATTCAAATGGTGTAGGAAGATATTATAGTCAAAAGATTAGAGATAATATTAAAGATAAAAAGGTACCTGAGAAATCATCTAATGCCTTAAAATGTAATAATATGAAAAACTATTCTAGTAGTGCTTGCGAGAATATTGTTGGGGAGGTTAAATAATGAATAAGAGTGTTTTGACAGTAGGTATTATATTTCTAGCATTAATTGCTCTATTATTACTTCAAGTATTAACAAATTATTCTACTGGTAGTGAAATGGATTATTATTTAGTAAAAGAGACTGCAAATGCTTCTATGGAAGATGCGATTGATTTATCTTATTATAGAACTTGTGGATTATATAGAATTGATAAAGAAAAGTTTGTTGAAAGCTTTCTTTATCGATTTGCAAGTAGTGTAGATGCTTCTAGAGGGTATAAGGTAAGTTTTTATGATATTAATGAAGTGCCTCCAAAGGTAAGTATTAAAGTTGATTCCTTAACTACATTGAGTTTTAATGCTGTTGAAAATGGTAAAAGAAATAATGAAGCTGCTAATATATCTACAAGTTACGATGCTATATTAGAATCTAATTATATGAGTGATATTAGTACTGAAGTTGGTATTAATACTGACTCTGATATGTGTAAGAGCTTACTTGATGTAAATTAATTTAAATTAAGAAGGATGTGATAAAAATGGGTAATTTGGCTATTGGATTTAAAAAGTTTATGCAAAATAAAAATACTGTTACCGTTGTTGGTGTAATTTTAGCTATTGTTATTTTGTATATTGCTTATACTATGCGTATTAAAAGTTCAATTAATCCTATTACTGTTCCGTATGCTGCACAACAAATTCCTGCTGGGACTCAGATTACAGAAAATATGATATCAACTAGACAAGTCCCTCCTTCAATGCTTGAAGGTGATGTAATTACTAATATGGGTGAAATTATTGATAAATATTCAGCTGCTGATGTAGTAATTCCAGAAGGTAGTTTATTTTATAAGAGAGCGGTTGTTGAAAAAGAACAACTTCCTGCCAATATAATATTACAATATCCTAAAGGTTATGTTTTATATAATTTATCAGTTACAACTGAAAGTACATATGGTAATTCAGTTTATCCTGGAAATTATATTGATATTTATTTGAAGGCAGTTAATAAATTAACTGATGATCAAATTGCTCAAGGTGCAAGTGGTGCTGATAGAATTATGCTTGGAAAATTGCTTTCTAATATTGAAGTGCTTGCTGTAAAAGCAAGTGATGGTTCACCAGTTTTTCAAAATATTGATGAGGGAAAGTCTCCTGCTATGGTTGTATTTGCTGTTCCAGAAGAATACTATATTTTACTTAAAAAGGCTGAATTTATGAGATCTTTTGATACTACTTTAATATTAGTACCTACTAATGAGAGTTTAAAGGATGAACCTGCCGATTTAGAGGTTAGTAGTGAAGATTTAGTAAACTGGATTAATACAAATACTGTTTGGACTAATTAAAAAGAATAAAATGGATGTGGTTACATGAATGAAAATATTTTTGATAAATTAGATTTTGGTCCATTTAGGGCTTTACTTGATAATGATGATATTACTGATATTTCGTATGATAATAATGGTCAAATATGGATTCGTTCATTAACTCAAGGGTCTATGAGAGTGGAAGTTGAAGGTGCTACTCCAGAATTTGTGGAGAAGCTTGCTTTTCAATGTTCTAATGTAATGGGAACTACGTTTAATAATGCTAAACCTTTTTTGGATGCTGAGTCTGCTGAATTACGTATGAACTTTGTTCATCAATCTATTGCTACAAATGGAATTGCTTTAGTTATACGTAAAACTCCTGCTAAGATTCGTTTAGAAAAAGAAAAATTAATAAAAGAAGATTATTTTACTCCTGCTATTCATGATTTTTTAATTAAATGTGTTGAAGGTCATTGTAATATAATGGTTGCTGGAGAAACTGGTTCAGGTAAAACAGAGTTTGTTAAATACTTAGCTAGTCATACTAAGGTAAATGAAAAAATTATTACTATAGAGGATACTCTTGAACTACATTTGGATAAGATTTATCCCCAAAGGGATATTGTTGCTATGAAAACTAATAATGTTGCATCATATTCTGATGTTCTAGTAACATGTATGAGACAGAATCCTAAATGGATTTTGCTTTCTGAGGTACGTTCTGCAGAAGCTGTTTCTGCAGTGCGTAATTCAATATCTTCTGGTCATAACATTTTATCAACAATACATGCTGATAAGGCTTCTGCAATTCCTTATCGTTTATATTCATTGATGGAGACGGATTTGGATGTTCATCAATTCTTATCAACAATATATAGATATATACAGATTGGTGTTCATATTAAAGCTTTTTATAGTAAGGAATATGGTAAGTTTCATCGTGAAGTAGATGAGGTGTGTGAATTTTACGTTGATGATAATAATGAGCCACAATCCAGAATTATTTATCAGAAACAAATGGGTCAGATGATGATGTGTAAACCTAGTAGTCATTTAGTTGAGTATATTGAAAATCAAAATATTGATGTTTCTTCTATAATTAAAGATTTGCCTGATGAGTTACCAATTTATGAAGCAAAGGATGATTTTAATAATTTTGAATCAAACAATGTCAGTACTGATTTAGGAAATAATGCTTCTAATAATAATGTTAATGATTTGAACATTTCTAATTCTGCTGCAGGCAGTAATGCTATTTCTAATAACATTGTTGATGGACAAGCTGAATCTGTTCCTGTAATGGATAATAACAACGTTATGTTAGCTTCATCTACTGTGAATAGTTTAAATTCTACAGCTATTAATGAGCAAAATATTGCTTCTTCTGGTATTCAAATGACTCCGATTAATAATGCTGTTAATCAACAGATTACTGCAAATACTCCTGTAATTCAGACAAATAATTCAGTTCAACCTTCTATTAATTCTGTAGTAGTTGGTAGTCAACAAGTTCCAAAATTGGAAGATTAGTGATTGGGGTTGATTATATATGTATATTGAAGAGTTATTTATTATTATAGTTTTTGTTGTTGGTATATATTTATACCGTAATTATAAGGGTGACAATGTTGGGAAATACTTTCTTGGACAAGTTCAGGGAATGTATGAGAAATTTGCACCTTATTCTTTTAGAGTTGTTCGTGAAAAGACTAAGCAGTTGGGACAGGAGTATACAGTTAGACAATATTCTATACAAGTTGCTTTATTTGCTTCATTTGCGGCTGTTGTTTCATATTTATATTTTTATAATATAATCATAAGTATTATATACGCTGTCGTTGCAGTTTCATTTGTTCCGTATTTGGCTTATTTAAGATGTAAAAAGGTTTATTCTGAATTTATATTTGAACAAATTCAGGTATATACATCTAATACTATAATGGAATTTGGTACCACTCAATCTTTTGTAAAGGCTTTAGAGGGTGTTCGTGATTCTGGTGTTTTGGAGGATCCTGTTTTATCTGATGTTAATCAAATGATTAATATGTCATATGATAATGGTACTATTGATGAAGCACTTGATTATATGAGTAAACTATATCCTTTTTACATTGTTAAAAATATGCATCAGTTATTTTTACAAATTACAAAAGAGGGTGCACAAAATTCTGCTGACTCATTAGAAAATATGCAACTTGATATAGATATGCTTGTAGAAAGTGTTTATAGAGATAGAATAGAGAGAGCTTCTTTTCATAAGTCTTTTTTACAATTTGGTATAATGTTATATTTACTTGTCATGTTAGTTCAATATTTATTGGGACGTGAGACCTATCTTCAATTGTTGGAAAGATGGTATATACAGTTTTTAATGCATGGTGTTTTAATTATTAATACATATTTCTTATTAAAAGGAGAAAAATATTATTATGAGAATGTAGGTGCTGAATAATGGAGATAATTGTTGTTGGTGCTATAATTATGTTTATATTAATTTATAATAATACAATTGATAAAGATAAGTTTTTTGCCGATAATCAAAAGTATTTAGAAGCACTTAAGGAAGATGATTACCAATTTTTAGTTTATGCTAGATATGGTGAGGATGTTGATATTGAGCAACTTTTTTCTAAAAGAATTACTATGGGTTTTGTTTCATTTTTATTTGTTTTGATTTTAACAATTTCAAATAATAATTCTGCGGAGATTATTAACTCACAATTCTTTTTAAACTTAGTACTTTCGTTGGCTGTTGCTTTTGGTGTTTTTAAACTTCCTTATATTCAGTTAAAGAATTATTATAAACAACATTTACATGAAATAGATGTAATGTTACCTTATTATTTAAAAAGTTTAGAAATTTTAATTCAACACTATACTGTACCTGTTGCGATTGGTAAAAGTATTGGTGATGCTCCTGATATTTTTAAGCCCGGGCTTAGAAAAATGATTGATAGAATTAATTCTGGTGATTCTTCGGTTGATCCATATATGGAGTTTGCAAATGCTTATCCTGTTAGAGATTCAATGAGGATGATGAGACTTTTGTATCGTTTAGGAATTGGTTCTCAGGAAAAGAAACAGGAAAGGCTTATGATGTTTTCTAAAACAGTTTCTTCTTTACAAAATAAGGCACGTGAAACTAAATATAAAGAACGTCTAGGTCATATGGAAAGTCAGACAATGATTATGCTGGTTGTTACTGGTATTGGGGTAATGCTTGTTATTTTAATATCAATGATGATGATGTTTTAATAAAATTTATTATTTTTGTTGTTTATTAGTTTTTATTTTGATATAATAAATATATAATTTGAAAGGATAGGTGATTTATTAGATGAAAGCTGCTACTGGTGAATTGAATCTTACTGTAATAACTTTAATTGCTATAGCTGCAGTTATTGGATTTTTCTGGATTATGTGGGATCCTATTAAAGAATCAATTAATACTCAATGGAGTAATATAAGTACATATCAGGACAAATAATAGAGGTTTACATTTATGAAAGATGCTTTTGGTGGTATAGGTAATTTAGTTTTTATTGTTGTTTTTTTGCTGATTGTTATTGGTGTTTTGGGCCTAGTTGTTTCTTATACTAAGGCTTTTAAAATGAAAAATGAAATTATAAGCACTATAGAATCATATGAAGGTGCTAAGTGTAATTATGATAGAAGTGAATGTTATCGTCAAATAGTTGATAAGGCTTCTAATCTTGGTTATAGTACTACTGATATTAAGTGTCCAACTGATTTTGAAAATATGGGTCTTTTTTGTATAAAGAGTCAAAGCGTTGTTGGGAAGAACAATTATTACATATATACTGTTGTTACTCAGGTAAATATAGATCTTCCTGTAATTAATAGAATTATGGGCTTTAGATTATTTCAAGTTTCTGGAAATACGATGCCTATTGGATTGCAAAGTTAGTTTTGTGGGTGATAATAAATGAGAGATTCCTTAGGTAGTGTTGTTGTTTTAACAATTATTGTGGTTTTTGTTGTGATTGTTTCTGCCTATATGGCATTTAATGTCAATTATACCAAGGCTTTTAGAATGAAAAATAGAATAATATCTCTATATGAAGAGTATGATGGTAAATGTTTTTCTACAGGTGAGTGTGAGACAAAGATTCGCAATTATGCTAAAGAGATTGGTTATAATCCAAGTGTAAAAAGCTGTGAAACAAAAAATGGTAAGAATGGTACTTTGAAAGACAATAATTATTGTGTATACCAATATACTGTATATACTGATGATAGTAAATCTGTTGATGATATTGGTAACAGGTATTATTATAGAATTGTTACTACTATTGATATAAAAATTCCTATAATTCAAAATGTTTTTGGTTACCGTTTTTTGAGCGTAACTGGAGATACAAAGATGTTTAAAAAATAGTAAAGGGTTGGTAATTTATGAATGTAATTGTTGCTAATGAACAGCAGGAACAGCTTTCTAATCTGGATATTGATATTATAAAAAATATTACTGGTGTTTATGATGTTTCTGAGATTGTTGAAATGTTTAAAAACTTTTTTTATAGTAAAATGATTTTGGATGTAACTGCTTTGAAGGATTATAGTGATTTCAGAATTTATGAAAAACTTATTCACGGTTTAGAGGCTGATAAAATTATATTCTTATTACCGGAAGGTAGTAAGTTGTGCACATCAAATTTTCTTGCTAGATTGATTACTTTTGGTATTTATAATTTTACTACTAACATTAATGGCGTTAATTATTTATTAAAGAAGGCAAATACTCTTAAAGATGTTGAAAATATATTAAAAATGGCTAATATTAATCAAACGAATGAATCTAGTGATTCAGCTAATGATACTAATCAAGGTAGTTCTGAAACACAGTCATATGATGATGGTGTTTCTAATAGTACTGTTGAAAATAAAACTAGAAATGGTACTGCAAATCGAGGTTTTACAAATGCTGTAAATAAAAATGTAAGTGCTGTTATAGGGTTAAAGAATGTAACTGCTTCTGCTGGTGCTACTACGCTTACTTATATGCTACTTAAAGAGTTGTCTTCAGTATTTGGTAAGGATAATGTTGTGGCTATTGAGATTGATAAGGGTGATTTTGCTTTATTTAATGATAAAAGAATGATTTCTATAAAACAGATAGAATTAAAGAGTGCATTAAGTAAATATAGTAGTAAAAGTATTATTTTGATTGACTTGAATAATGTTTCTGATACAACTTTTTGCAGTGATGTGTTATACTTAGTTGAACCTAGCACTATTAAATTAAATAAGTTGGTTATGAGAAACCGTGCTATATTTACTAAATTAACTAATAAAAAAGTTGTTTTAAACAAAAGTTTGTTACTTAATAATGATGTTTTTGATTTTGAAAATGAGGCTGGTATTAAAGTGTTTTATAATATACCTCCATTAGATGAGAGAAAGAGAAATGCTATAATAAATGACTTTTTGTCTAAACTTGGTATTGTTAATTCTGGATCTAATAATGGTTCAGGTAAAATATTTGGATTATTTAGAAGATAAATAATTGACAAAAATTACATTGTAATATTATAATTGTATAGAAGGAGTGGTGTTATGCAAGGTTTATTCCAGATTGGTGCAATTGATAGTTGTAATGGATTATTACCTGTTGTAAAGGTTATAAAAAAAGGATTTTTCCCTCTTGTACAGCTTGGAATTCCTATATTACTTATTATACTTGGTACAGTTGATTTGGGGAAAGCTGTTATTGTAAGTGAAGAAAAGGAAGTTAAAGCTGCACAAAGCAGATTAATAAAAAGATTTATATATGCTGCTGCAGTATTTTTCGTAGCTACTTTTGTATCTGTTCTTATGAATATTATTTCACAAGGTGGAGAAGGAGATACATCTAGTTGGGAGAGTTGCTGGAGAGCTGCAGGGTAAAAATTGAAGTAGCAATTATTGCTATTTTTTTTTTGTTTTGATATACTTATTATGATATAATGTAAGCGGAGTGATTTATTATGAAAAAAGTTGTATTAATTTTGTTTATTATTTTCATATTTATGTTTGTTTTATCACCTTTTAGTACTTATGCTTTATCTTTAGATCACTTTTGTGAAATTGTTGATGCTGAATCAGGTGTTGATGGTGTTGATAATTGGATGGATTCAGGAGATAGTGAAGATTTAGAGTGTGTTGGAGATGATTCGATTTTGGGGAATCCTGATGATGAGTCTTCTGTTGCTTGGTTACTTAATCAGGCGCTAACTTATTCTACTATTGCAGGAATTGTAATTGTAGTTGTTTTAAGTAGTATAGATTTTATGACTGTAATTGTTAAAAGCGATGATGAGTCTATGAACAAGGTTGTTAAAAAATTGGGAATGAGAATTGTTTTGGCTATACTATTATTTTTTGTACCAACATTTACAAATGCTTTATTAGATTTGTTTGGATTAACTTCTCAGTCTTCTTGTGGTATAAAACAATAGAAAGGGTGATTTAAATGGGTGAATCTGATTTAAGTTCACGTACAATTGTTTCTGATGTTATTAGAACGCTTTTTTCTACTTTAGATAGGCCTGTTTACTTATTATTAGGAATAGTTTATGAACTTTTTTTCAATGTTGCTTCTGCTGATATTTTTAGTAATGAGACTATTTTTAAATTTTATGGTAGAGTACAAGTTATTTTGGGTATTTTTATGATGTTTCAATTGGCGATGGCAATACTTAAAGGAATTGTCAATCCTGATACATTTACTGGTGATAAGGGGGCTAGAGCTATTATTACTAAAATTGTTACCGCTTTAGTTTTATTAACACTTCTTATGCCAGTTAGTATACCTAGTCCTAAGAATGAATATGAAATTCAAATTAACAATAATGGTATTTTGTTTGGGACTCTGTATTCTCTACAGCATAGAATTTTAGCTAATAATACAATCGGTAGATTAGTTTTAGGTAGTTCTGATGTTGCTTCTGAATTTAAGGCAACTTCAAGCTATGGGGACTCTGAATTAAGAAAATCTGCAAGAATTTTTACATCTACAATTATTAAGGGCTTTTATAGAATTAATTTAATTCCTCAAGAAGAACGAGATGATACATATCTTAAGGAGGGAAAAGATCCTGCTGCATATAATGAGAACCGTGTTTGTACTGATATACCTGATGATGTTTTAGAAAGGTATACTAAAGTAGATGCGGATCCTATGGATATAATAAGTATGGTTAATGAAACTTGTACGATTGACTTTAATATTATGAATTATATTCCATTTTTAAGTTCATTTGCAGGAAGTAAGAAATATGCTTTTGTTTATACTCCTGTTATTTCTATGATTGTGGGAATAGTTTTTGTATTTATTTTATTAAGTTTTACTATAGATGTTGCTGTGCGTTCAATTAAGCTTGCAGTTTTAAGACTATTAGCGCCTATTCCAATTATTTCTTATATGGACCCAAAAGGAAGCAGTGATTCATCTTTTAATAAATGGGTCAAGGCTTTAACTTCAACGTATATTGATTTATTTATAAGACTTGCAGTTGTATATTTTGTTCTTTTCCTTATTCAGGATTTAATTATACATGGTATTGTTGTTGATGCTGATAATGGATTTTTATTAGTTGCAACTTATATTGTTATTTTTATTGCTTTGTTTGTTTTTGCAAAACAGGCTCCAAAATTTATTAAACAGTTTATAGGAATGAAAGATGATGATGGCAGTGTTTTTGGTGGTGCTTTTGGTTTTGCAGCCGCTATTCCAGGAATGATTGGTTCAGGGGCAGCTAGTGCTCGTGCAAGTAGGTTAGCTGATGAAACCCGAGAAAGTCTAGGCGAAAAAAATGCTTTTGGAAGAGATATAAATTCTAAATCGTTTTTTAATCGTGGTAAACATTTATTAGCTGGTATTGCTGGTGGTGCTGTTGGTGGTTATACTGGATATAATGCTGCTTTATCTGCTAAAGATCATAAGTTTAATTCTGCTCTTGAGGCCATGAAAAAACGAAATTCAGATATGATTAGTAGAGGTAATGATGGCTCAACACTATTAGGTCGTATGAGTTCTTCTGCTAATAATATGTTTAGAGGAGAAGGACGTGCTGATTCTGTAGAAAGAAGTATCAATTCTAATAAAGGAAGAATTGATGCACTTAAAGCTATTAAAAGTCGTGTTAGTTCTGAAATGGTTAAAAGTGATTGGACTTCGGGTAGTCTAGGTCTTAATGATTCTTCTGGAAGAGATATCAAGCTAAATTTCAAGAGGTTTGAGGCTGAATTGGCAGCCGCTCGTTCTAATGGTGCAACTACTATGACAGTTACGGATGTTAATGGTGTTACTCATGATATTAGTTTAGCTGATGCAGAAAGGCAAAGAGGATTCTTACTTAAGAATAATGAGGATGACTATATATCTCAACATGTAGCTGGTACTGTTACTGCATCTGGTGGTAATGTTGATCAAAGACTTATTACTCTTATACATAATGCTGAAGTTTTGGGTGGCTCATCAGACTTTACTCGTGATTCAAATGGTAATATTACTAAAGGAAATGACAAGCATATTACTAATAGAAGTTCTATTAATGATGCTATTGATGGCTTTGAGGATTATAATACTCAGCTTACTAGGCAAAATGCAATTAATAAAGCTAATGATAGATTCAGTGGAAAAAAATAAAAATTTGGAGTGTGATATTAAGTGTATGATAATTATCTTATACCAGCCAATACTAAAAGGGGTAAATTAATATTAGGTTGGTTTAGACCATTTGATTTATATTTGTTTGGTGGTGGAATACTTGTTACGTTTATTTTAATTGCATTTCTTCCACTATCAAATGCTCTAGTTGCGGTTTTATGTTTATCTCCCGCAATTGTAACTGGTTTTCTTGTGATGCCAGTTCCTCATTATCATAATATGTTAGTTATTATTCAAGAAGGATATGAATTTTTGACTACTCGTCAAAGATATAGATGGAAAGGTTGGTGTTGGAAGAGTGGCGTCATCAAAAAAAAGAAACGTTAGTACAAGCGGTTTTACTGAAGACTGGCTTCCCGTAAAGGCAATCCAGAACAATATGATTATTACCAAGGATAATTATAAAGTTAGTGGTGTAAAAATTTCTCCTAGAAATATTTTTATATTAGATCCTGATTTACAAAATAACATACTTTTAGCGTTGCGAAATTTTTATAATACCATTGATTACGAATTTTGGTTGGTTGTTGCTGATAGACCTGTTGATATTTCTGTCTATATGTCTCAGATGCAGCTATTACTTAATGAAACGCAGTCTCCTGCTATTAGAAAGCTAATACTACAAGATATTGATAAAGGAGAGACTTTTATTAGAAATAATGTTGTTGATACTGAATATTATTTTATGTTTAAAACTAAGGATGTTGATTTGCTACAAAAACGAGTAAGACAGATGATTAATGGTTTGGCTACTTGTGGATTGAATGCATCTTTGATTAGTAATGCAGATTTAAGATTGGTTTTGGAAAATTTCTTAAATGGGGGAAATAGTACAGAGTTTGGAACGGTGATGCCAGTATGAGTATAGGTTTAAGAAGTCAATTGGCCCCTAAGGGGTTGCATTTTAATTCTAGTGATTTCTTTATAAGTGATAAGTATGCTACTATTTTAACTGTTGTATCTTATCCTAAATATATAATGCCAGGATATTTATCAAGTCTAACAAATATGTCAGGTATTAAGGTTGTTGTTAAACATATTCCTGTACCTTTTTCTGATATGCAGAAGATGTTAAACAAGCAAGTTGCTGAATTAAAAGAAAGATATCAAAATGAGCGTGATCAAACTACTAAAGAGAGAATAAGACAGGATGCTGAGAGTTTGGAATATTTTATTTCAATGCTTGCAGCTTCTCAGGCAAGAATCTTTGACTTTCAAATGCATATTATGATTACCGCTGATACTAAAGAAGATTTAGAATTAAAGAAATTAAATGTTAAGAACTATTTAGATTCTATGGAACTTAGAGCAGTTGCTTTGAGGTTTGAACAGGAGAAGGTTTTAAAATCTATATTACCTGTTTTTCCTTCACAAGATATTGAGCAAAGAATAGGAACTCCAATACCTTCTGTTACTGTTGCCGCTATGTATCCTTTTATCTTTGATAGTATAAAGGATCCTGGACTTTCAACTTTATTAGGTGTTGATTTTTCTGGAGGAGTTATTTTATTTAACCAATTTTTATATAAAATTCGTAAAGAAAGTAATAGAAATAATGCTAATATGATTATTCTTGGTACTTCTGGATCTGGAAAGTCTACAGCAGCTAAATTATTACTAAGGTCTCATATTAGAAATGGATGTCAAATTGTTATTATCGATCCAGAAGATGAGTTTAGAGAGATAACTCGTACTTATGGGGGAGATACTGTTGATATTGGTAAAGGTGGAGAATTTGGTTTAATAAATCCGCTTGAAATTGTAATAGACGCTGATGAAGAAGAAATCAAACAAGGTCTTGGTTATACTGTTTTGACGAGAACTTTACAGTTTTTAAAGGCTTTTATGAAGTATTATGATCCTTCTATTGAAGAAGACGTATTAACTATGTTCTCTGAAATTGTTCAGGATACTTATAGAAGGTTTGGTATTGATTTTACTGCTGATTTTTCTAAGTATACTTCGCAAGATTATCCTACTTTTAGTGATGTATATGCTACTATTAAGGGTAGACTTATGTCAATGACTGAACAGACTCAGGAAAGAGATATAATGGAGAGGCTTGAATTGAAAGTTAGACCTATTACTAAGGAATTGAAGTTTTACTTTGATGGTCATACCACTATCAAAAAAGATAGTGACTTTATGGTATTTAATATTAAAGAACTTATGAATAGTGATTCTTCTGTAAAAAATGCTTTATTCTTTAATGTTTTAAAGTATGCGTGGGGATTATGTTTGGACTTTAATGTTGATACTATTCTTATGGTTGACGAGGCTCATGTTTTATTAGGTGACAATAATGCTTTAGGAGCTGACTTTTTGGCACAATTACAAAGGCGTGCTCGTAAATATAATACAGGTACAATTATTATTACTCAACAACCTAGTGATTTTTCTGATCCTGCTGTTATAACTCAAGGTAAAGCAATTTTTGATAACTCTTCATATTATTTGATTATGGGATTAAAAAAACAGGCTGTTGAAGATTTGAGCTTGTTAATTGATTTAAATGAAAGTGAAAAAGAGAGTATTAAGCGTTATTCTCAAGGTGAGGCGCTACTTGTATGTGGTAATAGGCGTATGAGAATTAATGTTGCTGTTACTCAAGATGAATTGGACTCATTTGGAATTGGTGGAGGATTCTAAAAATAGTTAGTTGTTAGGTGGTGATATCAGTGGCAGAGAATAATGATTCTATTAATAGCGTAGACGATGAAAAAAAACTAGAAGATGAACGAAGTACTGAAAATAATGCTAATAATATTCGTAATGCTGCTGATGTTGCTATTGCTTCAAAAAATCCTTATGCTATGGCTGCCGGTGCAGCAGTTAAAGCTGCTGATAAAATAACTGGTGGTAAGAGTACTGAAATGGCAGCAAAAGGCATGACTAGGGCTAATAAAATGGCTCCTGGTGGACGAAATGTCCAAAATATGTCTAATAAGTTAAGTGAAAGTGGCACTAGTGATAAAATTGGCGAAGCTGCTCGTATAAAAAATCGAGTTAGTGGAGGTTCTGGTGCAAGTAGTGGTACGGAGGCTGCTAGTAAAGCAAGTGATACTTATGATAAAATGCAAAAGGCCTCTAATACCGCTGATAAAGTTAATAAAGCTAAGAAAGCATCCAAAGATGCTTCTGGAGGAGAGCAGAGTAGCTCTCTTCCTTCTTCGCGTTCTAACAATGAATCAACAGAAGATGGTGAAAAAAAAGGTAAGGGAATTGTAAGTTTTTTAGCAAAACATGTGCTTGTATCTGTTCTTATTCTTTTTCTTCCATTTATTTTGGTTATTGTTATATTATTTGGTGCAGTTGGAATGGTCAGTGGTGTTTTTGGAGAATTTGATGATGCTTTTGGTATGAGTGCTGTTTTAGGTGATGAAACTGGGGACTTAGAGTATGATGCAGCATCAAGTGAACAAAAACAGTTTTATGAAACGATTAATAATGTAAAAATGTCATATCAGGCACAAGGAAAGTCTGTTGATGCTATGAAGTTAGTTTCAATTTATCATGTATTAAAAAGTAATGGTGCTGATATTGATTATGATAATGTGAGTGAGGGGACTATACGTAGTTGGGCCGATGCTATGTTATCTAATAATGTTTATAATGAAGAGACTTTTAAAACTAATTTTATTAATAGTATAGTCCCTTCTTATTTACCTAAGACTTCTAATGATGAACGTGAGGAGATGTTTAAAGAGGTTTCTGATTATATTGATCAGTATAATGAATTTGTAGGAAGGGTTGATACTGGAACTGGGACTTGTGGTTCACTCGGAAGTTGTACATATGATATTAAAGGTTTTTCTAGTGGAGGAAATAATATAGTTAGAAATATTTCTGTATCTAATTTGAAGGTTAGATTAATGCAGTGTGCTCCTCCATATGGTACTGGTAGTTATAGTACTCCTGTAAGTAATGAGCTTGTCGATTTTGAGATGTATGTTGCGGGAGTGGCTTATGCTGAAGTTGGTGATGGAGCTCCTATTGAACAATATAAAACTCAAATGGTTGCGGCAAGAAGTTTTGCACTTTCAAGACCTGATTCAATGGGAAATAGTAGAAGTTTGAAATTAGATCAAGAAAATGGTCAATGGGTATTACAGATTTCTTCGTGTGTTGCGGATCAAGTTTATTGTAATATAGATAAAGGATGTCATGATGAGGGGGGTGGCTCTGAAGGTGGATATACTGTAGATGGTGATGATCCTTCTGCGTGGTATCATAAGCCTGCTCTTCCTGAAGGTCATGATATTAGGAAGGCAGCTGAAGCTACACAAGGTGAAGTTTTAGTTAATAGTCAAGGGTATATTATAAACACTGGTTATTTAATGGAGGAACAGAATTATTGGGCTTCACTTGCTAAACAAGGATTGGATTATAAGCAAATTTTAATGAAAACCTATGGTTCAGGTGGATTACGTAGTTCTGGGGCAACTGATTTAAAAAAGGCAAGTTGTAGTGGTAGTGCAGGTGTTTGTGTATCTAATGGAGAATATGCTAAATGGAGACAAGGTGATGAGCAATGGGGCTCTGTCCCTATGGGTAATTCTGGACAAAATATTCGACAGATTGGTTGTTTAGTAACTTCTGTTTCTATGTTAATTGCTAAAAGTGGTGTAAAAACAAATATCAATCCTTTTAATCCTGGTACTTTTGTTGAATTTTTAAATAAAAATGGAGGATTCGGTAGTGGTGGTAACTTTATTTGGGCTTCAACTTCAAATGTTGCTCCGGATTTTGTTTTTCAAGATCGAGTATATCTTTCTGGACTTAGTAAGGATGAAAAAATTAATAAAATCAAGGAATTAGTTAGTCAAAAAAATATATATGTTGTTGCTGAAGTTAAAGGTAATACTGGTCAGCACTGGGTTGCAATAGATAGCGTAAGCGGCTCTACTATTAATATGATGGATCCTGCGAGTGATTCTACTGATATGTGGTCTCAATACAATTGGGAAAATACATCCACGCTAGCATACTATAAAGTCGGGTAGGTGATTTTAATGGCAAAAAAAAAGAACTATTATATATTATTTATGATCTTAATAATATTTTTAATAATAATGTTTTCTTTATTCGGAGTAAAAAATTTAAAGGCCGGGAAAAATAAGGCAATTATTATTATTGGTGATAGTTCTGTTTGGCAATATGAAAATAGTAATTGGACTAATCTTACTTTTAAATCTTCTTTGCAGCAATTAAGTTGGAAAAAATATAATATTTATTCTAATAGAAATAAGTTGGGTAATTATTATTTATGGTATAACGATAAGTGGTATGCTTTTGATAAAAATAAGGATTCTGTAGATATTTCTGATGATATGTTTGCATACAGTGCCAATTTTGATTTAAATATTAAGAATTTTGAGGTACAAAATACTGATATTGATGATTATATCAGCTATGTTTTGGAAAGTAATGATATATCTTCTTTTGATGATTTTAGTTCTATTTATAAATTTAAAATTGATGTTAATGGTGATAATGTTGATGAAGACTTTTATTTGATTAGTAATGCATTTTCTTTTAATTCTGATTCTGCAAAAACTTTTTCAATTGCTTTTATGGTTAAGGATAATAATATTTATTACATTTATAAAGATATAAGTGATAATAAGTATTTTAACGGTTGTAAGCCATTTTATAATTTTTTCTTTGATATTAATAGTGATGGAGTTTTGGAATTAGTATTAAGCTGTAGCAAATTTAGTGATGGTGGACAAACAGATATGTTATATACTTATGATGATAACGGTTATAAAATATCATTTTCTAATTAGTTGCTCGTGACAGTTTTAATAAATTAAGATATAATAGGTAGAGAGAGGAGTCTTATTATGAAGTTTAAGTTTAGAGCAGATACAGATGATTTAATTATATTTCTAATATTTGCTATATTTTTATTATATATTGTTGCACTTGTTGTTTCTAACATTCATGTTTTTGCGGTTGAGGGACATTTAAGTGGTATTAATCCTTTCCCAGCTTTTTCGGCTGAATGTATTAAGTCTACTATAGTATTTTATATTTTTTCTATTATAGCTTTATTTATGAGTGTCAATTCTTGGTTTATTGAAAGAGAACAGGGGTTTGGTATTTCTGCTAATAAGAGTGATAAAGGATATTCAAGATGGGCAAAAGATAAAGAAGTAAAAAAAGAATTATCTTGTGTTCAAATAAGTCAGAAAAATTGTAAAGAGGCTGGAGTGCCAATATTGTTAAATGAAAAAGAAATGTGGGTTGATAATAGTGAGTATCATACATTAGTTATTGGTGCTACTGGTTCAGGTAAAACGCAAACTGTAGTTTTACCAATGGTTTATAGCTTAGCTAAAGCTAGAGAATCAATGATTATAACTGACCCTAAGGGTGAAATTTATGAAAAAACAAGTAATATGTTGAGATCAAGAGGATATCAGATATTACTTTTGAATTTCCGTGATCCACAGCGTGGTAATGCTTGGAATCCTATGACATTGCCTTACCAGATGTATAAATCTGGAAATCAGGATAAGGCAATAGAGCTTTTAGATGACCTTGCTTTGAATATTTTGTATGATGATTCAAATAAAAATGCGGATCCTTTCTGGGAAAAAACATCTGCTGACTATTTTTCAGGAGTTGCTTTGGGATTATTTGAAGATGCTAAGCCTGAAGAAATTAATATTAATAGTATTTCTCTTGCTACAACTGTTGGTGAAGAGAAATTTGGTGGTTCTACTTATATAAAAGAGTATTTTTCTGCTAAAGACCCTAGTAGTGCAGCATCAATTAATGCATCTAGTACTATTATGGCACCTTCAGAAACAAAAGGTAGTATTTTGTCAGTTTTTAAGCAAAAAGTTAAATTATTTGCTTCTCGAGAGAATTTATCTGAAATGTTGTCTCATAGTGATATTGATCTTGAGTCAATAGGAGAAAAACCAACTGCAGTTTTTATCGTAATTCAAGATGAAAAGAAGACATATCACTCATTGGTTACTATATTATTAAAACAAATTTATGAGACGTTAATCAGTGTTGCTCAACGTCATGGCGGTCAATTACCAGTAAGAACTAATTTTTTATTGGATGAGTTTGCTAACATGCCTCCTCTTAAAGATGTTACTACAATGATTACTGCTGCGCGTTCTAGAAGAATAAGGTTTACTATGATTATTCAGAACTTTGCTCAGCTAGATGATGTGTATGGTAAAGAGGATGCTGAAACTATTCGTGGTAACTGTGGTAATACTATTTATCTTATTACAACAGAACTAAAGGCGTTAGAAGAAATTTCTAAATTATGTGGTGAAGTAAAGTCTAAGAAAGATGATAAAACTGCTTCTACACCTTTAGTTACAGTTTCTGATTTGCAACGTATGAAACAGTTTGAAGTAATTATTTTAAGACTGCGTTTACAGCCATTTAAAACAAAATTTACTCCCTTCTTTAAAATTGATTGGGGGAAAAAATATCCTCCTGCAAAATATCCTCATAGACCAAAGAAAGAAGTACATACATTTGATATTAAAGAATTTGTAAAAAATCAAAAGAAGAAAAAGTTACTTGAGATGATGAATTCGTCTGATGATAAAGATAAGTCATCTATGCCAGGGTTACCAAACTTTCCGGGAATGCCAGGATTACCAAACTTTCCAGGAATGCCAAGAATGAGTTCCCCAAGAATGAATTCGGATTCACAAGTGCCAGGGATGAGTTCTGATATGTCTATGGCTGGCTTGAATTCGAATAGAAATAATGCTTCTTTGCCTAATAGAGATAATGGTGGAGTGCCTGATTTTCTAAATCGAAAGAAGTCTAGTTCTGATGGATTACCTGAAATACCTGATTTTGAAACATTTAAAAAGCAGATGGAAAGTTCATCCTTTGCTCCATCTGAAAGTAAACCAGTGTCAAATCCATTTCTAGGTATTCCGTCTTCAAACAAATCTGATGTGAAAGATGATATTGATGATGATTTAGGATTTGATGTTGATGAGTTAGTTAAGAAGATTGATGCGAAGATTGCTGAGTTGGAAGCTGAGGAAAAGAAACAAAATGAAGAGAAGAAACAATCTTCAGAAGGTAATACCAGCAAATTAGAAACTGAAGTTTCTTCTAATGGGCCAACTACTAATTCAATTAATTCAGATATTGATAAAAATAGTACATCTAGTAATAAGGATGGTTCAAACGATAATGTCACTTCAAATAATAAGGTTGATATAAATCTTGATGATGATAGTGATGATGATGATTTCTTTGATGATTTTTTTGATAATTAATAGAAAGGATTGTATGTTATGAATTCAAAAGAAAATTTAGTAAAAAAGCCTAAAAAGGAAGATGAGATTGAGGAAGAAATAGAAGAAATCGAATTAGATGATGAGCCAAAGAAAAGTACTACATCTTCAAGTCCTGCAAAAAAACGTATGATAACAATGATGGCGATTATTATTGGGGCAACATTAATTCTTTTATTTATCTTGTTTATAATGTCTTTATTTACAACTAAAAAATATGATTATGATCAGGTTGAAGAAGTTCTTGTTTCAGCTGCAAAGTCATACTTTAAGGATCATCCAGATAATTTACCTGTTGATGATGGAGATATAGTTGAAATTGATTCTTCAAATTTAGTTGCGGAAGGTAAGATGAAAGATTTAAGTGAGTATGTTTCTGATACAAGTTGTGCTGCTTCTGTTCAAGTTGAACGTTCTGGTTCAGAATATTTGTATACTCCATATTTAAATTGTGGAGATTCATATACTACTGTTGAATTATATAAACAAATACTTAATGATAATGATGTGGTAACTTCTGGTGATGGGTTGTATTCTACTGGTAGTGGATATGTTTACCGAGGAGAATTTGTTAATAACTATGTTCAGTTAGATAATAGTTTGTGGAGAATTGTAAAAGTTACATCTGATGATAATGTTGTTTTAATCCATGCAGATGGATTGGAATACTCTCAACCTTGGGATGATAGATATAATGAATCTAGATTCTATGAATCTGGTCTTAATACGTATAGTTTAAGTAGAATTAGAGAATATTTAGATAGAATATATAAGAATCCAGTTAAGGATGATGGAGAAGATATTTTGTCTAAAGGTGATAAAGCAAGACTTGTTTCTCATAATGCATGTGTTGGAAAAAGAGATGATGCTTCTGAAGCGAAGGATAATTCTCTAGAATGCAAGGATTTATTGAGAGATCAAAAAATGAGCTTACTTACATTATCTGATTACATGTATGCGAGTTTAGATCCTAATTGTAAGAATGTTGGTACAAAATCTTGTATGAATTATAATTATCTAGCTATTGATGATGAGTGGTGGTTAATTACTGCAAATTCTAAGGATACTTCAACTGTATTTAAGGTGGATAGAGATGGAGTTTTAAAAGCTGATGTTGCGGCTACCTATTCAAAAGTTAGACCTGTTATATATTTAAATAGTAAAATACTTTTAAAAGGTGGAAAAGGAACATTAGAAAAACCTTATATAGTTAAATAAAAATAGGAATCTATAATGATTAGATTCTTTTTTTTTGAATTATTTAATTATGAGGTGAATATTATTATGTATATAGATATAAGAAGTCATGATAAATATCTAAATGGTCATATTGAAAATGCAAAAAACATTGGAATGTATGAATTGTTGTTACATCCAGGTATGTACTTAAGTAAGAGTCGCACATATTATATTTATTGTGATACTGGTTTTAGAAGTAAGATGGTTGTTGATAAATTAAATTCTATTGGGTATAATTGTGTAAATATTGAAGGTGGATACAATAATTATTTAATTAAAAGTTAAAATTTATAGTATAATTTTATTGAGGGTGTTGATATGAATATAATTCAATACATTATTGAACATAGTACTGATATTATTGAATCAGGTGGGTTATTGACTGGTTTTTTATTAGTTTTTATAGAATGTTTCATTCCCGCATTACCTTTAAGTGTGTTTGTTGCTTTAAATGTTAATGCTTTTGGTTTCTTTATCGGGTGTTTTATTTCTTGGATTGCAACATCTGTTGGTAGTTATATATGTTACAAGTTTTTCTATTTTTTACAAGGAAAGATTCCTGATAAATTTCTAAATAAAAAAATAATTAATAAGATTAAGGTTAGTATAGATAAATTTAATAATATTAAATTTAGTGAGTTAGTTTTAATTATTACACTACCTTTTACACCTTCATTTCTTGTAAATATATTATCTGGGATTACAAGAATGTCTGATAAAAAGTTTATAGGGGCTTTAGCTATTGGAAAGTTTTTTTCAATATTCTTTTGGGGGTATATTGGAAAAAGTATTATTTCTAGCTTAACAGATATTTATTCTATCGTTTATATTGTGGTTACTTTGATACTTGCTTATATAATTTCTAAAATAATAAGCAAAAAATTAAATATTGATTAAAGGAAGTAGTTTTATGGATTATATTATTATTGTATTATTAGTTATATTAATTATCTTAGTTATATTATCTCTTTTTAAAAATATAAATGAAGCAAAGATTACTGAAAGACTTGGTAGGCTTGAAGTAGAAATTATAAAGGAGATGAATGAGTTTCAATCTTCTTTAAGTAAAAGTATGAATGAGGATTTTGGAAATCTTAATACAGTAATTGAAAAGAGACTTTTGTTAATTAATGAAAAAGTTAATGAAAGACTTGATCAAAATTTTGAGAAAACTAATAAAACTTTTATGAGTGTAATAGAGAGATTGTCTAAGATAGATGAGGCTCAAAAAAAGATAGAAAATTTAAGTGGAGATATAGTTAGTTTACAAAGTATATTAACTGATAAGAAGGCTAGAGGTATTTTTGGTGAAGTAAATTTAAAACATATTCTATCTAATGTTTTTGGTGAAAATAATGATAAGATATATAGATTGCAGTATACTTTATCAACTGGTGTGATTGCTGATTCTGTTTTGTTTGCGCCTGATCCATTGGGAACTATTTGTATTGATTCTAAGTTTCCTCTTGAAAATTATCAAATGATGGTTGATAAAAAATTAACACAAGATATGAGAGATATGTATGAAAAGAAGTTTAAATCTGATATGAAAAAACATGTTGATGCGATAAGTAGTAAATATATTATTTCAGGCGAGACTGCTGATCAGGCTATACTTTTTTTACCAGCTGAGGCTATATTCGCAGAGGTTAATGCCTATCATTCTGATATTATTAATTATGCTTATAAGAGACATGTTTGGATTACTAGTCCAACAACTTTAATATCTACTTTAACTGTAATTCAGATGATTATAAAAAATATGGAAAGAGATAAATATACTTCAATTATTCATGAAGAGTTGAATAAATTAGGACTTGAGTTTGCAAGATATAAAGAAAGATGGGATAAACTATCTAGAAGCATTCAAACTGTTAATAAAGATATAGAAAATGTGTCAATCACAACTGATAAGATATCAAAGAAGTTTGATTCAATTAATAGTGTTGAGATAGGCTTAATAGAAAAATAAGAGAATTAATAAGATTTGAATAAATCATAATGATTTATTCTTTTTTTTGGATAATTATATTAAACGAGTAAAAAATAATAAATAGATAATAATAAATGTTAATTTAGTTTACATGTATTTACATGCATTTGCATTATATGCTTTTTTTAGTGTCAAAAAAAGCAAGTGAAATTTGACATCGGAGAGGGGGGTAGTTTACAATAAGAATATAAGATAAAAGGAGTGCGTTTTATGGTTAATATAAATAATAAAAAACAATTAAAGATTCTCATATTTACTTTAAT
>CACWWC010000004.1 GCA_902764545.1 uncultured Erysipelotrichaceae bacterium | reverse complement strand
TTTAATTCTAACATTATCTTGATAACAGTATGAATCATAAATAGATTTAATCATTGATTTTTGTTCATCTGTGGTATTGATAAGTGTTTCATTATTAAACCATTTAAGTGATTCTTTTGTAATAAAAGGTTGGTAAATACTTTTGTCACTTTCATAGAATACATCTGGGTTATTATTTACTATGTCTGCAAATCTAGATATAGCAATTTCATTTCCGTTAATATTATCACTGTCTAGTTTAATTGAATATATAAAATTTTCAACAGCAACTTTTTCATTTTTTAGTAAATACAAGTATGTTTTTCTATCAATTTTATCTGTAAGTTTTTTGTATAAAAGAACAAGATCAGATACATTTAGATGAATATTATTATCTAAAATATCATTTAATAATTCAACATTATCATTATATATGGCAACATACTACATACACAATGCATCCAAGAAACGACCATCATTCATTTCATTTACAAAAAAACTAATATTTAAATCATCTTTTCTTTTACCATTTATTTCTACTATAAGACTTTCAATTACTTTAAGCATTTTCTCGTCAGTTGCTTTTTCTCTTGATTCATCTTTTTCTACCAAACGTGATTTTACAATACCTTTAATTCTATTCAATAATAATTTTGAATATATCTCTACATAATCTTTATCCATAATAACCTCCCTGAAGTTGATAATTATTATAAAGGTTTTTATAATAATGTCAACTTTCTGGTTTAATAATTAATATAATAAAAAAAAATAGTAATTGTTTTTACTATTCTTTTTTATTTAAATCCATATTTTTTCATATCTTCATCCATCTCTTTACAGACTTGATCATAGTTTATTACATTTTTAAAATGTTCTATCTCTCTTTGCAGTAATTCTATTCCTAACATTGAATACATTTCGTTTGGTCTACCATAAGACATTTCAATAAAAGGTAATATTAGTGGTGAAGCATATTTATCTATTTCTATATTCTCTGGATAATACTCTTCATCTAACTTAATAAACTCCATTATTGCTTCTTTACTATTTTCTTTTCTTACTTTAGGATGTTCCATCATCCAATATAATTTTTTGTCGTAGATTAATCCAGCAGATGTATCATATATCAATTTCTTACCATTAGATGTAGTTCTTTCTACGAAACAATGATCTGCAAACATAGGATCATCTCTATTTTGATATTGTGGATTTAATCTAATACTGTCTATTGTTGCATATACTAATTTAACATCATCATCTGTGTCTAAGAATGCTCTAGACATAAGTAGTGCTCTATCATAACAATGACCATTAGATAAACCATCTGATAATAATATAATAGATGCTGGCATTCCTCCATAATAGATTGTTCTTAATTTTTCTATTAACTCATCATCATATGGAGTTATTTTACCTGTTTTCAATCCATTAATTAATAATTTTCTTTCTTTTATATTATGTAACTTCCATTGCTCTTCTCGTATATTCATATTATCCCTCGTAATTCGTGTATATTTTACACTAAAAACAATACTTTGTAAATTACTAAATAAAAAATACAATAAAGGAAAAAACTATTTTCTAAACTGATATAATAAAAGTAGACACGATAAAAAAGAATGTCTACTTTTTTGATACAATAAAAATGGAGTGAGAAAATGAGAGATATTATTATAGTTTATGTTTTGTTTTGACTTAATTATCAGACATACCTTTAATTAGGGCTTTTTTTAACTCTTTTCTCCCCATTGTAAAGGATACTGGCCTTACGTGGCTTTCTTCATCGAATATATCTCCCGCTTCTTTATAATTTTCCACTAATGGATTAATATATTCATGAAAGTATCCAGAATATGTTGCCTCTATAAATTTTTCGGGAGTAATAAATTTATTAGTTGAAGTAATCCCAAGTTTTTCTAAATCTTGAATAATACTCTCTTTCATTACTTCTTCACCTTTACTATAAGTTCTATGAATAGTTTCGGCTGTTATTTTTTTAGCTGTCTGATATTTTTGAGATATAAGAGATAATTCTTCTTCAGAAACATTAAAATTATAACTAGATAAAAAATTTTCAGCATTTGGAACTCTTAAAACATCTAAAGCCATACGCATTCTTGCCTTTTTTGTAGTAATAGATTGTTTTGGTACAAAATATATTTCATTTAATATGTGTTTTAGTAGAAATATATTATTTTCCCAGTTATAATACTTAGGTTCTTTCCCAAAATAAGTTGTTAATGAAGTAAAACTAACACTATCATCATCAATGTTGACTACATCTATATCATCATAGTTGTTATCAATTTTTCCCCGAGATTCTATGATAATTTGCTTACATTCTTTCATATCTTTATCAGGAAATAACAACTTAATTTTTTTACTAAAGTCATCCATGTTATTATAAGCAAATATATATGGGATAATAACTCCACCCCATGTAGCGGGCTGAAAAATAAACAATTCATCTTTTTTGCCTTCTTCTTGGAAAGCAGTAATACCAGCCGCTAATTGATTTAGGATGTTATTTATATGAGCAACCTCATCTTGATTAGAATTATAAAAGGTATTCAATTCAAAAATCATTTTGTTTATACTATTCAAAACTCTTGGCAAATCTTGCTTTTTAAAAGCACAATTATTAATTAATGAATAAATGATTTTATCAGAAAAATTAGAAGAACGAAATATCTGCTGTTTAACCATTTGTTCTTTTTTTTCAATATCAGGGTCAAGAATATTGAAAGTATAGCCGTACTTTTTAAATAAAAATCTAGTGATAAATCCTTGGGAATTGCCGGCAAACAAAGAATTAAAAAAACCATCTGAAGTATCACAATAATTATCTTGGCAAAAGCCCTTTATACTTAGTTCTTTTTGGTTATTAATTGTAAAAAAAGCATTCCTTGACATATTTTTCCCTCTTTTCTTGTAATATTTATAATATATTGAAGTGTATTATAAGCACAAAAACAAATAAAGTCAACTTTATGACTTTTCGGAACAAGTATTAGATAATAAACTTAAACTACTAGTTTAATAACAAATCAAAAGAATTAATAAGTCCTAGACAAGAAATATATATATAATTAAAAAAGATAGATATGGACTATCTACCTTAATAAATATAAGCTTAATTCAGTTAAAAAATTTTTTAGGAAAAAACTCCACAAGCATTCTACATTAACTTCTCTTATTATAAAATTGTTGGATAATATTCCAAAACTAGGTATGTTTAAATGACGCGGTATATCATATATATAATTATATTCCTTGAATAATTTTTATTATATGCAAGTAATAACATAAAAAGGACTTCTTACAAGTCCTTTTATATTCCAAATGGGGCGTCGTATGAGAATCGAACTCATGCATACTAGTGCCACAAACTAGCGTGTTAACCACTTCACCAACGGCGCCATTTCAAAAACACAAGATTATTTTATCAACAAAAGATACATTTGACAAGTATTATTTTATTTTTTTATAAAAAAATGGGCGCATGTCCTTATTAGTTATAAATGACCAGAATACATTAATTTGAAGGGAGATATTATGAATAACTATATAAATTATGACTGGTTTAGAAATAATGCTTATATGAATAATTATACTAATAATCCATATGAGAATGACTTGTTTAATCCGCAAGAAGGATTTGAAAAAGGAAATATGTTTAAAAATCTATATAGTCAATATAAGGATTATTCACCAGAAAAATTAAAACCTAAAAATGCTCAAGAAAGAAAATTATATGAGCTATCAGCAATTTGTTTTGCAGCACATGATTTAAATTTATATCTTGATATGCACCCAGAGGATAGAAGTATGTTTATGTTATTTATGGATTACCAAAAACAAGCTAATAGATTGATAGAGGAATATGAGCGAAACTATGGACCATTAAACATAAATAGTGAAGAAATGAATAAATCATTTACCTGGGAATCAGATAAATGGCCATGGGAGGATAGAAATGTTTAGTTATCACAAAAGGTTACAGTATCCTGTAAATATTAAAAAGAAAGACTTACGTATGGCAAAATATCTAGTAACACAATATGGTGGTGCCAATGGAGAATTAGGTGCTGCGCTAAGATATTTAAATCAAAGGATGTCAATGCCAGATGATAAGGGAAGGGCGCTTCTTAATGACATTGGAACAGAAGAATTAGGACACGTTGAAATGTTAGAAACAATGATTCACCAACTAATGAAAGATGCAACATTAGAAGAAATCAAAGAAGCTGGGTTAGATACACACTATGCAGAACATGCGAAAGGTCTGTTTCCAACAGATGCCAATGGAGTACCATTTACAACTGCTTATTTCGCAACAACAGGAGATCCACTAGCTGATATCTCAGAAGATATGGCTGCAGAGCAAAAAGCACGAGCAGTTTATGAAAATTTAATAGACTTAACAGATGATCCAGATGTAATAGGGCCTTTAATATGGCTAAGACAAAGAGAAATAATTCACTACGCTAGATTTAAAGAATTATTTGATTATTATGAAAAAATGTTCAAAAAAGGTGTAAATGATATACCAAATACAAAAGAACAAATGTATTATAAAAATGATGAATACTTGATACAACAACTAAAAATGAATAATAATCAATATTATATGTAAACAAAAAATAGTTGACAATAACAAAATAATATGTTATTATCTAAAACAAGTCGAGTGAGTATGCATAAGGAAACGAGCTGCATAGGAATTTATAATTCTACACGTAATACGGAGTCACTACTAATCATATTAGTAGTGTATTCCGTATTTTTTTCTCGACCAAAATCTTCATAGATTTAAGTGAGTATGTATAAGGAAACGAGCTACATAGGGAAATAATCCTACACGTATAACACGGAGTCACTATTTTTTAATAGTCACATCGTGTTTTTTATTTGTTTTTATATTATAATGGTTTTGATGATAAAATCTATGGAGATAATAAATGAAGGGAGTTGGAAGTATGGCAGTAATAACAGTAAAAAAGTTATCAAAAGTATTTAAAGTTAAAGTAAAAGAAAAAGGATTAAAAGGAAGCCTAAAGTCCATTATAAAGCCAAAATATAATATCATCAAAGCTGTAAAAAATATTTCTTTTTCAGTAGATAAAGGAGAAATAATTGCATTTATTGGACCAAATGGAGCAGGAAAGTCAACCTCAATAAAGATGATGACAGGGATATTATTTCCAGATAATGGAACAATTGATATATTGGGACTTGACCCAAGTAAAGATAGAAAACGTCTTGCTTATTCAATTGGATGTGTCTTTGGTCAGAAAGAACAATTGTGGACACATTTAACTCCATATGACAATTTTAAGTTTTTTGGAGCAATATATGATATTCCAGAATCTATAGTAGAAAAGAAAATAGAAGAACTAAGAGAATTATTTGAATTAGAAGAATTTATAAATACACCAGTTAGAAACTTAAGCTTAGGTCAAAGAATCCGTTGTGAAATAGTTGCATCACTGATACATGAACCTAAAATATTATTTCTAGATGAACCAACCATTGGACTAGATCCTGTTGTTAAGGAAAAAATTAGAACTTTAATAAAGAGAATGAATAAAGAGTACAAGACAACAGTAGTTTTAACATCTCATGATATATCAGATATTGAAAAATTATGCAAAAGAGTAATAATTGTTAATAAGGGACAAATTGTATTAGATGATACTATGGATAATTTGAAATATCATTATCTTAATAAAAAAATAATCGATGTTAAAATGAAAGAAAAAGTTAACCTTGACGATGTAGAAGGAATTAATATTTTAAAGGATAAAGATTATAATTTAAAATTAGAAGTTGATTTAAAAAAGAAAACTATATCTGATGCTATAAATCTACTTAACATAGACAACATTATTGATATTAATATATCAAATATTCCTCTAGAAGAAATCATAAGTCAAATATATAAAGATGGTGATAAATAATGAAAAAATATTTATACATCTTTAAATCAGAGTTAATGTCAAATCTTCAATATATATTTGATATATCAATAGGATTCATAAGTTACTGCATTCTGATATATATATTTTTAAATTTATGGCAATATGTATATAGTGATCCATCAGAAATAATTAATGGTTATACAATGAAGCAAATGATTTGGTATGTTATTATAACTGAGATTCTATGGATGAGTCTTTCAGGAAGAAAATATAATAGAAAAATATGTAACGACGTAAAAACAGGTAACATCGCCTATAATATTATAAAACCATATAACTATGTAGAATACTCATTGTTTTCTCATCTTGGAATAACAACATTAAGGTTTATTTTGGTAACAATTCTAGGAATAGTTCTAGGGTTTATCTTTTTAGGTAGCTTTCCTGAATTAACAGTATTAAGTATAATAGGTGTTTTAATCTCATGTGTTTTAGCAACTATAATTAATACATTGATTATAACCTCTTTAGGATTAATATCATTCTATATTGAGGATACATCCCCAATTTATTGGGTATATTCAAAATTAATTTTAGTTTTAGGAACCATATTTCCTATTGAATATTTTCCAAAAATTATTCAGCCTATAATAAAATATAGTCCAATATATGCAGTAAGTTCTGCTCCTGCAAAGTTATTTGTGGATTTTAGCTTAATTACTTTTATAGAAACAATAATCATTCAAATAGTCTATTTCTTAGCTTGTCTAGGAATAACACATTTTATTTATAAGAAAGGGGTGAAAAAACTAAATGTTAATGGAGGTTAAAAGCCAAATTAAAGCAACTCATTTGTCAATAAAATATGCACTACAAAGAGAACTACTAAATAAATTTACATTTATATCTAACATATTATTTATGATAATTAATAATGGTTGTTTTATAGTACAATGGATTGTTTTATACTCTTTAAAACAAAATATAGGAGGGTATTCATTTAGACAGATACTTCTTTTATGGGGACTTGCAGCCATGACATATGGTATATCAAGATTCTTTTTTAAGGAAGCATTTAATTTATCTGATATAATTAATAGTGGAAAACTGGATAACTATCTAATTCAGCCAAAAAATGTATTAATATCATGTATAACGAGCAGTGTAGAAATATCAGCACTAGGTGATATATTATATGGACTTATCATGTTAATATTGTATGGTTTAAGTGTAAAAAATGTTATTTTATTTTTAACATGTGGAATATTAGGTTCCATAGTATTAACAAGTATATCTATCATTTTTTCATCACTATCTTTTTGGTTTGGAAGAACAGAAATGGTTGCTAATACCGTAGATAGTTTAATGACAAATTTTGCTACATATCCAGAGGGTATTTTTAAAGGGATAATAAAAATTATGTTTTATACATGTTTACCACTTGGGATAACTACATATATACCAGTAAAACTGATTAGTAATTTTTCACTCCCAGATTTAATATTTATAATATTTGGCACTTTTATATTTACAAGCTTAGCTTTTATAATATTCTATTTTGGATTGAAAAGATATAGTAGTACAAATTTGATGAATGCAAGAATATAAAAAAATGAAATATAAAAACATAAAATAAAGGTAAATCAAAAATAGATTTACTTTTTCTTATGTGGTAAAATAAATACAAGAGGGTGAAGCAAATTGGAAAAACACTTGCAAATACACACAATATATAATAAAGAAGATAGGCTGAATACAGTACTAGATACAATAAAGAATACTAAAGACAATATTTTAGTGAATAATCTTATAACAAAATTAAAAATAGGAGGTAGTAAATTTCATACTGTATTTGATAAGGCAATATATAATGAGTCAACCAAACAACTAATTTTAATTTTAAGAGACTGTGATATCGATCTAGAAATACTAGAGCAAATGCTAAAAAAGAAAAACATTTTATGTGATGAAATTAAATTTGATGACTATGAACATTTTAAAAAAAGAACAGGAAAAAGATTGGAATTTATAACTGATAGTAGAGGATTAGAAAAAACACTAATCGAAAGCAAAAATAGTGGAGAAACATCATGCAGATTTTACCCATATTTAACCGGTCATTTTGATTTAAGATATTACATTAATAATATAGAAAATTTAGAGCTTGATGAATATTACATTAAAGGAGTTATAGAATTTGAACATAAAATATTGTTTCTAATTAATCATAAACAACCCTATAATGTATACAAGAAAAAAGCATTAAGAATATTACTATCACTTGATATTGATACAATTGTAGATGATTCAAAAGAAATGATAATAGAAGAAAAACCCAAAAAATATAAAAAAAAATAAGGAGGATAAAATGCCTGAGTATAAACTGACACTAAGAAAAATGTTAAAACACTTGAATGTTGTAAATAAACATAGATTTAAGGTTTTTTGTTTTTGCTGCAAAGTAGGTATTCCCTTTCAAGGATTAGTACATGACTTATCAAAGTATTCACCAACCGAGTTCATAGAAAGTGCCAAATACTATACTGACGGGAAATACAGTCCTATATCTAATTGTAAAAAGGATAAGGGATATAGTATTGCTTGGATACATCATAAAAATCATAATAAACATCATTATGAATATTGGTATGACTATGCCGCACCGACAAAAGCACCTATTATACCATTTAAATATTTTTTAGAAATGGCTTGTGATTCTTTTGCCGCGGGTATTACATACGCAGGAAAAGATTGGACAAAAGAAACACAGCTAATTTTTTGGAAGCGAGCTCGAGAAAAAGCTCAGCTTCATCCAGCAATGATGAATTTATTTGATAGACTATATAAAGATGTAAGTATCAAGGGATTAAAACCAGTTTTAAAAAGAAAGTATTTAAAAAAAATATATTATGAATATACTGATAATAGGAGTGAAAATATAAATGAATAATAAAGATAAAAATAAAATGCCAAAATAATAATTATAATAATAGCAATATTATTTATAATATCAATATTAGTTTTTATAATTTTAGGAGCATTGAAAAAGAGTGAGAATAAAAATCCATCTTGGGAAAAGATATATTATGAATATTTAAATAATATAGCTAAAGAGAAAGATATTAGTAAGATACAGCTAAATGATTCAAATAAAAACGTGGAGATTGGCTTTATAAATATTGAAGAAAACAACAATCCTATAATGATTTCACATCCAGAGGATGATGATGAAAGTTATATGGCTTATTATATTAAGAATGGAACAGTTGAAAATGTACATTGTGGAATGCCAGTAGAAATAAAACTTGCATATAACATAGATGAAGAAGCATATGATTATTATATACAAGCAAATTTAGGTGAAAGCAAAACATATAAAAAGATAAGTGAAAGAATTAAAGAGGCAAATGAAGGTAGTGAATACCAAGGAAAAGAGATAAGAGAAGAAAAAGATGAAGATAAATTTATAATTGTTGATAAAAAAATAAACTTTTATGAATTTAATCTAAATATGAAAGAAAAAGATATAAAAAAACTTACTAAAAAGGCAAAAGACAATTACATACCAAAAAATAAGATAATCACAAATGATATCAAAAATAATATAAGTAATCGTTTAAAAAAAGATAGTGAAAAAGAAAATACAGATAATATAGAAGAAAATAATGAAAATATAGAAATAGAAGAAAATGAAAATGTAATAGACAGTAAAAAGTTAATATTAAATGGGCATACACTTAATTATGGAACATATATAGATAATAATGCTATAATACATGAAAAATTGATAATAAATGAAGATAGAACTTGTACAATAGACAAAGATAATTGTACATGGACTATAGGAACATATAACTTTTCTCAAGATGGTGGATCAGTTGATATGCATCAAGGAATAGAAGTGAGGTATGGATCATATGTAGAAAAGTTAACATCTTTCGAAGATAATGAAATAGGAGATGGTTCAATTATTCATTTAAGATATGTGGGCTAAGCACATATCTTTTTTTAAAAGAAAATTAGCACTCTTGCTTGACAAGTGCTAATTAATGAGTATAATTATTATTGAGGGGTGATAATATGTATGGTTATCCACAAGAAGAAAATAATGAAAATGTATTAGAAAAATATGGTCGGGACATAGTAGAGGATGCAAAAAAAGGAAAAATTGATCCAGTAATTGGAAGAGATGATGAGATACGTAGTATTACAAGAGTTTTATCAAGAAAAACAAAAAATAATCCAGTTTTAATTGGAGAACCCGGAGTTGGAAAAACAGCCATTGTTGAGGGTTTAGCACTTAGAATATTAAAAGGTGATGTTCCAAGCTCATTAAAGAATAAAAAAATCTGGGAATTAGATATGGCAGCATTAGTTGCAGGTGCAAAATATAGAGGAGAATTTGAAGAAAGACTTAAAAATGTTCTTAACGAAGTGAAAAAAAGTGACGGGGAAATCATAATGTTTATAGATGAAATTCACACTATTGTTGGAACAGGTAACTCTGAAGGAGCGATGGACACTTCTAATATTTTAAAACCTATGTTAGCACGTGGTGAAATACATGTAATAGGAGCAACCACATTAAATGAATATCGTAAATATATTGAAAAAGATGGAGCACTAGAAAGACGTTTTCAAAAAATTAAAGTATCTGAACCAAATGTTGAAGATACAATAACTATCCTTAGAGGATTAAAAGAGCGCTTTGAAATTCATCATGGTGTGACAATCCAAGACAAAGCTATTATTTCAGCTGCCACTTTATCAAATAGATATATTACTGATAGATATCTTCCAGACAAAGCTATTGATTTAATTGACGAAGCTTGCGCAACAATTCGTGTTCAAATGGACTCAGTTCCATTTGAATTAGATAGCTTAACTCATCGAATAATGCGTTTAGAAATAGAGCGTCAAGCAATAAAAAAAGAAAAAGACGAGCTATCAAAAAAGAGAATGCATGACATAGATCGCGAGCTTGAGACGATGAAAGAAAAGGAAAGAGAACTAACAGAAGCTTGGAATAAAGAAAAAAATCTTAATACCGAAATAAGCAAAAAGAAAAAGGAATTAGAAGAGAAAAAATTTGAACTTGAACAAGCAGAAAATAAATATGATCTTGAGCGAGCAGCTATTCTTAGACATGGAGAAATACCAAGAGTAGAAAAAGAAATTGAAGAGCTAAACAAAGTGGAAAAAAATAAGCTACTAAGTGATGAAGTAACAGAAAATGACATTTGCAAAATAATAGCAAAATGGACAAATATTCCAGTTACAAAATTGATAGAATCAGAAAAGGAAAAATTACTTCATCTTGAAGAAGAAATGAAAAAACGTGTAATGGGACAAGACGAAGTATTAAAAATTGTTTCTGATGCTATAATAAAGTCACGTAGTGGAATTAAAGATCCTAACAAACCGATAGCAAGTTTTATGTTTTTAGGACCAACTGGTGTAGGTAAGACTGAAGTTGCTAGAACACTTGCCTATGAATTATTTGATGATGAACATCATATGGTAAGAATTGATATGTCTGAATATATGGAAAAATTCAGTGTATCAAGACTAATTGGTTCTCCTCCAGGATATGTAGGATATGAAGAAGGTGGACAATTAACAGAAGCAGTTAGAAGAAATCCATACAGTATTGTATTATTTGATGAAATTGAAAAAGCTCATCCAGAAGTATTAAACTTATTACTACAAATACTTGATGATGGACGTGTAACAGATTCAAATGGACGTACAGTAGATTTCAAGAATACAATTATTATTATGACATCGAATTTAGGAAGTGAATATGTTCTAGAAGATAATAAAGAACAGGTAATAAATGAAGTAAAAAGAACATTCAGACCTGAATTTGTCAACAGAATAGATGAGGTAGTTGTATTTAATACGTTATCTAAAGATGCAATCGATAAGATACTTGATAAAATAATTAAAGAAATAGAATATCGTTTAAAAGATATTGATGTTCATATTGAGTTAACTGATGCAGCAAGAGACAAATTTATTGATGAAGGATATGACATAAATTTTGGAGCAAGACCGTTAAAAAGACTAGTTGGTAGAACCATAGAAGTTGACTTATCAAAACTTCTAATAGAAGGATCAATTCACGAACATGATATAGTAATAGTAAACTATGTTAACGACAAATTCATTATTAAAAAGAAATTCTAAATAAAGTAATAAAGAAAAGTAGACAAGAACTGTCTACTTTTCAAGTTTATTTTAATAGATTATGATATAATTAAATACAGGTGATTTTATGAAAATAATAAAAAAAATAATACTGTTTGTTTTAACTTTAATTTTACTTGATTTGTCACTAGCATTAATGATAAATTGTACATTTAAAGATATTATTGTAAAAGATATTCTTATTGAAAGTCTTAAATCAAATAATGAAAATATTACATCCAATATTCAAAATGAAGAGCTAGTTAAATCAAATAATGAAATATTATATGAGATATTACAAGATAAAAAAGTTCAAGATATAGCAAATGAATATCTAGAAGAAATTATTGATATATTATCAACTGAGGAAGATATAGAACTTGATACTCAAGATATCCAAAAAGAAGTTATAGAGTATTTAAAAAATAATAAAGAAGAGCTAAGTAAAAAAGTTGGTATAAATATTACAGATGAAATGATCGATCAAGCAGAAAAACAAATGAATGATATAGATACAAAAAAGTCACTAGAACAACAAATAAGTAATGCAAAAAATAATATGCCAAAAGAAGGGAAAAAACTATTAAAAGTATATAAATTTGTTGTATCAGAAAAACTAAGAATCATACTAATAGTTTCCATGATAATAGATATTATTCTTATAATATTACTTAAACATTCATATTACAAATGGCTAAAAAGTACATCTATTGCTATTATTTCATCAGGATTAGTAGCTTTGATGTCTTCTCTGTTAATAAAATTAGTTATCGGTCATTTTACAACAGTATCAATCAAGGTAAGTACACTTCAAATAGCCGGTTTAACAACGCTCGTAATCGGAATATTACTTTTTATAATATACTTTATTATAAATAATGTAAACAAGGAGAAAACAAATGAGATATCCAAAGTTTCTTAGTAAAAATGATACAATAGGCATAACTGCACTATCTGCAGGTCTTGGAAAACATAAAGAAGATTATTATAAATCAATAGAAAATATAAAGAAGAATGGTTTTAGAGTTTTAGAAACTACAAATGTTCTAAGCAGTTTTAATCCATCTTCATCCCCAGAACAAAGAATTATAGAATTTAATGAGTTATTAACAAATGATGACATTTCCATGGTAATATGTGCATCTGGAGGTGACTTTCTCTATGAAATCATGCCATATATAAATTATGACATTATTAATAAAAATCCAAAATGGATTATGGGAGCAAGTGATCCAACATATCTATTATATACAGTCACAACAAACCTTGATATCGCCACTATATATGCTTTCAATGCAGCAAGTTTTGATGCCAAAGATTTACATGAGTCGCAAAAAATATGTCTAGACTTTATTAAAGGTAATATTGTAACGCAATCAAGTTATAAAAAATATGAATCAAATAAAAGGGGTAGAATAAATAATAACTATAATTTAGATACAGACTCTCTTTGGGAGTCAATAAATGGTGATTTTGAAATAACAGGACGAATAATAGGTGGTTGTATTGAATGTTTAAAGTTACTTCCAGGAACCAAATATGATAAAACAAATAAATTTATAGAAAAATATAAGAATGATGGAATAATCTGGTATTTTGATGTATTTAATACTACATCAGAAGATTTTTACTTAACATTATTGCATCTAAAAGAAAGTGGCTGGTTTAAATACATAAAAGGTGTTATAGTAGGAAGAGTAAAATTTCCAAATAATTATACGGAAATGACTTATCAACAAGCACTTTTAAAAGTATTCGGAGAAATTCCCTTAGTATTTAATGCAGATATAGGTCACGTACCACCCAAGATGACAATAATTAATGGAGCAATTGCCAAAATAAAATATAAAAATAAAAAATCAGAAATTAGTCAATATCTAATATAATGGAGTGATTAAATGAAACTTGAAATAATCAATTTATGTAAAACATATGGAGAAAAAGAAGTACTTAAAAATATTAATTTTACTTTTGAAGAAGGAAAAATATATGGATTATTAGGAAGAAACGGAGTAGGTAAAACTACATTTTTTAATTCATTAAATGGGGATATTACAATTAATGAGGGAAAGTTCTATTTGGAAAATGAGTATGGAAGAAATAGACTTAATACCCAGGATATAGGTTATGTGGTATCAACACCAATAGTTCCAGAATTTTTAACAGGTAGAGAGTTTTTGCAATTCTATCTTGATATAAATAAACAAAAGATTAATGATTTAAAAGACATAGATTACTACTTTGATTTAGTTAAATTGAATAAAAATGATCAAAATATTTTACTAAAAGAATATTCACATGGTATGAAGAATAAAATTCAAATTCTTGTAAATATAATTGCAAATCCAAAAGTAATCCTACTTGATGAACCTTTAACATCACTAGATATTGTGGTTCAAGAAGAAATGAAAAATCTTTTAAGAAAAATCAAAGAAAACCACATAATAATTATATCTACTCATATTTTAGAACTAGCAACAGATTTATGTGACGAAATTGTAGTACTTAATAATAAAAAGTTAGAATTAATAGAAAAGAATAATTTAAATACAAAAAAATATAAAGATAAAATAATAAAAACATTAAAGGATGAATCAAATGATTAATATATTGATAAAATCACTAGAAATAGATATTGCTTACGCAGTTAATTCTTTTATATATATATTAAGAAAGATGCCAATATTTAAGGATTTATTCACTGATGATGTATATAATAGTAAGATAATAAAAAAAATAGTAGGTTTTTTTGGAATAATAATTTCAATATCACGAGCTATCTTTTTGAAATTTATATATTTTTTTGTAATATACTTTATAACATATAAACTATTTCCAAATGACATGGTGAAAGCCTTTTTTCATATATATTTCATACTTACAATATTAGGAATGTTTATAAATAATAAATTATTAAATACGAGTAAAAAGAAATATTTTTCTATAGTATTATTTAATATGAATGCCAACGAATTTTTTAGAATGAATATATTTTGGAACTTACTAACAAGTACAATTTTAAATTCAATAATTATATATATCTTTGTAGATAAACTACTAATTTCACCTACGATATTTTATACTATAATATTTATAATACTATCATTAAATGTCAGACTAATTGGTGAAACACTCAATATTTTATACTTTAAAAAATATAAATATATTTGGTATACAAATTCTTCACTATATTTTCCAATATTAATAGTTCTTTTAGGATTATGCTTTTTGCCATACATAAATATATTTGTTCCAATTAAAATAATTGAATTAACTACATTAATTACCATTCCGTTAGCAGCCGCATCCATCATATATTTATTAAATATTAAGAACTATAGACAAATGTATAAACGATTGGTCGAAATGACAGATGTAATGAATGAAAAAAATGAAAAAGATTATCTTAAACAAGCAATGGTAGAGGTAAAAGAAAAAGATAAAAAGATTGATACATCAATCTTAGAAAAAAAGTCAGGTTACGATTTATTTAATACAATCTTTTTTGAAAGACATAAAGAAATACTCTTAAGAAGTGCAAAAAAGTATGCAATAATTGCATTAATTGTATATTGTATACTCGGATATTTAATGATTAACTATTCAAATTATAACAAAAGTATTGCAGAATTATTACATATAAAACTATCAATTTTTATTATGATAATGTTCTTTATAAATAGGGGAGCAATAATTACACAAGCAATGTTCTTTAACTGTGATCATGCCATGCTACGATTTAATTTTTATAGAGAGCCACAAGTTATATTAGAACTTTTTAAAAAAAGATTAACAACAGTAGTAAAAGTTAATCTAATTCCGGCAATAATAATAGGAATAGGAAATATCATTTTATTAAATATTTCAACAAATAACTATTCATTATTAACATACATAACAACATTTTTGTTTATCATATGCTTAAGCATCTTTTTCTCTGTACATTACTTAGTCATATATTATTTATTACAACCATTTGATAAAGATATGCAAGTAAAAAAAGCAAGCTATTCATTTGTTACATTAATAACATATATTATTACATATATGCTGACAAAATTAGTACTAACTTCAGAGATACTATCAATTTTAGGAATAGTATTTGTATTACTATATATAGTGATATCACTAAGAATAGTCTACAAAGTATCACCAAGGACTTTTAAATTAAATTAAAAGAGACTCTAAATCTCTTTTTCTATTTCCTTAAAAACATCTCCAATATTTTTATTAATTATTAAATCACAATAATTATCATAGTCCGTAGAATCTCTATTGATAAGCACCATATGTTTTCCCCTAAAATATCTAATAAAAGAAGCCGCAGGATATACACTTAAGCTAGTACCTCCAATTATCAATAAATCACATTTACTAATTTCATCAATAGCGCACCTTACTATGTCAGAATCAAGACCTTCCTCATATAATATTACATCAGGCTTTATAATTTCTCCACAACTGCATAAAGGAATATCTAAAGAGTTAAAAACATATTCTTTACTATATTCTTTATTGCATTTAACACAATGATTTCTAAATATTGAACCATGCAATTCTAATACATTTTTAGAACCAGCCTTCTGATGAAATCCATCAATATTTTGTGTAATTATAGAAGAAAGTTTTCCAATTTTTTCAAGTTTAACTAAAACTATATGGGTTATATTAGGTTCTAAATTACCAACATCCAATTTATCTTTATAAAATCTATAAAACTCAGAAGTATTATTATAAAAAAAATGACGTGATAATACTTCCTCAGGTGGAAAATCATATTTCTCATAATATAATCCATCCTTACTTCTAAAATCCTTTAATCCAGATTCTGTAGAAACTCCAGCACCACCAAAAAATACTATTTTGTTACTTTCTTTTATAAACTTGATTAGTCTTTTAATCTTTGCCTCCATATACATCACCAATCAAATTATAACATAATTTGACAACATGCCCTTTTTATATTAGAATAACTTTATCAAATAAAGATTATTTGAGGTGAATTAAATTGAAAAATAAAAATATAATATGCACACTAACAATCTTTGTTGCAGTTATGATGATTTCAATCGGTTTAGTAATACAAAATAGTGACAAAGTAAATGAAAAACAAAGTGCTAATATATATAACTTTAAAATACAAAACATGTCAGCAAGTGCAAACATGATAGTGAGAAACAATACTGAAAAAAAAGAATCACCAACACAAATGGTATTTCAAGAGGTTGAAATGGAAACAGCACCTGCATCAGTCATTGTCCCTCCTAGAGTAGAAGTATACGAAAGTATGACTCTTGAAGAATTATCTGACAAACTAAATAGAAGTTTAGGAAGTGATATTGTTGCGGGAAAAGGAGGGATTATTGCCTCTGAATGTATTAATAAAGGCGTCGATCCCTATATAGCAACAGCTATCCTTCTCCATGAAACAGGATGTGGTTCAAGTTGTTCAAACTTATCTAGAACTTGTTATAATTTCGGAGGACAAAAAGGGGCTCCTGGATGCAATGGAGGAGCTTATAAGCAGTTTTCATCTATAGATGAAGGCCTAGTAGGACTTATTGATAATTTATATAATAATTATTTTTCCAAAGGCCTAACAACACCAGAAACAATCGGACCTAGATATGCAGAATCGGGAACTTGGGTAAGTAAAATTAATTGGTATATTGAAAAAATAAGAAATAATTAAATTATCTTCTTATTTTTTTTGCTTTTTTTTATAATTTGTGGTATAATTAGAAACATTTGGAGGGGTTCAAATGTCTAGTGTTAAAGAAAAACTAAAATCATATAAAATACGATTCAATAAAAACAACATCTTAAGCTATATAATGAGTGGAGTAGTTCTTTCAACAAGCATATTTATAGGCGCTACAATGCAGGGAGATAACTACAAAGAAAATACCCAAAAACTTTATCAATCATCTAATGATATATCAGATGGAGATATGTTAAAAGAAGTTGAATCACATCTTGGCATAAAAGTCAGAAACGAAAATTATAAAGTTTTTCATGCAGTAATACATAATGAGAATCTAGATGATGAAACAAAAGAATTAATTTATTCACTAGAACCCATCATATCAGAAAACCCCTATATAAATGGTAAAATTGTTTATGATGAATTTAAAAAATTAAGAATTGAATATGTTCAAAGACCAAGTAACTATGATGAATCTACTCTTGCAATTTACTCAGAAAAAGATCATAAAATAAGTGTTTTTCAAAGTAAAGATAAAGCAAATAAAGAAATATTATTGCATGAACTAATACATGTATTATTTACAAATCCTAACACAGTTAATTTACCTAAATATATATTAGAAGGAATGACAGAGTTGCTTACAAACGAATATGTATCTACAAATCCATTTATTGAAAAAAATACATATCCAATCGAAATAAGCATAATCAAAATTTTATGTGATATGGTAGGGCCAGATAATGTATTATATTCCTACACAACAGGTGATATGGAATCTATAAAAGATAGTTTGCGAACAGTATTAGATAAGAGTCAAGTAGATGAATTTATGGACAACCTAGAACTGATTTTTAATGAATTCGAAACAAAAGAAATAATATCTGTAAAAGCATACAATAATGTAGTTACAACCATGGATTTATATTTTTATACAAAGTTTAGCGAAAATAATGATCTTCTTAAAAGATATGAATACAATAAAGGAATACTAAATTTAATTTATGATGAAGAACCATATAAAGAATATGAAAAATATCTAAATGAAAACGGAGTTATTCCATATGCTTATTTTTCTAATATTTTAAAAGAAAAATATCAGAACTCAAACAATGTATATATAGATAACAAAAAATTATATAAATAATATGCATAATGGAAAATGGAATGCATATATTAAACTAGTGGATACAACAAGAATAAAATTGACAAATATGAAAAAAAGTGATATAATTAACAAGTAATTGATGGCACATTATTCTAGTCAATTACTTTATTAGGAAGACGAGCTTAAAAATTCGTTAAAGGGCATATCTGTGAAACCTTTGGTGTCTGCTTCTTACGCCCAGTTTGGGGTGGATGCTGGAGATGAGAATTCTGGGCAACTCGTAACGGCATACGAGATATCGACCCACAATTCGTGGAGACCTATTCTTGTGGCAAATCAACTAATAACTACTGATGATTTGTTACGAAATAGGATATAAAACCTGTATTGTGGCGAAAGCTATGTGCAGTGTAGCCTGTCTTGAGTGAAAATATTGGGATAAGTGATCTTATTTTTTTTGAGCGGCCACTCAAATTAAATATTGCATTTTGAAATTATTTTTGCAAAAAAGGATTAATAATAAAGGATTGGAGAGGAAATCTCCTAGGGTGTACTTCATTATAGGATTGCAGTGGGCACTAAGTGGTAATCAAGTCGTATAGTTCGGTGACGGCATATTAATTCTTTTAAAGGGGAACCGCATGTTTGGTAACGAACATGTAAGAATTAGGGAAATCCTACTTGACCTAAGGCTCAAAGTTTACTATATTGATCGCCAAACAATTATGAAGGTTAATAAAGTAGTATATCTACTTTTTTTTTGATATAATAGACATAGGAGTTAAATATGCAAACAAAGAAAAATAGTGAATTAAAAAATTTAATTGAAGTAACAAAAAAGAAAGAAAAAATAAAAAAAGAGACTGTAGATATTAAATGGATTATTACAATAGTAGCTCTATCTTTTGTGATATCATTTACATTATCATTTGTCTCCCAAATGACGATACCTAATTTGTCTTTATGGTTAGGTGTGATTATAACTTTATTATTTATTTTTTTAGGAATATTATTTGATATAATAGGTGTATCGGTTACAACAGCAGACGAAGCAGTTTTTCACTCAATGAATTCGAGAAAAGTAAAAGGCGCATCCGTAGCGGTAAAATTTAAAAAAAATGCTGAAAAAGTATCAAGTTTTTGCTGTGACGTAATTGGAGATATATGTGGAATAGTCTCGGGTGCAGCAGGAACAACTATAACTGCAATATTGGTAGAAAAGTTTAACTATAATCTTCTTTTTACAGGACTGATGATTGCTGCGGTAATTGCCTCATTGACAATAGGCGGGAAAGCCATAGGAAAAAGTTTCGCAATAAATAAAAGCAATATTATTCTATATGAATTTGCCAAGTTTATATCAAGTTTTTATAGAAAATAAAATTATAAGTGTTATAATATTTTGAAAAAAGGACGGTCTTTATGGAGTTTAGAATAGATAATAAAGCGATTAACTTAGCTTCTAGAAAAGAAATACCATTAATTGCTAAAGGAAAAACAGGGAATATATACAGATATGGAAGTGAAGTATTAAAAGTATTTGATGGTGAAATAAAACCTCAAATAGATCATGACACTGCTAAAACAATGACAAAAATTCATACAAAAAGAATACTATTGCCAAAAAGATTATTAATGTGTGGTAATACATTTTCAGGTTATACATTAAATAGAATACCAAAAAAAGGCACAAAAAAGAAAATGGTCACAACGCCTAAAGATGAACTTGTTTGTTCAATACGAGAACTAGAAGAAGACGTTGAAGAAATCAGTGCAAACAATATTTTACTAAGTGATGTATCTCCAGAAAATACAATATTTAATGGCAAACTATATCTATCAGATCCTAGTAAATATACTAAATTATCTTTAGCACCAACAGAAGATTTAAATAGAGTTAATCAATATCAAATTTATCTTTTATTATCAGAATTATTTGCTAAAGAATTGAGAACCATGAATTTTTCAAAATCAAATATTTCTCAATTTAGAGAATTATTATCTTTAAAAGATAATGAACAAAAACCAAGTGAATACTTAGATTATATAATAGATGATAAATCAAATATTAAAGAAATGATTAAAGCTTTATAAGACAAGCATTGCTTGTCTTTTCTTATTATTTATTGTAAAATAAAGTAAGTTTTGAGGTGATTTTATGATACAAGTAAATAATGTTAGTTTAAAATTTGGAAAAAGAGTTCTATTTGAAGATGTAAATATAAAATTTACTAATGGAAATTGTTATGGATTGATAGGGGCAAACGGAAGTGGAAAATCTACTTTTTTAAAACTGTTGAGCGGCGAATTAGATACAACTACAGGAGAAATAACAGTTTCAAAAGGTGAAAGAATATCAATTTTAAAACAAGATCACTATCAATATGATGATAAAAGAGTAATTGATGTTGTAATTATGGGAAATACAAAATTATATGAAATAATGGAAGAAAAAGATAAAATGTACCAACAAACAGAATTTACAGACGAAGATGGAATGAAACTTGCAAATTTGGAAGCAGAGTTTATGGATTTAGATGGCTGGAATGCAGAACCAGATGCGGCACAATTGTTAAATAACTTAGGAGTAAGTGAGGAATATCACTATATGACAATGTCCGAATTACCTGTTAAACTACGTGTAAAAATATTACTAGCACAGGCATTATTTGGGAACCCAGATATATTACTGTTAGATGAGCCTACAAACTCACTTGATATTGAAGCAATTAGGTGGCTTGAGGAATTTTTAATAAACTTTAATAATACAGTAATAATAGTTTCGCATGATAGACATTTTCTAAATAAAGTATGTACTCATATTGCAGATATAGACTATTCAAAAATTAAATTATATATTGGAAATTATGACTTCTGGTATGAATCTAGTGAACTACTACAAAGACAAATGAGAGAATCAAATAAGAAAAAAGAAGAAAAAATTAAAGAACTTCAATCATTTATTGCCAGGTTTTCCGCAAATGCATCAAAATCAAAACAAGCAACATCCCGTAAAAAAATGTTGGAGAAAATACAATTAGACGAAATAGTACCAAGTAGTAGAAAATATCCATATGTTGATTTCAAAATAGAAAAACCAGCAGGAAAAGAAATTTTGAAAGTAGAAAATCTTACAAAAATTGTTGATGGAAAAAAGATTTTAGATAAAATATCATTTACCGTCTTAAAGGGAGACAAAATATGTATTTTAGCCAAGGACGATATGGTAAAAACAACATTATTTAATATTTTAATAGGAAAAGAAAAATATGATAAAGGAAGTATTGAGTGGGGTAAGACCATAAATCCTGGCTATCTTCCACAAGATAATAATGAATATTTTGACACAGAAAAAAATATTATGGAGTGGATTGGCACTTTTTATGACATCAAGGATGAAACTATACTTAGAGGATTTTTAGGAAGGATGTTATTTTCCGGTGAAGATGTATTCAAAAAAGTAAAAGTACTATCAGGAGGAGAAAAAGCAAGATGCATGCTTTCTAAAATAATGTTAGAAGAACCAAATTTTCTAATATTGGATGAGCCAACAAACCATTTAGATCTTGAAAGTATAACCTCATTAAATAAAGGATTATGTAATTTTAAAGGAGAATTATTGTTTACATCACGTGATTATGAATTAAATTCAACAGTAAGTAATAGGGTAATTGAAATATTAGATAATGGAAAAATAGTTGATAGACAAATTCCATATGAAGAGTATATTGATAGAGTTGAAAAATAATTTGACTTATAACAAATTATTATATATGATTTAGATAGGAGAAAACATATGGAAAATAAGAAAAAACTAATAGTAATAGGAACCGTCGTATTAATAGTAATATTACTTATAATTTCATTTAATATAAAAGATAATGACAAAGACACAAAACTATCAAATGATGTAGATACAATTATTGAAAATGCTCAAAAAGAAAGTAATAATGTAAAAGAGTCAGAAAAAAAATCATTTTTATCCATAGATGTTACAAAATATTTGGAATTTTATAGTGGAAGTGAAAAACAGTTAGTATTAGTTGCTAGACCAACTTGTTCATATTGCCAAATAGCAGAACCAATTATTCAAAGTATTGCCTATGAATATAATATAGATATTAACTATTTAAATACAGATGAATTTTCTGAAGATGATCAAAATAATTTTATTCATTCTGATGAATTCTTTGAAGAAGGATTTGGAACGCCATTATTACTTGTAGTAAGCAATAATCAAATAAATGATAAAGTTGATGGTCTAACAGACAGAGAACACTATATAGATTTTATTAAAAATAACGGATTTATAGGTTAGGTGATAATATGGAAAATTCAGTATACAAAAAGGTATTAGAGTTTAAAGAAAGACATCCATGGACAATAGGTTGGCGCCTTAAACAAAACTCATCAGTTGTAGAAATGCATCTGAATCCAGATGAAATAGTGGAATATGCTTTTATTGCACAAAAGAATGATAATCCATTTAATATATTTGGAAGTGCTGTTATCGCTCTGACAAATAAGAGAATTCTAATTGGAAGAAAAAGAGTATTAATTGGATATTTCTTAAATTCTATTACTCCAGATATGTACAATGATTTAAAAATATCAAGTGGTATTTTCTGGGGAAAAGTATACATAGATACAATAAAGGAATTTGTTACATTATCAAATATAAGTAAAGAAGCATTGAGAGAAATTGAAACAGAAATATCAAGTTATATGATGGAAGAAAAGAAAAAATACCCACCACGAGAAGAGACTAATTTTTAATAAATAGGCTAGATACTAGTCTTTTATTTTGCTATAATTTAGATGGTGGTAAAATTGAAGAGGTATAAATATTATCTAATAATAATTACAATAATAATGATTATTCCAGTAATAGTAAAAATATTTACTAAAGAACATAAAATAACATATACGAAAGACAACTACAAAATTAAAGAAACATTTTATATTGATAACAAAAAACATTATTATGATATTAACATTAAGAATAAAAAAATTGAAATAACATATACAATACAAAAAAATCTTCACAAACAAAAGAAGATATTAAGCGGCATTAAATTATATAAAGATGGTAATGTAACATGTATACTACCAAAGTATAAAACAAATCTTCAAAAAAATATTTACTGTCAAATGAATAATCAACAAGTATCAAACTACTATCTAAAAAATAATAAATCTTATAAAAATATTTTAAATAAATTAAAAAAGGAACATATAAACATTAACATACCAATAGAAAAATCAAATACCGAAAGCTATAAGAAAATACAAAAATACAAAAATAATATTTTAAATAATTATAAATACATCGTATGGGATTATAAAGGAATATATACTTTTGATAATAGAGAAAATAACTATATTAAAATATTAGATTATGACATATACGACAATGTCATGAAAACAGTAACTTCAAAATATTTTGTTCTATTTGATAATTCAAGTGTATTAAATATAGAGAAAGTTTATTATTATGACTTAAAAAAAGAAAAACTAAAAAACTTTAAATTAAAAGAGAAATTATCAAAAGATACATATATAAATGGAGTAGAAAATGATTTAATATATTTAACTGATAACAAAAGTAAAAAGGAGTATACACTGAATGTAAGTAAACAAGAACTTAAAGAAATTGGAAATGAGGAAGGCGGATATATATACTATAACAAAGGTAAAAGGAAAGTATTAAATAAAAGTGATTATTTCATGAATAAACAATTATTTATTGAAAGAAAAGAATTAAATAATACTGAGCAGATTATCAATAAAGATTATAGATATATAAAAGATAATAATGAATTCTATTATAAAAAGAATAATTACAATAAGGTTTTATTATTTACATTAAACAATGTATCAACATGGTATATATATGAAAATGATATTGTGTTAATTAAAGATGATATATTGTACCATTATAGTGAAAATGATGGACTAAAAAAAATATTAGAATATAATGAATTGAAATACAATTATAATAATATAATAGAATTATGGAAGTATTAAAAAATACTTCTTTTTTTATTAATTATGTTGAATTTTAAATTCTTGTCTGATATAATATTAAATGCAATGGGGCTTTAGCCAAGTGGTAAGGCGTGGGTCTGCAACACCCTGATCACCGGTTCAAATCCGGTAGGCCCCTCCATGTATGCGAATGTGGTTCAATGGTTAGAATACGGCCTTGCCAAGGCTGTGATGGGGGTTCAATTCCCCTCATTCGCTCCAAAAGATAAAATCGTCGCACCAAGCGATGTTAATGATTAAATCAACGCAAGTTGATTTTTTTGTTGCTATTACAAAGAAAGGGTGTGATGTGGTATGATTAATATCGTAAAAAAGAAAATCAATATGAGTGATGAACTCAAAGCCAAAATTAATTGGTCTTGCAAATTTAATAAGAAGTCCTATCAAATAATTGAGGGCTACTTAAGAATTGTGGAACATACCAATTTAGCGTATGTAGAGCCACATAAAGTAATTATTGGAGATAAGTTATACCTATCCTTCAATGAACAGAAACATTTTTACATAGGGAATTTAAAGAAGAAAATCCCATTGTCTGAGTTATCAGAGTACATAGCAAGGCATTAATGAATTGGTGAGTTTATATACTCTCCCACAATATTGGTTGTTTTTGTCGTATAAATAACTAATATGTTCAAAGGTGTCCTTGTTATGTGACACCTTTTTACTTTGGTGCCTTTCAAAAATCCAAGAAAGAAAGGAGATTGATAATTATGGATGATAATGAAAGAAAAGTTGCAGGAGTTTATATTCGTGTTAGTACCGAAGATCAAGCAAGAGAAGGATTTTCACTTGGAGAACAAGCAGAAAAATTACTTCAGTTATGTAAGTTTAAGGAGTTAGAAGTTTATAAGGTCTATAAAGATGCAGGAATATCTGCTAAAGATATGGAACATAGACCACAATTTCAAGAACTGCTTAAAGATATGAAGGAAGGAAAACTTAATTATATTGTTGCTTATAAACTTGATAGAATTACAAGAAGTGTTAGAGATTTAGAAGAACTTATATCAGTATTAGAACAATATAATTGCTTTCTACTATGTGATAGGGATGATGTTAATACCTCTACTGCTAATGGTAGATTCTTTGTAAGAATGCTAATAGTCTTATCTCAACTAGAAATAGAAATCGTATCAGAAAGAACTAAATTTGGATTAAATGGAGCCATTAAGTCAGGTCATATTCCAGGACAGAGACCATTTGGTTATAAGAGTGCCGAAGATAAAAGAATGGTTATAGATAACGCTACTCGCCCCTATGTAGAAAAGATATTTGATATGTATTTAGAAGGTAAAAGTTTTCAGCAGATGGCTAACTACTTTAAAGAAAACAATATTTATCCTAAAAAAAATTGGAAAGATACTACTATTCAAAAGATTATTGATAATAAAATCTATATGGGAGACTATGAACAATATAAACGAATTGGTAAACAAGAAAATCTAGAACCTATCGTTTATATGAATGTTGCAGTACCTGTTATGGTTGATAATGAAGAAAAAACTATTAAAGGTGGCAGAATGAATGAAGAACAATTAGATAAATATTTATCTAAAATGAATGAACATTTTGAAACATCTTTTTATGAAATGTATGAAACAATTGATGAAGAAACAAATGAAGTTATTTTAGAATATCAACCAAAAGATAATGAAAAGATTATAAGATTTGTAGCAATTTCGCCTAAAGATAAGTTTCCTATTACAGTAGATAATGTTAAAGATAAATATGGAATTATTAGCTACAAAACAAGTAAATGAATGGGTAAAATTGATGAATAATTATAAGAATACTGCTGAAGAAATTATTCTAAAGGAGTTAATTTATGTCTAATGTTGTCATAAGCAAGCAACGGGCTGGTACTCCCACCACCCCAAAAGAAAGGCTAAACCATACAAATGGTGACAACATCAATTTGGAGTATTAAGAATAATTTAAACCAGTCCATAAATTATATTATCAATCCCGAGAAAACTTTTAATGAAGATTATGGTAAAGATGATTATGATTATTTAGAAGGTAAACAAGATTACAATTTAAAAAAAGAAAAGGTTTGTTATATAAGTTGTTTAAACTGTAATGAAGATTATCCCTATGATGACATGATTGATACAAAAGATTATTATAATAAGAAAGATGGTGTTCTTGCTTATCATGGTTACCAATCATTTAAAGAAGGAGAAGTTACTCCAGATATTGCTCACGAAATAGGAGTTAAATTTGTTAGTGAAATGTTTAAAGATTATGAAGTGGTTGTTGCTACACATCAAAATACTAATCACATACACAATCATTTCATAATCAACTCTGTTTCATATAAAGATGGTAAGAAATATAATAACAATAGAACTAATCTAGCAAAGTTAAGACATATTTCTGATTCACTATGTGCTGAATATGGTCTATCTGTTTTAGATGAAGATATTGGTTATAAAAGTACCTACAATTATAAAGTTATAAATAATGATTATTACAGAACACTAAAAGAAGATTTGGATAGTTCTATAAGTTATTCAGTTACCTTAAAACAATTATTTGAAAGAATGAGATCATTAGGTTATAAAGTATATTCTCGTAATGGTATTATAATTATTTACAGAGATGGTGAAGATAAAGTTAGAATAGAAAATGTTTTTGGTGAAGAATATTCAAAAGACAGGTTAAGTGAAAGATTATATTCTTCAAGACAAATAGTATTTAAACCAATGTCACAAAAATCTATCTTTGAAGAATACTGTAAAACTAATAAATCACATAAAGGTATCTACGGATTATACTTATACTATTGTTATCTGCTAGGAGTATTTCCAAAGAAATACCCAAAACAATATCTTCCTTACTCTATTAGAAATGAAGTTTACAAGTTAGAGCAAACTTCACAGCAAGTTAGATTTATGCATGAGAATAATATTGTAACTAAAGAAGATTTAGATAACTTCGCTAAAAATAACTCTAATGAATTAAGTGAATTAAAAGGTAAAAGAGAAAATCTATGGAAAAGATACCATAGAGCAAAAACTGATGAAAAGAAAAATGAAATACTTACTGAAATAAATGCTATACAACCTAAAATTAAAGAATTTTATAAGTATAATAAGTATTGTAAAGAAATAACTAAAAGAGCCGAAGGCATACAACATGATCTTAATAATTTTGATAAAGATATCCAAAAAGAAAAAGACAATTCTAGGTAAATATGACTCAGTTTGTCTTTTTTTTATTATCTATCTATACGTCTATCAAATGTTTGAAAATTTCCCATTGTAATGCATAAAGCCATTATCATAATATCAACACTATTATTTACATTTTCATTTAAGGAAATTTCCATATTACCTAATTCATACCAATTGTTATCATGTTTTGAAATAGCAGATATATATGCAATATCGTTTTCTTTGTTATCATAAATAATGTTTCTGACTAAATGTGTATCACCTTTAACATAATAATCACGACCTATAACTTGATAATTTGAATGTAATTGCATCTTGGAACGAATAATGAATGGTTTTTCATTTATTATATTTATAACAAATTCATTAGTTAAACTAAATATTTTGGATTTTATTTCTCCAATTTTTATATTATGATGATTACATATAACAAATTTGTTTCCGATAAAATTACTCTTTTTAATCTTAAATATTAAATTTTTATTCTGATCAACTATAAAATATTGAGGAAATGTAGTATTTTTTGTAGGTCTGAATATATTAAAATATTTTATATCAGCAATATTAATATTTTCTGTAATGTTAACTTTATGTTTTTTAATTAATCTATCATCATAGCCTATATTATATAAAATCATTACAATTATTGGTAATTCAACAAAAAAAATCATTGACAATGCAATTATAAATGATTCTTTTGGTATATTCATTTGTAACAATATCATAGACCATACTATAGGAAATATTACTAAAAGAATAAGTAAATGTTTAATTACTATATTTCCAACTTTTTCTTGATAATTGCTTATTGGTTTTATTTTTTCTAATTCTATATTTATATTTTGTTCATTTTGTTCAATATTATTATCAACTTTCCATGTTTTACTTGCTTTAAATGTCATAAATAATGCTACACCACATAAAATACCAAACATTATATATGTAGAAGTATATTGTGGATACATTATTATTCCTAAAATACAAAGAAATAATAATCCGCCAAAAATTAACCCTACTGAAAAAAATACTGGAGACATAGTCATATTAGGAACTTTACTTGAAACTTTATTTATTCCATTTTCATAAGAATTATTAATTTCTTCAACATATTTAGGCTCCCAATTAAATTCTTTAATTCTTAATGAATAGTTATTTCCTACAATTAAATTATTTTCTCCAATTGTATAGCATTTATAATCAGCAGGAATAAAATCTTCTTCTTGTTCTCTTTCTTTTTCTGTCTTAAACTCCATATATGTTATTTGCTTACCGTTATATGTTTCAACCTTTTTATTAACAAGTTTGGCTTTATAACCTTTAGGACGTTTAATTAATGCATAAATAAAATACATACTAAACCCAAGAAATATAATAGCAAATAATAATGTAATTCCAAACGAAGCTAATGCATCAATAAAAGATTTTCCACTTTTAAAGAAAGCTATAAATATTCCAACTGAAACTGATAAAAATACAATAGTTACAATAATTCTAGGAATCATAGTATTTTTATCTTCTTTTTTTACATAAACTTTCACATTTAACACCTCTCATTTATTATCAATTAAATTGTACACCAAATCATTATATTTCACAATTCATGTGACGAAATTTCTCCGATTTTTTGGTGAATTTTTTGGTGAATTCTATTGTAATATTTTCTATATCTGCTATAATTTATTTAGTTGATTTAATCAAACAACTTTGGGAGTATATTTTTTCGAATATAAGTAAAGTTATCGCTCCAGTGACGAATCTGTTCGACCTTTTCGAACTTAATATAAACTTCAGTCTGAAAAATGACTGATTTTTTTATTATATAACAGAATGAATGAGACTGATTTCTACTTCTTTTTATTACAAATTTATTATACGTTTCTATAAAATTTTAAATATTATGATATAATACAGTCAACAAAGAAATATCAAAATAGAAAGTAGTGATACTATGATATTGTATAAAAATACTTTTGATAATATTAAAACTATTGGATATAATTTTCCAATTGAAGATAGCTACTATTGTCAAAATAATTTTGCAGTTGTTGCTGATGGTATAACAAGAGATCCAAATGGGATAAAAAACTTTAATTCTATTTCTTTTGAAGAAAGAATAGCTAAATATCCCAATCCAAGCGGTTCCAGTCTGGCAGCAACCTTAATATGTAAAATATTTGAAGCAAATTATAATAATATTATTAATAAAAAAATATCATTAAGAGATGTTTTTATTAAAGCTAATAAGGAAGTAAGAAAATTAAATGATATACACATTAAGACATGTGATTATTTGGAGAATGATTATTACGGAGCGGTTGGTGCATCTGCATATATTGAAGATAATAACTTATATTATAGTTATATTTGTGATTGTGGAGTTGCTGTTTTTGATAAGAACGGAAATTTAATATTTAAAACTGATGATGATATGGAAAGAGTTAATAAGCACTTTGATACAGGTTCATTTAATTGGAATGAACCAGAAGCTAGAGTTATTGTTAGAAAGAACTATCGTAATAAACCAGATAATGAATATTCATATGGAGCAATAACTGGTGAATCGGAATTTGAGTATTTTTTAAAAGAAGGCTCATTGATATTAAATGATGGTGACATAGTTATAGTTTATAGTGATGGATTTTCAAATTATTTATTTGATAAGGATTTTTATAATAATTTAATTAGTTTGATTAATGGAGATAATTTATCTTTTGAAAATTATTTAGAAAAAATGGGTAGCAATGATTATAAAAAATATGGAAAGGAAAAAACCTTAGTGGTAATGAAAAATGGATAATTTAATTTTTAATATCAAATTTTTTAGTGATAAAGCCACATTTGAAACAATTAGTGATAGTAACCCTGGTGCTATATTAAGAAAAGTCAAAGACAAAGATGACATTTATTTTCTAAAAATAGTTCAAAATAATAATATAGATATTGATAAGATTCAAAAGATAAACAGGAAAAGCTTTACTATTTATTCCATATTTTTCAGATAAATCATCTAATTTCTTCTTTATTATCTCAAAAACTTGATTTCTTAAAGTGATATTTGAAGTTCTAATACTCAGTTTGATACAAAAAGAATATTTAAATATTAAAATTAATATAGAAGATATTCCTCAGTTAAGAATTCGCAAGGCAAAACAAGAAGAGTTAAAATCTCTTAAAACCATTGCTTTAAAAATAGTTAAAAACATGAACGCTAATGGGTTACAATTATGGAATGAATATTATCCAGCAGAAGAATTAAAAGGGCTTATAGAACAAGAAAAACTGTATGTTTGTGAAGAGGATAATAATATTGTAAGTTTTTTTGCTTTATTTGATGATGAAGTTTCAAGTTCAAGTTTCAAATGAAAATATACTAAATCTAAGTTTTTAGAGATGTTTGCAGTAAATGTCGATTACGTACGCCCAAAGAATAATAGAAGATTTAATTGAATTATTGAGACAAGATGGTTATGACTCTTTAAAGCTAATAGTTTATGACAAAAATGTTGCAGCTATATCTTTATCCAAAAAAGTTGGTTTTAAAACTGCACCAGGACACTATATTTTCATCAATAAATTTAGGCCAAATGAACCTCATAGAAATATGCTTGGAATGGAATACTATATTAATTAGAAACGTAATACTAATAAAAATAAAAAAGAAAATTATGCTTTTCTTTTTTATTATTCATCTTTAAACAAGTAAAAAACTCAATGGTATAGAACTAATTAATGACTTTTTTCTTACCTTTGCTATTCCAAATGTTATTTACAGGAATAAGTTTATCTTCATAAATTCTATAAACATTATGAACTGAACATAGGGTAGGATTATTATCATCAAATTCAATATCCAAAATATTAAATTCACCATTTGGTAAAGATATCCCTTGAAGAAAATAAATATTATTGTTAATATTCCTTTGTTCCAATTTAAGACCAATAAGCTGTAAAATGTCACTGTTACTAATGTTCATTCCAATATTACGCAAACAGAGTTTGCTTCCGTTATTTTTTTTGACTGTATCAAAAATAGACTTATCAAAAGTAGTCTTTTCATATTTAGGATGTGTATGACATAAAATACAAAAAGAATAATCATTTATTCTTTCTGATAACCACTTATTAAAATCATCAGAAGTTTTAACGTGCCCATTATTAACATTTCCATCATAGCAAGTCTTTACTAGAGAAACACAAAAATAAATTTCCCCATTAATATCCCCTAAATTACCTACCATTGCAAAGGGATACTCAACTCCTGTTTCATCTGTTTTACCTCTTATTTCCAGAAGTGTTTTATAAATATGCTCTGGAATAACAACATTGAAGTCCATACTCTTATTCACTAAATTAAACCCTAATCCACCATCTTTTATATAACAATCTACAACACCAAGATTTGTATAAATTTGCTTTAACAATTATTCTTTTTCCAATGATATTCCTCCCGTGAGAAGTTATTACTGTCTTTGAACTTTAATCGATTTTATTGGTTTAAATAAGAAGGGCATTCTCCTGACAGGTGCTGCTCTTTTTGAGAATGATATGTTTTAAGTTGTTCATCTTTAATTCTTTGAATGATAGATGGTATCCCATCATGAAACGTAATATTGTCCCAATATACAATCATTTGAACATCACTACCTGGCCTGATAGGTACACTCCCTTTTTGTTCCCTAATGATATTTCCACAAGCATCTGTTTCTTTGAATCCACCAAACCGCGCAGCAATTTTATTCATTATATCATTATACATTTCATCCAACATTCTTCTTCTCTCATCATTATTAAGTGTACTAACTATTTTTTTATAATAAGTGGGTAATAATTTTAACGTTTCAAAAAAACATCTATTGTATTCTTTATCTCCAGTCATCGTACTAATTCCCCATTCAGTATAATATTCTTCAGTTAATTCAAACTCTCTCGGAAATTGGCCTAATATCATTTTCTGAAAGACATTACACATTTGCAGCAACATGCCAGTTTTAAATGTATCTCCCCATCTAACTAGTGAATTAAAAAAAGTCCTCCTATCTTCCCATTTAAACCAATTATTATCATCAACATCGAGTGGAGTCATGTTTAAAAAGTCAGAAGGGACATATTCTGGTTGTTCAATATCCATTGAATAGGGTAGATGATTTGCAAAACCATAAACCATTGATGTATATAAAGAAGCAGAAGGATTTCTATATAAACTGCCTTTATTTTTTTTAACAAACTCAATCCAAGCTTGCTCATATGTCTGTATAGAATCATCATGAGTTTTAATAACTAAACCATTCATATTATAAAATCATCTCCGTTTCAACATATTATATCAAAATATTACTCATCTTAATAGATTTTCTTAAAAATTAAATCTTTTAAAAATAGGTATATATATTTATATTGAAAAGAAAAACTATGCTATAATAACTATATAGGTGATGAAGTTTGAATATCTATAAAAATTTAAATGAGATAACTAAATATATAGATGACAATTTAGAAGAAGAAATTAGTTATGAAAAACTATCTAAAATATTAGGTGTTAATGTTTACACAATGCAAAGATTATTTAGTATGATTACAGATATTTCTCTAGCAGAATACATTAGAAAAAGACGATTATCTAACGCCGGATACGATTTATATAAAGGAAACTTAAAAGTAATAGATGTTGCGGTTAAATACAAATATGATAATGCAACATCCTTTTCAAGAGCATTTGAAAGATTTCATGGTATTAAACCAAGTTTAGTAAATAAGCATACTAAACTGAAAAATTTTCCCAAAATATTTTTCAATGAAAATATTAAAATGACAACTGAATTAGATTATGAAATAATTACTTTAGATAAAATGGATTTATATGGAGTTAGTATAGCAACTAACAATAGTAAAATTGGAATAGACGCTCCATTATTCTTTAGAAATATAATAGATAAATATTCAAATAAATATGGTGAGATAAAATATGGAATGATTACCTATGATATAGAACGAGAAAATAGCAAAAAATATTATTGTTTATTTGATAAAAAGATAGAAAAATTTGAACATATAATAATACCAAAAAGCAAATGGCTTAAATTTAGAATTAATTCACAAGATGCAAAAGAAATTCAAGAATTATCTCATAAATTTTATAATGAATTTCTTCCATCAATTAATTATAATTTAAAAGAATTACCTGAATTAGAATACTACCATGATAACGTAACTGACTTTCTAGTTGCAATATACTAACTGACAAAAGTGATTGCAAAAAAGTCAGTTTTTTATTTCCATTTTTTTATATAATTTATCGTGAGGTGTATTACTATGTGGCATAATTCAGAAGTATACTTAACTAAAAAAAATATATCTAAAGAAGAATGGCATGATTTAGTAAATATAATATCAAATTATAATGGCTTATTAAGAAAATGGAAAATAATAATAATTAATGAAAAAAATCAAATAAGATATTTTATTAAAACTAAATGTAGTTTGCCTGCTACTATAAATAATTTAAACTCTTATATATTAAAACCTATAAAAGGAATAAAGATACCTAAAGTCAACTATACTTTACCATTACTACCTAAAATTGATAGTAATGTTATAGATTTAATCAATTATACTGAGATTAGAAATAAAGGTTGTCTAAAATATTTGAAGATTGATTTTTTTAAACTATATGAAAATAAGATTATATCAAAAATAAGTGTTTACATAAAGAAAAATAATCTAATAAAAAAATATGTAATTTTATTTGGCATACCATCAACTATTTTATCAGTAGATTTTGAGAGTAATAAAAGATATTTTTATAAAAAATCACCAAAATATCTTGAGATAAGTAAGATACTTCATCTATTAAATACAGATTCAAATAATGCGCTATTATCAGTTGATACCTTCCCATATTTACAAGGAAAATTTTATCTAAATCAAAATAATTTCAGTTTTGATAAGCATTCTATTGTGATAGGATCTTCTGGTTGTGGTAAATCAAAATTTATTAGTCTATTAGTAAATAACATTTACAAAAATAAATCTCTCAGACAAAAATATAAAGTTATAATAATTGATCCACATGCTAATCTTGAAAATGATATAGGAGGCATAGGACGTGTAATTGACTTTAAATGTAATCTAGATAGTATTGATTTATTTATCAATAATAACAGTGACAAAGTTGCCTCTACAGAACTGCTTCTTGATTTATTAAAATCTTTAATTGCTGATCAATATAATTCAAAACTAGAGAGAGTTTTAAGACATTCTATTCATTTATTGCTAACAGATGAGGGATTTAATTTTAGAAATTTAAGAAAACTTATTTTAGATTTGGAATATAGGAATGAAATAATCAAAAGATTAAAATCTAAATTACCATTTAGTGTAATAGATTTTTTTTCATCGGACTTTAACGATTTAAAGACCAAATCTTATAATGATGCAATATCACCAATTATAGGTTTTATTGATGAAATGGAAATGTTACCTGTATTTAGCTCAGAAAAAATAAATGATAACCTAAAAAAAACCATTAATGATAACTTTTTAACTCTTTTCTCACTTGATAGAACAAAACTAGGTAATAAAGTAACCAAAACTATCTCGGGACTGATAATGCAACAACTACTAACAATAATTCAATCAAAAGAGATTGATAAACATATTATTTTTATTATTGATGAAGTTCCAGTTGTTGAAAATCCTATTTTAGCAAGATATTTATCAGAAGCAAGAAAGTATAATTTATCTTTAGTTTTAGCTGGACAATATTTTAATCAAATATCAGATGAATTAAAAAATTCTATCTTTGCTAATACCATAAACTACTATATATTTAGAGTATCAAAATTAGATGCAAATTTGTTAGTTGATAACTTTAATATGAAAATTCCTCTAGATAATTCTAAAGAACAAAAGATTAAATTATTAACTGAATTACAAACACGAGAATGTATTGTTAGAATAGATAGAAATGGTATTTTATTACCTGCATTTAAAGGTGTTATATTAGATTATAAAAGTATCCCTAGAATTAAAGAAGAAGCAAAAGCTCAAAACGTTATTAAAGAACAAAAAGTATTAAATAATAAAACCAACTTTCATATAAATAATATAAGTTTAAAAAGTATTTTAATATCTAATTCATCAAGTAGAAAGGTCGTGAAAGAATGAATGATACAAAAGCAATAGAAACTGTTAATAAAATATTTAAAAGTGTATTTGATAAAAAAAATAATTATTCACTAAATGAATTATTAGAAAAATTTGCGTTTGATGTTAAAATCCCTAAACAAGTTAATGATTCAACAACAAATGAAATTACCTGGGCAGACTCTATCAACAGTGGAAAATTTATAACAAATAAAAATATGGAAAAAAGAGATAAACAAATAGGTTGGATGCTCCCAAAAAAAGAAATAAGTAGTCTACAAGAACTAATTGAAATATGGAACACAATTAACTTAACAACCACAGAAAGAGTGTATGACTCTATTAATGTAGCAAAAAGTGACACAATTTACAGGTGTGAAAATATATACAGAAGCACCAGTTGCAGTGACTCTAAAAATATGGTTTATTGTGATTCTTGTGGTAATAGTGAGTTTTTGCTTGCATCACAAAGATCAGGAACATGTAATTTTTGCATAAGATGTGACGATTCAAAAGAATGTAGTAATAGTTATAATGTAATTTGCTCCAATAAAATAATTAATTCTTTATTTATTCAGGACTGTTATGATTTATATGAGTGTATGTTTTGTTCTCATATAGCTTCAAAAAAGTTCTGCATTGCAAATATGCAATTTGATAGTGATGAATACTATGAAATAAAAAAGTTAATTATAGAATGGATATTAAATTCGTAGTAAATTAAAGATTATTTGTATACTTTTATTAAAGTATGATAAAATATTTTTATAAAAAAAGAGTAAACCATTAAAAGGAGAATTATGAATAAATAATTTAAAAATAAAGATTTTTCGAACATTAGAAAAGAATATGTTAGATTAATGAAATTGTACCATCCAGATTTAGTACAAGATGAGGATGAACAAAGAAAAAGAAATGAGATTTGCCAAGAAATTAATGCAGAATATGATGCGTTAATGAAAAAGATGACTCCATTAATTATCAAAAAAGATGATCCAACACTAAAAGTTAATACAATGTATGAAAAAATAGTTAATGGAAGCGCAACGGCCAAAAATGCCTATGACGATATAATGATTAATATTAGTAAACCTAATATAGAGTATAAATATTACTATTCTAACAAGGAAACTGCATGGTGGGAAGAAGACATTGTTAGAGTAATTGATGAAACAAACTCTTTGTTTTGGAAAACATGCTATGAAAAAGGTATCGTAGGTGAGGAGTTTAGTAATCTATATGAATTATGCAATAGAAATGCTGAAAAAATTAAAAGAACAGTAATGTTTTTAAGTACAGGAGCAATCTCTGAAAATATAATCCATGAAAATTTACTATCTCATTACATGATTCCATTTTTTAATGATGATATCTTTGTTGAAGATTTACCAGATTATAATTCATTTCTATTATTAAGTAAAGAAAATACAAGACCTGAAACATTTTTAGCCTGGATTAATTTTTATCAACAACAAAGAGATGATTTCCTTAATAGATATAATGATATTGTTGTTAAGAAAATCCCACAATCTAGGGCTAAATAATATATTTAACTTATAAATTTTTAGATTAAATAAGATGACTGTTAAACTACACTTAATTAGTTATCTTTTTTTTTAGAAAAAAAGCAAGATAAATTCATTTGGCTATATTAATGCTTATAAAAATATATCAGAAGATAAAAAAAGTATATACAAAATAAAAATTTTAGGCAGTTGTTTTCTAATCGCAGGAATAATATGTCTACTATATTTTCAAGAAAATCAAAATTTATTCATTGGAAGTCCATCGCCCTAAAACATTAGAGAATAGAATTGAATAATTAAATTGATAAGTATATAATAAATACACAGGTGATTTTATGAAAGAAATAATAATTAGTATTGTAAATGATTACTTAAATTTTTATCCCGAAGAAAAAGAAAGACTAAAATTATTAATTAATTTTTTAAATACATATGATGATAACAAGATAATAGACTGGAATAATTTTGATGGACATATTGTTTCAGGTGGATTTATATATGCTAAAAAAGAAAAGAAATTCTTAGTACTATATCATAAAGACTTAGAAATGTATTTATATCCGGGAGGTCATATTAATACTGATGACTTTAACCTACTATTTGCAGCAAAAAGAGAAATTGCAGAGGAAACAGGGTTAAAAGACATGGAGTATTTAAAAATATCGGAAAATGAATTAGTACCATTTGATATAGATACACATTTGATAGAAGTAAATCAGCGATTAAATTTACCACAGCATCATCATTTTGACTTTCGATATTTATTCACAGTAGACAATATTACTGAAATTAATATAGATAAGATAGAATTAGAAAATTATAAGTGGATAGATATAGATGAATTAAGTGATGATCAAAATTATGGAAAAATAGTAAGCAAAATAAGAAAAATCTTAGTAAAAAAATAAAATGTCATAATCATGACATTTTATTATGAATAATTACTTTCCGCTAGGAACTTTAAACTATTCCTTTTGGTTAAAGTAAGTGATTTTTCTTTTTGTTCTTGTGTAATACTAACTGATGCAGCAGCAGGATGACCACCACCTCCATGATTCATCGCAACTTCATTAACATCAAAAGTCTCATCAATTGATCTATAAGACTTTTGTCCAAACTCTCCTTTATTCATCGCAACCACTATAAAATATTTAATTGAATCAGGATTATTGTTGTTTCTTATATATTCTGCTAATTCATTTCTATATTCGTAATCTGCAAAAACAATCCCATATTTATATCCATTTTCATCAAAAAAATATTCTGCATTTTTAAGTAAATCACATAACAATTTATTATATTCATCTTTTTTACTTTGAACAATTTTACTTTGATTATTGTTTAATGAAAAAGATTCGCTATTATTTACTAGATTTAATGTCATTTGTCCCAAATATTCATCTATTCCAATAGCATTAAAAAGAATTGCTAAATCATGGGCTCTTTCTCCATCTTGACTATTCTTTTTCCACTCCCATGTATCCTCAAGCCTAGTTAATTCAACAAATTCACTGATTGCTGTTGTAGGTGAAATAAGATTATTTTGTCTTAAATATTCATAAAATAAGTCACATCCACATCTCTTACCATTATCGTCTTCCTCAATAATTGTAGTAAAATTATATCTATTCATTCCATCTTCTATTGCTCTTTTATGATGATCAAAAATAAGAACTTTATCTTTTAACTCAGTTTCTTCAACCATAGTTAATGATGGATCATATAAAGCTAAATCAGTTACAAATATTTTCTCATAGTTATTAAGCTTACCAGATTTAATATAATCTCTAAATAATAATTCAAGCTCTTCAATATTTGAAACAAGTTTAAAATCAATATTTGAGAAGGCTAGTTTTCCTAAAACGACACAACCAAGTCCATCAATATCACTTTCATGACTAAATATTAATACTTTGCTCATAAAACACCTCTTATAACTAATAAATATTATACAACAAAAAAATAATTAGCACAAAAATAAAAGATTAAAAATAGTGTATTAAAAAAATATGATAGAATTATTAATGTAGAGGTGAAAAAATGGGTAATGAAAATAATATTCATAATATAAAAAATATTCCACTAACAATATTTAGAACAAAGAAAATAATGGGTTTTGCAATTCCAATATCAGTTTTTATTGACAATAATAAAATTGGGGATTTAAAAAATGGTAAATCCATAGAATGCTTTATTAATCCGGGCAAACATAAGGTTTTATTTAATTGTATTGAAAAAGACGTAATACAAGATATAGTTGTTGATGAAAATAATCAAAAAGTAGAAATAATTACTCATGCAAAAATGGGACTTTTGGCAGCAGTGATAGTAATAGATAATGTTATTTATAAATAATATATTGCCTCATTTTAACCTAAATAGTATAATTTTACCTATCAGGAGGTAGTATGAAAGATATTAATAGGTTGAAAGAACAAATAAATAAATATAAAGATTTGAAACAAAAAAAATGGAAGGAGAAATAAAAGAGCTTTTAAAATCCTTTAAAATTATAATTCCAGAAGAAGAAATAAAGTATTGTGAAGTAATAATTCTTGATGAACAACCAGACTATTTATACGTTCAAGTTAGAAATCATAATGATCAAACAACATATGAAAGCTATATTTCTAATTATGCAGAATTATTAGAAGAAACAAGAAACGATTTTGAATTTATAAATGTCAAAAAATCAGATAATTGTGGAAACGAGGAAAAAGATTTATATTCAAGAAAAAACAATAATTTAATAAGAAAAAGATTAGTATTTCCAAGCTTCCTGTCAAATTATAAATATAGATTTCGAATATCCTGATGAGAATTATAATCACACTAGTAATAAAAGATTAAATCTATCATTTATAAAAGTAATTAGTTATGAGGAATATACAGAACAACCACTGTTATATAGAACATCAAGTAGTATCAAAAATAAAAGACAAGAAGAAACAACATTTGACCATAAAACCAATGTTGTATTGCCAGGAGAATATAGTACAAATGAAAATAAGGAAGATAAATACTGGTTTAAAAAAGATAATAATTATGTTTATGGAATAAATAATTATGAAAAGAACAATTTTTCTGCAAAATATTATGGAGTATTTATTGAAAGAATAGACGATGAACTATATTATTATATGCCAATAGAAATGCATTATGATGATATGGATTTCTTAAATAATGAACAAACAAAATCAGTGATTGCATTTGATGCAATAATGGATACTGATACTCATAATTTAAGAATTTGGAAGAAGAACCATGAATTAATAATTAATTATGAAATAGGAGATATTTACACTGATGAGAAATCACATGAATCAATAAAAATGCTCTCTAAAACAGAAGAACAAATTACTATAGATGATTTAAATATGATTAATGCCTACTTTTTATGTTATGAAAATAACTTTGTAAGAACTTTTCTAAATGATTTAAAAACATATAAAGAAAAGTTGGAAATAAGAGATGCAAAATTAAAAGAAGAAAGCGACATTATAGATACAAGGGTTTTAATAGACATGAATCCAAAGGACATATTTGATTTAGTAACAAATAATAAAACTGAATGTTTTCAAATATTAATCGATGAATATAACTCAATGGCATCAGATGTTGATGATATTAAGCCTTTAAAAAAGAAAAAATAGGATTACCTATTTTTTTTTGCAAGAAAGGCCATAAATTGTGGTATTTCATGAAATCTTGTATAATACTCCAAATCTACATCCTTACACTCTTGAATACATTGAGATTCATTAAAGTTTTCAACCAGAAAATCTGTGTGTATTAAACTTTGAAAAAAATAGGATGGAGGAGCGATATATTCCTCTAATACTTGATTATCTTTAAAATAATTGATTTGTTTAGAGTGTGACATATAATTACCAAGAACAACTTTACCATCACTTCCAGCTTCAAAACCAATTACATGAAATCTTTTGCCATCTACTTCACAATTTTGAGTTGCAAACCTCATAGGATGACAAGCAGAAAATAAAAACTCTCCATCATCATCTAATACTCTTCTAATCTCTTTAAAAACGACCTCTTTATCTTTCGCATAATTAATAACTAAACTGCTATAAACAAAATCAAATGAATTGTTATCAAAAGGTAGCTCATGCATATCTCCAACATAAAAATCTAAATCTGGATATGCCTTTTTCGCAACTTCAATTGATTTTTCTGAAAGATCAATTCCCGTTATTGATTTTGGATTAAACTTCTTTAATAATTCACTTTCTTCTGCTGTACCACATCCAAGTAATAATACTCTTTTTCCTTCAATATTTGGCATCATTTTTAACATCATTGGTTTTTCCACAAACCGTAATGATTTCATTAACCCATTAGTAACATTATAGTGCCTTTTTTCTGCAAACCTATCATAATCATTAACTTTTTCATCATAATTCATATTATAACCTCCATATTAATTGTAACATATATAAAAATATTTTGAAAATAATCCATTATATGATAGAATAAGTGACTGAAAGCAGATGATACAATGAAAAAAATAATAGAAGAATATATTAATAAAGTCTTAGAATTTGGATGTAATATTCAAAATGGAGATAGTCTAGTTGTAACATCTATGATGAATATTGATGAACTAAAAAAAGCAGTCTTAGAAGTAAAAGACAAATATGGGATAAATCAGTTAATATTTTTAGATCAAGATAGGATAAAATTATATAAATTTTTAAAAAGCAATCCAAAAGAAGAAGAAATAAAACAATATGTTCAACACTTACCAAAATTAAAAGATCCTCACAGAACAAAGATTCTTTACGCAATAGATGATGATTATAGTTCATCTTATAGGAACATAATTGATAATTACAAAAAACTATATGGTATTTATGATCATGAAGATTATCAAACTAATAAAGAGTTTTGGAGCACTTTCAATGAAAAATGTGTAACACTTTTTACATGGCCAGATGAACACTGGGCAAAATCTCTTTTAGGAAGTGAAGACGATTTAGATAAATTATGGCTGCTTATAAATCAAACTATTCCAGATAGAAGTGAGCTATTAGATATAATCAAACATCACAAAGAAATAAGGAGAAAAATGAATGAACTAGCTATAAAAAACCTGCATTTTTATACTCAATCAGGAACAGATTTAAGTATAGGCTTATCAGATAAATCAATTTGGCTATCTGAACCAACCACATTAAATGAGTGTGAATATTTCTACAATTTTCCATCATATGAGATCTATACATCACCAGATTGTAATACTGCCGAAGGAAAGGTATCTGTAATAAAACCAAGCCACCTTGATGGTAAAAAAATAAATTACGCGAACTTGAAATTTGAAAAAGGAAAGTGTGTATCGGCAGAATCAGATAATGAAAAGTGGAACCAAACCGTAATGAATGAAAATAATCATTTAACAAGAATTGGAGAAATCGCATTAGTTTCAAAAAAAACACCTATTGCTAAACTTAATAGACCATTAAATTCATTATTATTGGATGAAAATTCAGGCTGCCACTTAGCCTTAGGAAATTCAATAGATAAGTGTATAGATTTACCTGAATCAATATTAAATGAAGGCAAGAAAATGGATTATGGTTTTTATAATTCTTCACATCACCAAGATTTAGTTTTTGGAGACGATAGTGTAACTGTAGAAGCAGAAACTAGTAATTCTGGAAAAAAATTATTATTAGAAAATGGTAGATGGAAAATATAATGAAGATTAATAAGGGGGATAATTACTTGAATAACAAAATGTTAGAAACAATAAATAAAGTAAAATCAAACTGGACAAAGGATTTAATTATAAGATACCTTTACATAAAACTAGCACCAAATTTTCAAAGAGACTTGTTATATTTTTTAGCCTCAGAAGAAGAAAAACTAAAACAATACAAACAAGGATTTGTAAATAGATTTCCAAATATAGTATGTTCTACCTTGGCAGATTTCTATGTAAAGATATTTAACGACTTTGGCATTAATGCAAAAAAAGTCATTGCAAATAGTGCTAAAATTCCATTATTCGCAATTGTTGTTGAAGGAGATATTGGTTTTTATTACTTAGATCCATTAAGTGATTTATTCTCAAATCAATATGGATTAAAACCATTCTTTTTCGGAATCACTCCTAAATATAAGACTATTAATAGTCAGTATCCTAACCTAACTAAACTTCCAAAAGAATATTTAGATGAATTAGATGATACATTAGAAATTGAATACTTAGATGAATATTTTGAAGACCTACATAATAGATTAGTTCACAGAAATAATGCAAATGAGTTTTTTGGATTACCTAGAAATCATAGGGAGGACTTAAAAGAAAGAAAAATAAATCTTATTAAAGAAAACTATATCAATATAGGAAATGTAGATGGCATATTTGAAAGAGCACAGCTATATAAATATTTAGATGACAGAATAATGAATCATATGGAAAAGCAATATATTCGTATTCGCATTGAAGGAGGAGTTAGTAATCCGCATATCATATATGAGGAAAAATCTTATGGGATATCAACTTTTTATAAAGAAGAAAAACAAGATGGTAAATATGTTTTACTAAAAACAAATGATAATAGACAAAGTACATTCTAAATTGTATAATAACAATATAGAGGTAGATTTAATATGTTTGAATATGCAAAAATAAGGTTCAATAATTATATTAATGAAAATTATGATCTTGAAAATGATATAGTTAAAAGAAAACTTAAACATACATATAATGTAGTAAAAATGGCTGAATATATTTCAGAAGACTTATCTCTAAGTGATGAAGATAAAGAACTTAGTATGGTAATTGCTTTATTACATGACATAGGAAGATTTGCACAAACTAAATTAGGCGTTAACAACCTTCTAGAAGCTACAAAAAAAGTAAATCATGCAGCCTTAGGCGTTAAAATGTTATTTGATGATAATTTGATAAGAGAGTTCATTAAATCTGATAAATATGACGAAATAATAAGAAAGGCAATTCTTAACCACAATAAGTATATTTTGGACACTTCATCTTTAAATGAGCTCGAAGAACTACATTGTAAACTAATAAGAGATGCTGATAAAACTGATAACTTTAGGGTTAAGTCAGAAGGCAATTTAAACACAATGGTTGGGATTAGCGATAGTGATATTGAAAATTCACAGGTATCAGATAAGATATATCTAGATTTTATGAATCATAAAGTAATAAAAAAAGCGGATAGGGTAAATGCCGTAGATTATTGGATATATTATATAGCTTATATTTTTGATTTTAATTATTCAAGTGGCCTAGAATATATTAAAGAAAAAGACTATATTAATATTTTAATTGATAGATTTAAATATAAAAGAGCTGACACATTCAAAAAAATGGAAGATATCAGAGTATGTGCAATGAATTATATAAATGAACAGATAAAGAGAAGAAAAGTAAAATAAATAAGACAATTATATCAAATAAATATAAAAGAAAAATCCATTATTTAAAATGGATTTTTTTATTCTATGAATGAACTTGGATGATATGATTTTATCCCTAATTCTTCAGCTTTTCTTAATACATCAAGTCGATCATCTATAAAAGCTATCTCATCTAAATTCCAATTAAAATGTTTAGAGTATTCAATCATTACTTCTGGCTTCATCATTGTTGAACTAATCAGTATAATATTTTCTTTTTTAAATTGTGGAAAATGTGTTTCTAACCAAATATATTTTTGCTCAACTTCAGTATTCGATATTACTGTACCTAAAATAAAAATCTTATCCTCATCTAATTGTGAAACTAATCTTTGCATAGTTTTAAGTGGCCTAGAATTTAAAAATATATCAGTAAATAAAACATCATGTAAAGTAACGCATCCTAATTCTGGTGTCCCTCCTTCATATATTTTATCTCTAAATCTATATTCCGCAAGTGTTCCATCAACATCAAAAAAAACATACTTATCTTTCAACTTTTCTGCCACAGAATTTTCTCTCCCTCATAATTTTGCATAATTACCTATATAAAATATTATAACATAGATATATGATAAACTAAAAAGAGAAAAAATCTTGCAGCTAAAACTACAGAATGAAGCTACAATAATTTTTTGCCAGTAGGTAAATCGAGTAAATTGATTTATTTTAAATTTAGAGAGGCGAAAGTTTTTTATAAATTAAATATTTTAAATAAATTTGCACATACTAAAAATGGTGATATAAATGGCAAATATTCATAGTAGCATTTCCTTTGGGCTAGTAAATATTCCAATTTTAATGAATCCAATCATAAAAGATAATGATACATCATTTAATCAGCTTCATAAAAAATGTAAAAATAGAATTAAATATATAAAATACTGCCCACATTGTAAGAAAGAAGTAAAAGAAACAGATATTATTAAAGGATATCAATATGAAAAAGATAACTATGTGGTATTTCAAAAAGAAGAACTAGAGGAGCTAAAACCAGAAAATGAACATGAAATTAATGTCATATCATTTATTAAAATGGACGAAATTCCACCAGTTTATTTTGAAAAAAGTTATTTTTTAAATACAGAAAAAAAGTCTAAAGCATACACATTATTTTATGAAGCTTTAAAAAAAACTAAAATGGTTGCGCTTGCAAAGTGCGTACTAAGCTCTAAATTTTATTATTGTATTTTAAGATTGACAGAATCAGGAATTATTATGACAACACTGTATTTTAACGAAGAAATTAATATTCCGGAAACAACATTGAAAGAAGAAAAAATGGATAAAGAATTGGATATGGCAATAAAACTGATTGAAAGCATGAAAGCAAAATTTGAACCATCAAAATATAAAGATGAATATCAGGATAACATTAGAAAGGCCATAGATGACAAATTGAATGGAAAAGAATTAAAAGGAAAAAAGAAAACAAATAAAAAACAGATTGGTGACTTAATGGAAGCCTTAGAAAAGAGCTTGAAAAAATGACTCTTTGGACCAATAGAGATATAACTCCCATGTTACTTACAGAAGTAGACAAACCATTTAATTCAAATGAATATTTATTTGAATTAAAATTTGATGGAATAAGAGCATTAATATTTGTTGGAAAAAATACTTTTGAAATAAGAAGCAGAAATCATAATATTATTAATCACCTGTTTCCAGAACTAAAAAAAATAAAAGAAAATATAAATAAAAACATGATTCTTGATGGAGAAATAATTTTGATACACAACAATAAACCTTCTTTTGAAAAAATACAAGAAAGAATTCATCTTAAGGACAAAAAGAGAATTGATTATTATTCCAAAACATCTCCAGCAATATTTGTAGTATTTGATGTTTTATATGCATCAAAAGATTTAACAGCTCTTACTCTACAAGAAAGAAAAAAATATCTTAATCAATTAAAAGAAAATGAATACCTACTAAAAAGTAAAAGCTATTTGTATAAAGGTATAGAACTTTTTCAAGAAATCAAAAAATTAAACCTTGAGGGAATAGTTGCAAAAAGACTAGACAGTATATATCAAATCAATAAAAGAAGTAATGATTGGATTAAAATTAAAAATATTAAAAATAAAAAATTTGTAATAGGAGGATTTGAGCAAAAGAAAAAAAATTACCTATCTGTTTTATTAGGTGAAAAAAAAGACAATAAGCTATATTTTGTAGGAAAGGCTACACTACCAAATAGTTTTCATGAAAAAGTGTTAAAGAGTAAAAACATAAAAACATCCCCATTTATAAATTACAATGAAAACAATATAATTTTTATTGAGCCAATTATAGAAGTAGAAGTATCATATTTAGAAAGAACTAAAAATAATCACATTAGGCATCCAATTATAAAAAGAGGGTAGAAATATGAAAGAAAATTTAAAAAAATATAATGAGAAAAGAAATTTTAAAAAGACTAAAGAGCCAATTGGCAAAAAAGAAAGAAGCAAAAAACTAAGATTCGTAGTTCAGCACCATATGGCAAAAAAAGATCATTATGACTTTCGTCTAGAGTATTCCGGTCTTTTACTAAGTTGGGCAGTTCCTAAAGGACCATCGTATAATCCAAGCGATAAGCGTCTTGCTGTTCATGTAGAAAACCACCCTTTATCATATGGAAACTTTGAGGGAATAATTCCAAAAGGTGAATATGGTGGAGGAGTAGTTATGCTATGGGATAGAGGTACTTACAAAGAAATAGAAAAATTTAAAGATACATATAAAAAAGGATATTTAAAATTTACTCTTCAAGGAACAAAATTAAAAGGAGACTGGACACTAGTTAATATGAAAGATGATAATTGGTTACTGATTAAAGAAAGAGATAATGTAAGAGTATATGAGGATATAAATGATGTAAATATCAGTGTAAAAACTAATAAAACTATGGAAGAAATAGAAGGAAAAGATGAAAAAGTAAAAATAACTCATCCTGACAAAATATTATATAAAGTGAAAAAAATTACAAAAAAAGATGTTATAAACTATTATGAAAAAGTATCTCAAAAAATGTTACCATATATAAGGAATAGAATATTAAGTACGGTAAGAAGCCCAGAAGGAGTAGATAAAGAAACTTTCTTTAAAAAACATTTTCAAGATAATTCAAATCTTTCAAAAATAAAAAATGAAGATTATTATTATATTGAGGATAAAAAAGGGCTTTTAAGTGAAGTTCAAATGAACAGTATTGAGTTTCATGTAGGAGGGGCGACAATAAATGATAAACTTCATCCAAATGTCATGGTGTTTGACCTAGATCCACATGAAGGTTTATCACTTGATAGAGTAAGACAAGGAGTAAAAGATTTAAAAAAAATTTTAGATAAATTAGAATTAAAGTCATATTTAAAAACAAGTGGAGGAAAGGGATATCATATAGTAGTACCAATGAAAGAAAAGTTAACATGGAAAAAATTTGGAAGTATTGCAGAAGATATATCTAAATTATTAGAAGAAATCTATCCTGAAAAATATACAACTAATATGAGATTAGAAAATAGAAAAGAAAAAATCTTTATAGACTATTTCAGAAATAAAAAGACAGCAACAAGTATTGCACCATACTCCCTACGGGCAAGAGAAAATGCATCAATTTCTATGCCAATTAAATGGAGTGAATTAGACAAAATAAAACCAGATGAAATAACCATTGAAATAGCATTAAAAAGATTAAAAAGAAAAGATCCGTGGGAGGGCTTTTTCAGTAACTAAAAAAAGAAATATCCAAAATATTTCTTTTTTTATTTTATTATTTCATTTAATTTTGATATTACATCATCTTTATTATCAGTATTATAATAACCATCAATTTTTCCAAGTAGATTACCATTTTTAAAAACTAATAGTGAAGGCAACTCTGTAATTCCATATTCTTTAATAACATCTTTACTTTCAGTTTTATAGTAAAGAGTATCTTTAGGAAAGTTTTTAGTTATTTCTTTAATTGGAATAGACTTGAGTAAACATTCTGCATACTCTGGATTATAAACTTCTATTAAAGTAATTCCATTATTTTTAACTTTTTCTTTAATTTCATTAACAGATATCTGAAAAAAATCTGATATAGCTACAGCACCATATCTATCTACAAATAAATCTTTCGTAGTTCTCGGATCTTCATCAATTTCACTTTTATATTTTTCATATTCTTCATCACTATGAGCAACCATTATTGCACCAATTGGGCATTCTGCTTCACATGCACCACAAGATATACACTTATCATTATCAATTTCAATTTTACTATCTACATCATTCCATGATAATGCACCAGTTGGACAGACGTCAATGCCACCACATTCCTTTGCGTTATCACAAATTTTAAAATTAATTAATACAGCCATCTTACAAAACTCCTTTAATAATACTCAAAACATTTTCATAAATGCTATTCTCTATAAAATATTTTTTAAAATTACTATATTTGCTATCTAAATAGTCACTTAAATCAAGTGAAATTGCCTTAACCTCTCTTCTAAGTTGTAACTGATTTAATTCTTTGTATTCCAGCAACTTTCCATTAGAATACGCTGCTTCAAAAATATCAAATCCAATTAATTGGTTATACATTTGCATCAATGCTTGATTACTTTCCAAAGAAAGATTATTGTCTAAAATAAATGTAATTTTATTTTTTAAAGAAGGCTCTTTTGAAAATAGCTCAGCTAAATAATTAATATATTCTAAATTCATAAAACCATCTGTTATATTTTTAAATATAATTACATGTTTATTTTGCATAACGATAACCTCCCTTATTATAAGAAGATAAATCCATACCTTTTGCTGCAATTTCTTCCATAGCCATACTAATAGCCTCAATTTTATGTCCAACAGTTCTATATGATAATTCACTGTCCTGAACGTATGGTTTTATATCAGCATCTTCAGAACCAACAAATAAAACATTATCTGATAAAGATTCATCAACCATTCTTAAATCAATCTGTGAAAAATCACCATTAAAAACTGATAAGGCAATATCTTCTCTAGAAGATGCATCATAAAAAACAGAGTTAATACTAGAAACAGCTCGTGTTTTATCAAATCCATTTGGCAATATATCCATCTCAACTCCATATCCTGGACAATAGTAAGGATAAATTGAATAAGCATCACTATTCTTAAACGATTTTATCAAAGAATAGTAATAATTAAACTCCTCCTCAGTCATATCTTCTTTCTCAAAGCGTACGTTTGCATAATATTTGCATAAAGATAATTCAACCTTATCTACAATTTCATCAGGCAATGTTTTTCTAATATCATCCAACATTTTATTTGTACAAAAAGCCTTTGCATCTTCAAGGTCACACTCTAAGAAATCACAATTTTTACCAATCAGCATGTCACCTCCATATTCTGTAACAACAGATTTAAACACATCAGAACATCCAGCTGATTCAAATAGTTCGTGAATAAGACTTATCCAACCATGGCCATCTCCATTTAGATACTCTCTTGTTCCACCAGTAATACAATGAATATCAACATCATAATAATTTTGTAAATTCTTTAATGCTTTAAAAAAATGATTAACTTGCCTCCTAGTATAATTTCTTTTATCTTCGTCTGTATCACCTTCTGCATAAGCATTATCTCCAGTAAGGTGGGCAAGGCAATCCGTCCAATCAATATAAAAGATTATTTTTTTCTTACTCTCCATACTAAATCTTACCTCTTTTCTAAAACTGTTATATCAAGCTTATCAAATAGGGTAATGTCATTCTCCTTTTTTATAAAGTCTTTTAGAAGACGACTTAATATTTCTTTATCTTTCTCACTCCAGTTTATTAAACTAAAATCATCATCTTCTGCAATCATATCGCATACATCTTTTAATTTTGAAAAATAAAATGGTATATCTAATTTGTCTTTACAAACAATTCTACAAAGATTATCATCACAAGCCTTAGTAATAACATCATGAGTATGTTGTACGATATAATCATGATTAAAATATTTAAAATTTTCATATGCAATATTCCATAATGCCTGGAAGGAGTCAGTCGACAATGAAGGATCTAATATAATGATTTTTCCATCATCATTTAATAAATTTAACATATTCATAAGTGCTAAACCTTGTTCTTTTATATCAATTTCATGAAATGATAAAGATAAAATAATGATATCAAACTTCATAGATGGTTTATAGGAAACAATATTTGCTTCATAAAAAGAAACGTTTTGATATTTATTATTCCATAAATTACGTTTGATAAGATCTGAAGAAATATCAATACCAACATATTCTTGGCATAACTGAGCAAATAGTGTAGCATATCTTCCATCTCCACAACCAACATCTAGTATTTTTTTATTTTTGGGATTAAACAGCTCTAACAATTTTTTTTCTTCTTCTTTTGACATTATTTAACCTCTTTTTCTAAACATATTAACTATATTAATTAATTTTTTTATAAACAAATCAACTTCTTCTTTTGTATTATACTTCCCAAGACTTATTCTTATAGGGCTAAAATTATCTAAATCTGCATTACAGGCTGTTAAGACATGAGATGGTTCCGCAAGAACTGAATTGCATGCAGACCCAGTTGATACATATATATTAAACGACTCTAACATAAGTAGTAATTCATCAGATTTAACACCTTTAAACGCAATACTCGATGTATTAGGAGTTCTGTTATTTAAATCACCATAAATAAATACATCTTCTATATTACTTTTTATACTAGATTCCATATAATTTCTTAATTCTTGTAATCTTTGTACTTCATTATAATCATCATCTATTATTAATTGAGCAGCCTTACCAAAACCAACTATATAAGCTACATTCTCGGTTCCACCTCGCATATTTCTCTCTTGATGCCCAAATATAAGGGGAGTATAAGGAGTACCTTTCTTTACATATAATAGTCCAATTCCCTTAGGAGCATAGATCTTATGACCAGAAATAGATAAGGTATCAACTCCCAAATCTTTAACATCAATTTTTATTTTTCCAACTGCTTGCACTGCATCACAGTGAAATAAGATATTATGTTTCTTTGCAATCTCACTAATTTCTTTAATAGGATAAATATTACCAATTTCATTGTTTGCCATCATAATGCTAATTAAGCAAGTATCATCTTTTATAGATTTTTCTAATTCTTCTAAATTGATTCTGCCCATTAAATCAACAGATAAATATGTAATACTATATCCACTTTTTTCCAAATATTTCATGGTTTCCATAATTGATGTATGTTCAACACTGGTTGTAATAATATGTTTTTTTTCAGGATTATTACGAATAGCACTCATAATTGCAGTTACATTAGCTTCACTTGCACAACTTGTAAATACTATTTCAGAATTGTCTGCATTTATTAAATTAGCCAAACTTTCTCTAGCTTTATTAATCTTCTCTTTAACTTCTTTTCCAAATGAATAAATACTACTAGGATTACCATAATAATCATTCAAATATGGTAACATTTCATTTAAGACATCAACATCACACATAGTAGTAGCGTTATTATCTAAATAAATGTCTTTCATATATACATCTCCTTATTTCATATTTTTGATACTATCAATTATTAATTTAGATACTTGCTTTTCATGATCATGATAATCATGCGTTGAATTAGGAACAGTATAAAACTGTACTTTAGCATTTTTGAACCTATCTCTCAAACGCTTCTCAACGTAACTCATATCCCATCCCTTGTATACATGTTCACTAGTACCAGCAATAATAGAGACATATCCCTTATAATTAAGAGGTTTAGTTATATCTCTATCCTCCTCCAACTTAAATAAATCAGCCTTGCTTCCAACAGCCATAGTAGAGTAGATTTTAATAGCAGAAAATTCATTGGTAACCATTTCATAAGGTCTTCCTTCTTCAACTAACTTTTTACTTATATCCACCAATTCATTATATTTATCCTTAACCCTAAATCTAAATCTACTCACCATATCAACTGGACTTAGTAGTATGACTTTATTTATATCTCCAATTTGTTCACAATAATATTGAACTTTTAGAGTACCTAAACTTTGACCAATTAAAATAATATCTTTATATCCACCTTCTTTAGCATAATTCACTGCCGCAGATATATCATATATAGACTCATCAAAGTTTTCATAAATATTACCAGCTTTAATAGTTTCAGAAATACCACCATTATTTCTATGTAATCTAAAAAATTGTTCAGAACCCCGGTTATTACAAATCATAAAGTCATATCCATAATAATTAAAATCTTCATACATTTCTTCATAATAATTAGACTTAAAGAAATTTCCTCCACTTCCATGAATAAAGATAATAATTGATTTAGATTTCTTTTCGCAACGTTGAATTAAACCGGGTAAGAAACACCCATCAGAAGTGTTTAGTAAAATAAACTCTTTTTTTCTATATTCTTTATTAGTATTAGAACCTTTAATTATTTTTGAAAGTTCACCAAATATTTTAATATATTCAGGAGTGTTTTTAAAAACTACAGTATCACTATCAGTAAGCATCAATTCCTGAAGTTCATAAAAATCAAACCATTTTTTTTCAGTTGCTAAAAAATCATTTAATTTAATCTCATTATCATCAATATCTGTTTTTATATAATAAAAGTAGGTAAATCTCTGTTCTCTTTCTTCATTTCTTTTTAACATTGTAAGAAATCTTATATCATTTGGATCAATATCATAGCCGATTTCTTCATGTGCTTTTTGTATAAGGGCATCAACTAAAGTTTGATTGACACCAACATGGTTAGCGATCATTCCCCATTTACCTTTATTATAATGAACATTTCCACTTCTTTTTTGAAGTAAGATTTTTCCGTCTTTGTTTATTATAAATATTGCAACTTCCTGATGCCACAAGTGTTTTTCATGAACTTCAGCCTTAGTAGCTTCAATATCAGTAATTGTCCCATTTTCATCCAGTACTTTTAATAACATTTTATCTTTTTCTTGATAAGATTCATAGTGAACTATATTCATACGCTTTTTCACCTCGTAAATATTATATCAAATATTGTATAATAAAGATATTTTATATATAATATATTCACAAAGAAGGTATTTTATTATATGAAAAAATCAATTTTAGTAGATATGGATGAGACCATAGTGAATAATAGATTTCCCACATTTTTAGAAGAGTTTTTGAAAAAAGTAGATTATACAAAATTAAAAAGCTTTAATAGACAAGATTTGATTAAAGGTAGAGAAACCGAATTTAAGAAAAAGTATAAATTTAACAATTTATATAAAAATGAAGAAGGATCATTTATTGAACCATTAAATGATTGTATAAAAGTATTAAAAAGACTAAATGAAAAATATGAAGTTTTTATAGTAACATCATATAAATGGAAAGAAGATATTTTTGATGCAGCAAATAATCTGAAAAATAAATATGAATATTTAGAAAATTACTTTCCATTTTTAAATTCTAATAATTTTATATTTATAGATGATAAAACTCTTATACATTTTGATATAGGAATTGATGATAATCCTAGAAATTTAGTTAATTGTGATTTAAAATTATTAATGACGGAAAGAAGAAACAAAATCATTTCAGATGAAGAATTAAAAAAACAAAATATTGTTAGAGTAAATGATTGGAATGAAATATATAATTTATTGAGGTGATTAGTATGGATAGTATTGGAATAATTTTTGCTATGAAAGAAGAATTAACAGAAGTTCTAAAGAGAATGAATCAAATTAATGAATACAAAATATTTGATTTAACATTTTATGAATGTGAATACAATAATAAAAAGGTTACATTAGTTGAATCTGGAATAGGGAAGGTTAATGCGGCAAGGTGCACACAAATATTAATAGATAATATGAAAAATGATTGTATATTCAATGTAGGTGTTGCCGGCGGTGTAAGTGAAGCCGTTGATATCTGTGATGTAGTTATTGCAGATAAGCTGATTCAGCATGACTTTGACTTAAGACCATTTAATTATGAGAGAGGTTTCATCCCAAAAGTTGGTGATTATATTCAGTGTGATGAATATTTATTAAGAATTGCAAAAGAAGTAGAAATCGACTCTAAAAAACATATTGGCACAGTAGCATCAGGAGATATATTTGTAACTGAGGAGTTAATGGGAAAGAAAATTAATAATAAATTTAATGCGCTATGTGTAGAAATGGAAGGTGCATCAATCGCTCAAACATGTTATCTATCAAATATTCCTTTCTTAGTAATTAGATCCATTTCCGACTCACCAAGAAAAAATTCAAACAATAAGATAACATATGAGGACTTTTTAGAAAAAAGCTCAAAAACAGCAGCAGAATTTATATTAAAAATACTTACCAAGATATAGTTGTCATGTAAAGTGCAGAATAATCACATAATTATTTACTAAAAAATATTTTATGTGTTATTATTAAGAAAATAAAGGAGATGTTTTAATGAAAGAAAAAGAATATATGAATGAGGACAGTTATAAAAAAGTAAAAACAGTACTAATAGTAATCGGTTGCCTATCACTCGTTCTTGCAGTTGCTTTGATAATCCTTGGTGTAATGATGAAAGTACCAGATATGGGTGCGGATAACTGGTTTGAAATGAGCAGTAAACGTATGTTAACTTTTGCAGGAGCATTTGTATTTGGAATAATGATACCATTGATTACATTTACAACTGCCTTTAGAAGAGAAATGTTTGCGTTCACATTACAGCAAACTATGCCACTAGCACAAGAAGGTGTTGAAAAGATGACTCCAACCGCAGCAAAATCAGCTGGAACAATTGCAAAAGAAGTAACTAAAGGAATTCGCGAAGGATTAAAAGAAGAAGATGAAGAACAATAAAAAGAAAATTAACTTTTCTTTTTATTTTTTACTTGATTCAAAATATAAACAAGCACTCTGCGCTTATTGTGTAGTTCTGTTTGATTATTATAATTATCTATTAATTTCTTAATATTTTCTGAATATATACAACTATCATCCAAATTAACACCACTCTCAGAAATTACTGAATCTAGAAAATCATCAGCCGTAATGTTATATTGTATCCCATTAATATTAAAGATTACAGAGCCACCATCAACCTTACTTATTACCATAGCCTCCATAAAAATATCCCGTAAAGAGGAATTTTCTAAAAATTCTATAAAATGAGTTTCAGTCTCACCATCAAAATAATAATCTTTAATTGCTGTATTAAAATTTACTAGTCCACCATCATTTTTTCGCTTTATAACCAACACATAAAAACTGCTCAAAGCACTTTTAGCAAGACAATTTTCATATCCAAAATTTCTTTTCCTTAAAGCATCCATGGCACTCATTACTTTATCCGTATTTTCAAAAAACATAAAAAAGTCATTTTCAATATCCCACCAAAAATCCGTCTGATCATTGCAATCATCTAGATTACAATTCCCATCAATATGATTACATAATGTACAATATTCTTGTAAGCCACTGCCATCAACAGCAAGTCTATTAACTATCTTTTTTATATTATCAAAAAATACTGAAGGAGCATAAACTTTTAGTGAATTTCCATCACTGTCTTTATATTGATTAAAAATATATAACTTATAAAAATCTTTATTTATTGTCATTCTTCTGATAGAACGATAAAGATTACCGTTTTCAAATTCACTAGAACCCATATAGTAAAAATTAACAACATCATCTATACCAATTATATCTTTATCATTTTTGCAATCGAGATTATCATAGAAATGTCCTCTTTGAATTAATCTGACATTTTTTTGAATTAAAACATCTCTATCTTCACCAAATTTTTTCATAACATATCTCCAATTAGTTTTCTATTATATCACTACTTTTCTCAATAAGGTTAATAAATTCTAAACAAATATTAGTAATTATATTATTTTTGAGTGTAATAATACCAAATTCAACTTTAGGCGTTTTTGGAATAGTTTTAACAACAAATAATTCTTTATCCTCTAAATATTTAAAAGCATATAATTTAGTAGTATACCCTATACCATATCCAATTTTTACAAAGTCCAAAAGTAATGATGAACTACCAATATTAATATTTGAGGATGTATAAAGCTTATTATCACTTAAAAAATTCATTAAGCTTTTATAAGTACTATTATCTTTTTTCTGAAAGAGCAGTGGATATTTAACAATATCAGAAAGTTTAATAGGCTGAGTAATCTTATCATAGTATTGCTTATTCACAACAAATTCATATGAAGACTCTAATATCTTCTTATATGACAAATCCTTATCTAATAAATGAGGTTTTTTTGAAATGACAATATCTAATAATCCGTTCTCTAATGCCTCTATGTTTTTCTTTGTAGTATCAGTAGAAATATCAAAACTAACATTTGGATATTTATTATGAAATACGTTTATGAAATCAATTAAATATAATTTTACTAATGAAGTACTGACTCCAATTCTAATAGTTCCACAATTATTATTTTTAAATTGTATAACATCATCTTCAACATTTTTAATTATTGCTAAAGAATTCTTGATATTCATAAAAATCTTTTTACCAATTGGAGTTAATACAACTCCTTTTCTTGTTCGAACAAACAAAATAACTCCCAAAGAACTCTCCAAATTTTTTATATGCTTTGTAACGGCAGGCTGGGATATATTTAACTTTACACTTGCTTTAGTAATGTTTCCACATAATGCAACGTAATAGAATATTTTATATAATTCCAAATCAATCATATAATTCACCATTAAAATTATAACATAACTAAAAGTTATTGCATACATACATAAAATATATTTTACGTTATAGAAAAGATTGGATATATTATTTATGGAGGTAACATATGAAAAAAAATGAATATAAAGAAATGATAAAATCAATGTTTAATAAGTCGAATAAATATGACTCATCTCATCTTATTATTATCATTAATAATGATGAATTTATCTTTGAGAGTATTTATGTAAAAAGAAAAGAAAATATAAAAGATGTGATATTTAAAATAATTCAAAATGAGAACTATGAAATAAAAGAAATATATAATTATGATATTCCACTTGAATCACAATTAGAAGAAAAAAGAGCTTATAATATATTTACTCCATATGATAAGGTTGAAAAAGCATTTAGATATGCGTCAAAAAAACATACTCATCAAAAAAGAAAAAATAATGATCCATATATTGTTCATCCACAGTCTGTTGCCCAAAATGTAGAAAAATTTCTATCAAATAATCCAAGACTTAATGAATTATTGGCTGCTGCTTTCCTTCACGATACAGTTGAAGATACAGATACAACTATAGAAGACATAAAAATTGAGTTTGGTGAATATGTTGCGTATCTTGTATCAGGTGTAACAAACGATCCACAAGAAAAACAGAAAATTGGTAAGACAAATTATTTATGTAAAAAAATGCTTGATATGCCTGATGATGTTTTAGAATTAAAGTTGTGTGATAGATTATCAAATGTTGTTGATTTAAAAAATTCAGATGAACAATTTAGGAATAAATATACAATAGAAACGAAGATAATTATTGCCTATCTAAGACAGCATAGAAACTTATCACAGATTCAAGAAAGAATAATAAGTGAAATAGAATCACAATTATCATATCAACGAACCTATTCAAAAGTTTGAAATAAAAAAGGCAATGTGGTATAATACTCCCCTCAAATAAATGGGGTGATTACAGTGGAAAGAATACAGTTAAAAGATATAGACTTAACAAAACTCAAAAAGATGCCTATTCAAGGAACCAGAAGTACAGTGTACGATGCTGGAGATATTTGTGTAAAGATATTTGAAAATATAGATAAAGAAGAGCTAGATAAATTATATAGGAAAATAAGAGAGATAGAGGGCATTACTATTGACGGTACTATATTTCCAATAGACATAATTTTAGAAAATGGTATATTAAAAGGATTTACAATGGAGAAGTTTGAGAATTCAATTAATCTTCTTGATTATTTTACATGTACAGAAAAAGTAAGTTGTGAAGATATTTTTAAAGCAATTAAAAAAGCAAGTGAAATACTAAAAAATATTCACAATCATAACATTATTGTACAAGACTTAACATTTGATAATATTTTAATAAATTCAGAAGGAGTAATTAAATATTCAGATTTTGATGGATACGCAGTGAATAATATTACATCGCCATACACATCTTTAATTCTTAAAAGATATATCGTTGACTACAGAAAAGATAAAATAGAAATAAGCAAATCAACAGACAGAATATCGATGATGATTTGTACTTTTCAATTATTATTTTTAAAAGAAATACAAAAAGTATCTAAAAGAAGTTACCAAAAACTAGCCAATAATATAACAACTATAAAAAACTTAGAACCATACAAAGATATGCTAAAAGATAGAACACATCCATTAAAATTAATTCCATATATAGATGAATTAATAGACTCAAGTGATAATTATATAATTGATAGAATAGAACAAATTGGAAGAGTTAAGGCGCTATACTATAGAGTTAAAGATATGATGTAAATAAAAATATTTTACATTTTAAGAAAAATATGATATAATATGCAAAGTTCTTATAAATGGACATGAAAAGGGGGAAAATTATTTATGATAGAACTAACAGAACAAGAAAAGAAAATGCTTAGAAAGTTTTTCGAACAAACGGCAGGATGGATTTCAAAAAACAGTTTAAAAAATTACCAAAACTTACTTAAATTAGTTGATATTTATGGACACTTTCTTGAAGAAAATGGATTAAATAACAATAGGGCACTTCAAATGTTTTTAATAAAAATAAAACAAGAGGCAGAAAAAGCAAGATTAAAAAGGAAACCATTAAGACCAACTAATATTAGAGTATATGAGGTTGCCGGAAAAAATACATGGTCAGATAATCCAGTAATAAATGCATGGAATATTGCTTGTCAAAAACCAGTACAACATAATATCAATGAGAAAAAATTTGATTATGATGAATATGCTGAAAGAATACTAGAAGGTAGACTTAGAGCACGCAGTAAAATAAAACAGCAACAACATTTATATAAAACATATAAAAAAATATATGGGCAAGATTAGAGTACAAATTACTCTTTTTTTGTTATAATAAAGAAAAATGGAGGTATTTATGAAATACTTAATAGATGAAACAACTAAAGAAGAAAGATTAGAATTAGTATATAAAGCACTAGGAATTTCAACAAGCGATGCTAAAGAACCCTCAGAAGAGACAATGAAAATAGTAAATGAATATATAGAAGGTATTACGGAGTTAAATGAAGTTCAAAAAAGAGTTATAAATTTATATAAGAAAAAGAAAGAAGTTGATTAAATTGACAGACCCATACATTTATCCAAACGGAGTATTAATTAACAAATTAAACGAAAAGTCATATGAAAAATTAAATCAAATAGAAGCAGACATAGGATTTGTAAAATTAATTAATATTGATTCAATAGATATTAACTCTTTTGATGAAAATTTGTTAAAAGCAATCCATAAACATATTTTTGAAGACATCTTCAGCTGGGCTGGGGAATTTAGAACTGTACCAATAGTCAAAGAAGAAATAGTACTACCTAGATATTCTATTCCGTACACAGATTATAAAAATATAAGTAAAGATTTGCATGACCAATTAAATGAACTAAATAGTATTGCTTGGCAAAATATGGACACAAAAGAAATATCATTATTATTTGCTAGAAAAATGGCTTTATTATGGAAAGTGCATCCCTTTAGGGATGGAAACACACGGACAATGTTGTGCTTTGCATATCTTTATGGAAAAGAACATGGATTCCCATTTGATATTAAAACATTCGCAACAGAGCTAAATAGAAGATATACAGACGATGGTAAAATATCAAAATTCAATGTTAGAGATAAATTCGTATTAGCATGCTTAGATGAAAAAGATTATCCAGAAGTAGAACACCTAGCATTAATATTTGAAAAAGCAATTAGTAATTTTCAAGAATATAAAAATAATAATACAAAAAAATAATCAAACATTTAAGTTTGATTTTTTTTTATAATCTCTATTAGTTTTTTTGTACTAAAATTAGGAATATGATTTTTTGAAATGGCAATTCCAATATATCGTCCTGGTATCTTTTCTTTAATCTTTAATTCATATAATTTATGATTATTTAAATCATCTTGAATATATTCATAGGTAGCATATCCAATACCAAAGCCAATCTTAGTAAATTCAACAACTAAATTATAACTAGCAAGTTCTATACTAGGTTTTAAGGTAACATCAAATCTTTTGGTAAAATTATCTAAAAATGTTCTCGTATTTGCACCCTTAGTTTGTAATATCAAAGGATGATTGTTAAGGTCTTTTAGAGATATTTCACCCTCAACTAAGTCAATATAATTCTTATTAACTATAAATGTATCATGAACCATTCTACATTTTGTTATTTCAATATCATTTCCATAACTTTCACCACTTAAGTTAAGAATAATAAAGTCAATCAAACCATTTCTTAACTTATGAAATAAATCAACAGTATAATTGGTAACAATTTGTATTTTTATCTTTGGATATAATTTATGAAACTCCTCCAAATATGGAATTAAAAACTCTTTTGTTAAAGTTGTACTGACACCGATTCTAATACAGCCTGTCTCAAGATTAATTAATTGACTAAATTTATTTTCAGCATTATCTATATACTCAATAGCATGCTTAATATAAGAGTAAAACTCTTTTCCTTCTTCAGTTAAATTAACACCATATTTAGTCCTTATAAATAATTTTCCACCAAGTTGCATCTCTAAATTTTTAATTGATTTAGAGATAGCAGGTTGTGAAATATTCAATTCATTACTAGCTTTTGTAATGTTACCATTATTCGCAACAACATAAAAAATTCTATATAATTCAAAGTCAATATTCATAAATAACCTCCAGTTATAATTAACATAATAAATATGTATTTTTATTATAGCAAGAAACATATTATAATTCAAATTGAAGGGAGGAAAAATTATGATTATTGGAATAAGTGGTAAATCAGGTAGTGGCAAAACAACCTTAGCAAATCAAATATCTACAATAATAAAAAAAGAGTCAGTCCATCTAGATATTGATAAAGTTGGGCACAAAGTATTAACCAAAAAAGAAGTATTTGAAGAGTTAAAAAAATCATTTGGAGAAGAGATTGTAAAAAGTAATGTCATTAATCGAAAAAAGTTAGGAGAACTTGTTTTTACATCAAGAAACAAGATGGAAAAGTTAAATGAAATAACTTGGAAACATATGCAAATAGAAATAGACAGTTTCTTAGAAAATAATAAAAATAAAGTCATTATTCTAGACTGGTTATTGCTTCCAATAACTAAATATTTTGATCAATGCGATATCAAAATACTCCTAGATATTCCATATGAGATAAGAAAAAAAAGAGCAATGCAAAGAGATAACATATCAGAAAAGGCATTTGATTTAAGAGATAACTCAAGTATCGATCTAAATCCAGCTGAATTTGATTATGTACTTAGAGAAATAAACAATGAAGATATTAAAAGGATGGTGAAAAAAATATGACAAGAGTATTATTCCCAGGAAGTTTTGATCCAATTACAAAAGGTCATATGAATGTAATTGAGCAAGCTTCTGATTTGTTTGATGAAATTGTTATCGCAGTACTACAAAATCCTGAAAAAGGAAAAGGTTTCTTTTCTCTTGAAGAAAGATTAGAGCTAATTGAAAAAATATATGAAAAGTCTGATAAAATAAAAGTAATTTCTGGAGATAAAACTGCATTTGAATTGGCTATTCTAAATAAATGTCAAGCAATGCTTAGAGGAATTAGAGATGTAAAAGATTATGTTGAGGAAGATAGGTTGCAAAAAGTTAATAGGTGCTTTTCAAACGGTGAAGTAAAAACAGTAGGGTTATTTGCAGAAGGTGATTACCAGTATATTTCATCTAGCCTAGTTAGATTTGCAATGGAGTTAGATAAACCAATTGATAAATATGTACATCCGTATGTAAAAGAAAAAATGATTCAAAAAAAATATAGAAAGGATGATGAATATGGATGCAAATGATATAGTTATTATACCTTTGGGGACTATCTCTCCATACCCAAAAGGAGATAGAAATTGTCCAGCTTTTCTAATTAAATATAAAGACCAGAAAATGCTATTAGATTGTGGAAATGGTTCAACCAGATTATTAAATATACCAAATGATTTAAATAATTTACATATTTTTTTAACTCATTATCATTTTGATCATATTAGTGATATTAGTGCACTTCAATATGCATCTTTGACTCATCATAATATTGGTACACTAGAAAATAAAATAAAAATTTATTTACCAGATAATGACATTAATGGTATTAGAAATACAATAATATCCAATAAAGAATCATATTCAGAATATTTAAGTATAAATAATAAAGTCAAGTATCAAATAGATAATTTAACGATATCATTTGAGGATAACGCCTCTCATAGCATAGAGTCCTATATGATACAATTGAAAAATCAAGATACAAAAATAGTATACACATCAGATATTGGACCAACTAATTTTAAAAAGCTAATTGACTTTTGTAGCAATTCAGATATTCTAATATGTGAGTCATCATTTTTAAGAAAATATGATATATCTGGATCAAATAAGAATCATTTTACAGCCTTTGATGCCGCAACACTAGCTAAAATGTCTAATTCAAAACAGTTAATTCTTACACATTTTTGGCCAGAAGAAGATAGAGATAGATATTTAGAAGAAGCAGTCAAAGTTTTTGAAAATACCCAAACGGCTGAAGAAGGAAAAGAATTAGTATTAAGGAGAAAAAATTATGGCAGAAAAGTTTATTGATATGCATATGCACACAACATATTCTGATGGAGAATTAACTCCAGATGAATTAATTAATTTAGCTATAGAAAATAATATTGCAGTAATGTCAATTACTGATCACAATACAATAGATGGAATGAAACAAGTTGATAGAAATAAAGAATATATTAGAAAAAGTGGAATAGAAATAATCAATGGTATAGAATTAACTGCTAAAGTTCCAAAAGGAAGAATGCACATTCTAGGATATGACTATGACATAAATAATCATGAACTAAATAATATAATGGACAAATTAAAAGATGATAGTATCAGTAGATTTTTATCAATACTAGAACAAGTAAAAAGGGACTATGGTATAAACTTTCACTATACAGATATTCAAGACCTAATAAATGCAACGCATAATTTAGGAAGACCAGATCTTGCAAAACTACTAGTTAAATATGATTTTGCAGGTGATATAAATGAAGCATTTGATAAATATTTGAATCCTGCAAATGATAAGATAAGAGGAATTAATAAAGGACTAAATTATCAGGAATGTTTCGATATAATTACTAATAGTGGAGGAATTCCTGTAATTGCACATCCAAAAACACTTAAACTCTCAAATGAAGAATTTGAAAATCTATTGAGTGATATGATAGATAAAGGCCTTCGTGGAATAGAAGTATATCATTCAACGCATACACAAGAAGAAATTAATTATTACAAAAAAATTGCAGAAAAATATGGATTATTAATAAGTGGAGGAAGTGACTTCCATGGAAAATCAAAACCAGAAATTAATATTGGAACAGGAATAAATAATAATTTAAAAATAAAAAAACTTTCTTTAATAGATGAAATCAGAAAAAGAAATGGCAATTAACTATCTTGAATAATTATCAAAAATTATCTATAATAAAAATAGATAGGAGAATAGAAAGATGGAAAATAAAAAAACAGTAATTTTTATTATTATATTGATAATTATCATCTTAGGACTAGGAGGTTTTATAGCAGTCGATAAACTAGGATTGCTTAACAAAGATAACGTAGCTGAGAAAACCCAGCTAGGAGATATTGAAGTAGACCTAAATTCATTTACTAATATAAATGACACTATGGTGTTGTTTAATAAAACATATGGCAGGGAAACTTCTAATTTTTTAGGATACCTATATTCAAAAAATAAGATTACTGTTGATGATTTTGACAAACAAGCCGCATTATACGCATCAATATATGATAGTATACACCAAACAACAGAACAAGTATCTATACCGGGTGGAGTAATAAAATCAAAATTTGAAAATGTATTTGGCAAAAAACAACTATATGAACCAGGTAATATTAATGTATCTGATAACTTAGTAATAACATATGATGAAGCATCAGATAATTATATATATACATATATAGATCAAAAAATAGATAACATTTATCAAGATGGATATATAGAAACAAACATATCTACAAAATTAGATACAGAGAAAATAATCATTAAAAGAAAAGCATTTTATGTAGAATATTTAAAAGACGAACAAACAAATACTGTAAACAAGGCAAATATATATAACTCTCATGATAAGACTAAATTAATTGCCACAATAGAATTAAAAAATAATGTTTTAAATACAAAAGAAGTTATCAGTAAATATGGATCAAAGATAAATACATACATATATACATTTAAACAAAAAACATACGATGAATATTCTTTCTATTCAATAGAAAAAGACAAATAATTAAAAAATGTAAAGTAGGTGTAAATGCCTACTTTTTATGTCAAAAAGTATAAGTGAAATTTGACATAGGGGGGAGTTTACAATAAAAATATAAAAAATAGGAGAGTGAAATAATGAATATTCAAAACAAAAAACAATTAAAAATTCTAACATTTGCATTAATCATGGTAGTA
>CACWWC010000003.1 GCA_902764545.1 uncultured Erysipelotrichaceae bacterium | reverse complement strand
TCTTTATGTTTTATTATTATCTCTTTTATTAATAATTATTTCTTCTGTTTTGGAAATGTTTATTTTACCTAACTTAAAATCTCTTCAAGTATAAAGTGTGTCAATTTACACTTGATATTTTACATTTATAGTCCTATAATTATGTTAGGAGGGTAAAATATGAAAGAGTTAAACTCACTACTTGCAGAGTTAGGTATTAGTAAAGTTAGATTAGCAAAGTATTTAGGAGTTTCAAGACAGATGCTATATAATTATTTAGGAATTGAGGATTTAAATAATTGGCCTAAAGAAAAATCTGCTAAATTACTTAGTTTACTAAATATAAAAGATGTTGATGATATAAAAAATATTAAAGTCAATGGAGACTATATTATAGATATTGAAAAAAGATTAAATAACGGTGTTAAAGATCCTGTAAATAAAGATGCTTTAACTGATTTGAAGGGTTTTAATAAAAAAGAGCAGGAATTATTATCAGATATTATTAGAATTTTAAAAGAAAAATTATCTGATGATAAGACTAAAGATACTTATAATACATATCTATATTTATATCATTTTATTCAGTCTATGGAATCTAATGAAGAGTTAAAGTTTGTTTTGGCATATATGTCTAAATCTTTAGGTTTCACAGACCCTATGGAATTTAATTTTAATAAGGATAAACAATTTGTTTTTGAAAGTATTATGTTTAGCGCTATGACATTATATAATAATGGTGGTTCCTCTAAGAATAGGCTAGGGGAGTCTCATAAGAGATTTGAGCAATATATTGAGCAGAAGAATGAGGAAAAGTTATCTAGGACGCAGGAATTGAATACTGTTAAAATACAAGCTTTAAAGGAACTTGGTTATTCTGAAATTAATGAGGATAATGCAAAAGAAGTATTTGAAAAAATTGCTGAAATTCAGTCTAGAAAAGTTTAATATTTTAGTATCTATATATTTTATAGATGCTTTTATTTTATATTTTTCTTGCTTTTTTCTATTAATTATATTATTCTTTATTTAAGGGATGTAAATTTATGGTAGTAATGGTTATGGAATTTTTTAATATTTGTTTTTATAGAAATAATTCTGTTTCTATTTCTTTTTAGTTGAAGAGGCATTGACTTTGTCTCTTCTTTTTTTTGAATTTATATCCATAATGAAGGAGGAGTGTATGAAAAATACAAAAATGACTTATGATATAGAGGATATGCCACCTCTAGGTAAAAGTATTGTTTTGGCATTTCAGCATCTTTTTGCAATGTTTGGTGCAACTATTTTAGTACCTATTCTTGTAAATTCTGCTGCAGGTAGTGAGGTTTTAACTATTCCAGTGGCTTTAGTAGCTTCTGGTATTGGAACACTTATTTATATATTGTGTACAAGGGGTAAAAGCCCTGTATATTTGGGGAGTTCTTTTGCTTTTATAGTTCCTGTTGCTGCTGCTTATACAAAAGCTGGAATAAGTGGTGCAATGACTGGTATTATGGCTGTAGGTTTACTATATGTGGTCGTTTCAATTATTGTACGCATTATTGGAAAGGATTGGCTTGATAAGATTTTGCCACCTGTTGTTATTGGACCTATGATTATGATTATTGGATTAGGACTTGCTCCTAGTGCTATTTCCCAAATTGGTCTCGCTGCAGATAGTGTTTTTGATTGGAAAGTATTAATTGTTGCTTTAGTTTCATTTTTAGTTACTGCATTTGTTATGACTAAGGCCAAAGGATTTTTTAAGATAATACCATTTCTTATAGGTATTATAAGTGGATACTTATTATCTTGTATATTAGGATTGGTTGATTTTAAACCTGTTTTAGATGCTAAGTTCTTTGAGATTCCAAAATTTGTTATTCCATTTAAAGATTATAGTTTAAACTTTACTGCTTTAGTAACTGTTCTACCTGTTGCTTTGGTAACGTTGTGTGAGCATATTGGCGATCATACTTCCCTTAGCAATATAATTGGACGAGATTTATTAAAGGACCCTGGGCTTGATAAAACATTAATGGGAGATGGTGTTGCGACTTTTGTTGCTGGACTTTTAGGTGGTCCTGCTAATACTACTTATGGTGAAAATACTTCAGTTGTAGGTATGACTAAGGTTGCTTCTGTTAAAGTAATTGGACTTGCAGCGATTTTTGCTATCATAATTAGTTTCTTAGGCAAGTTTACTGCTTTAATATCAACTACACCATCTGCTGTGTTAGGAGGGGTATCTTTGCTTTTATATGGCTTTATAGCGGTTAATGGACTTAAAGTTCTTATAAAGAACCAGGTTGACTTTGAAAATAATAGAAATGTTGTTGTTGCATCATCAATGCTTGTTATTGGTTTGGGAGGTGCTGTTGTTTCTATTGTAAGTGGAAATTTATCTATTACAATTTCTGGTATGAGTTTGGCGTCTATTGTTGGTATAATTTTAAACTTAATTATAAAGGAAAAAGATGATTCTTCTATAGATGTTCTTGTTGATGAAAAAAAGTATACTTCATTAAAAAATGAAATTAAAGATGAGATACTAATTGAACTTAGAGATGAGATTAAAAAAATGAAGTTTGTTAAAGTTGAAAAGAAAAAAAGTTCCAAAAGGAAGAGTGATGTACAGTGAATAATGTATATGAATTAAAACATCCTTTGATTGAACATAAGTTATCTATTTTAAGGGATAAAAGTACTTCTACAAAAGAGTTTAGAGAATTAATAAAAGAAATTAGTGTGATTTTATGTTATGAGGCTTTAGCGGATGTAAAACTTGATAAAATTGAGATTGAAACTCCTATAAAAAAAATGAAGACACATAGACTTAATGAAGATAATTTAGCTTTTGTTCCTATATTGCGTGCTGGTCTTGGTATGCTTGATGGTGTTATATCAGTAGTACCTAACGCTAAAGTTGGACATATTGGGATGTATAGAGATGAGGAGACTTTTCAACCCGTAAACTATTTTTTCAAAGTACCTAAAAATATTGAAAATAGAGAAGTTATTTTATTAGATCCTATGCTTGCGACTGGTGGCTCTGCTTGTGATGCTATTGAGTTATTAAAGAGTAGGGGAGTAAAGAAAATTAAGTTTTTGTGTATTATTTCTGCTCCTGAAGGTATAAAAAAAATTCAAGCTGAACATCCTGATGTTAAAATATATACGGCTTGTTGTGATGAAAAACTTAATAAAAATATGTATATTGTTCCTGGTTTGGGTGATGCTGGCGACAGGATTTTTGGTACAAAGTAAATTATTAATAATATATAAATAAAAGAAGTAGTTATTATGAACTTACTTCTTTTTTATTCTATTCTTCTCTTTTTTCTATTTATATGTAACTTCCTATAATTGATATTATGTTAACTTCTTATTATATTTCTTATTATTTATATTATATATTACATACTACTCTATTTTAAGTGATTTTACAATGCATTTTAAGATATTTATTATTACTTTTACATATAAACATTATATATTATTACAAAAGTTTTAATTAATTTTAAATTTAACTATAATTTCTTATATATCATATTTATATTATTTTATATCATTTTTGATATGTATATATATTTATCTATTATTATATATTTTTATTTATTTACATAGTTAAAATATTAGGATGCATTTTAAGCATTTTAACTGTATTTAGATGAATGATTATCTTACTATTTTTTTTAAATTAAATTCTATTAATTGATATGAATATTATAAATTATATTTTTCTAGTATTTTTTTATATACATTTATTTATTGCAATATAAGTAGGGCGTTCTCCCCTATTTTGTTTTTTGATAGGGGATGTTTACCTTTTTTTACACATAATTATAGAATCAATCATTGAATCTGATGACATTGATTTATTATCAAAAATAATTCCTTTGGTTGATTGAAACATTATTTGTTCTATATCAAATTCATGTAATAATTTCTTTGTGTTTTCTATATTATAAATAATAGGCCATATTTTTTGATATTTTGTGTCTTTTTTTGTTTTATATAAGTAACTTATGAGCATTTGGCCATTTATGTTGAGACGATTATACATTCTATTTACCATGTCTTTTATTTCATCCTCATTTAAATAATTTGCTATATTTGATAACCATATTACATCAAATCTTCGATTAAATTTAACAGTTAATATATCATCATTTATAAATTCTGGATGTACTTTTTTTATCATAGTTCTTGTTTTTAGATAATCTTCTTTTGTACTAAGATAATTATTACATCCCCTATTTTCTTTTATCTGTCCCTCATCGTTAGAAAATAACCTATTTCTTATAAGTACATTGTTATAATTTAATAGAATTTCTTCCCAAAATAAGTACGATTCATAATCTAATAATCTTAAATTATCTTTTAATCTATCATATAAATTTTTACATAATGTATCTTCATTTTCTTCGAACGTTGTAGGATATGATTTATATTTAAAAAACATAAAGTATTCATCATATGTTAAATCTATTATGGCTGCCATCTTTAAATAATAATAAAATTTTGTGTATGGATTTATATCTATTACTGTAATATCTCTGCATCCTTTTAATACTGCATTAATTACTTGATCTCCTGATGAACCTACTGTTAAGAGAGATTTATTTATTCCTAGGTCAAAATGGTTTATATATCCTTTTATATTTTCTGTTGTAAATGGATATATTTGAGAAAAACCTTTATATGATGTCATATCATCGTAGTATATTTTTTCACATCTATTTATTGCATTACATACGATATTACTATAATTTTCCATATTTATCCCCTTATTTAGAATGAACATATTATATCATATACTCTATTTTTTATCCATATTAAAACATCAAAAGATATTACTTTTGATGCAATTATTATTCTAATTCTTCTAAGAAACTTTCTCCAATTTCTGGTTTTTCAATATTAAAATTTTCTGCGATAGATGCTCCTATATTGGCAAATGTAGGAAAGGATTGTAGTCTATGAGGAGTTTTAAAGTTTCTACTGTATAATATGACTGGTACATTTTCTCTGGTGTGATCATTTCCGGTATATGTTGGATCATTTCCATGATCAGCTGTAATGATTAATAAATCATCAAGTTCTAGTTTATTTAGTATAATTGGTATATTAACATCTAACTCTTCAATACAATTTGCGTATTCTTCTACATTTCTCTGATGACCATAATAGTCAAAATCTCCTAAATTTGCAATACATAACCCTGAGAAATTTTTATCAATTATATCTGTTAATTTATTTATTACTTCATTATTATTATTTGCTTTTATGGTTTTAGTAATACCTATTCCATCAAATAAATCACTTATTTTCCCAATAGATATTACATTGTAGGCTTTATCTGTTAATTTTTCTAAAATTGTATCTTTAGGAGGTTTAGTTGAAAAATCTTTTCTTGCGTTATTTATAAATTTGTATTTTCCTGTTTTACCTGTGAATGGTCGTGCAATAATTCTTGCAATTTTGCAATCCATTTTTATAGTTAATTCCCTTATTTTTTCACAATATGAATGCAATGTTGGTATTGGAATACAATCTTCATGAGCAGCTACCTGAAGGTCTGAGTCTGCAGATGTATATATTATTAGTGAACCATAATTAATCTGTCTATCTCCTAGTTCTTGTATTATGGTATCATCTTGACAGCAGGAATTTCCAATAACACTTCTTCCTGTTATTTCTTCTATTGCTGATAAAATATCATATGTAAATCCTTGATTGTATGTTTTAAATTCCATATTACTCTTTATTCCTAGTAGTTCGTAATGACCATTTAATGAATCTTTTCCAGGATTTGATGGCTTAGCTATTGTATAATATGCATCTACATTATTATTTTCAGAAAAATTTATTGTATCTAATAGCCCTATTTTTTTTAAATTGGGTAAGTATAGATCACATTTTTCAATGACATGTCCCAATGTATTTACTCCATTATCTTTAAAGTTAATAGCATCTGTTGCTTCCCCTACTCCGAGTGAATCTAATATTAATAAAAATATCCTTTTAAATTTCATGAATACATCTCCTCTTATTTATTACTTCTTAGATGATAATTATTATAATCTTCAATAACTTTTTCATCAGATACTTTTGTATAAATTTTAGTAGTAGAAATGTCAGAATGACCTAACATTTCTTGAATGCTTCTTAAATCAGCACCTCTATTTAGTAAGTGCGTTGCGAATGAGTGTCTAAGTGTATGTGGTGATATGTTGGGATTAAGATTCTTTTCTTTTAGTAGTTTTTTTAAGTTTTTAAAAAAGCCTTGTCTTGTCATACCATTTCCATGATTATTTACAAATAATTTGTTACATGGCTTATTTTTTAATAATGAATTTCTTACATTTAAATATTTTTTCAAATAATCTATAGAATATTCTCCTAATGGTATATCTCTTTCTTTACTTCCTTTTCCTAGAATTCTTATTTGACAGTTGATTATGTCTATATCATTTATTTCTAAGTTAATTAACTCACTTACTCTTAAACCACATCCATACATTAATTCTAACATAGCCTTATTTCTATAGTCAAATGGGGTATTAAGCTTAATATCAAGTAATTTGTCTACATCTTCAATACTTAATGATTTAGGTAGTGTCTTTTTTAACCTTGGTCTTTCTATAAATTCTGATACATCTTTTTGTAGCAATTTTTCTTTTAACAGATATTTATGAAAATTTTTTATAACTGTTAGATTATGTGCAATTGTTGTTGTTTCTTCACTACTTCTTTCTTTTAAAAAATCTTTTATATGTTTGCTTTTTATCCCACTAATTTTTTTTATATTATTTTTATTTAAAAATTCTTGATATACTTTTAAATCATTTTTATATGATTCTTTTGTTTTATCAGATAGTCCTTTTTCAAAAATACAATAATTAATAAAATCTTCTATTGCGTCTTCTATTTGCATAATTTAATTCCTTTTTTTTACTTGCGTTTTGGAATTTCTTCCAATTGGTTTTGGACTAATTTTTTTAGTACAATATTATATAATGAATTTGTTAGTGGTAGACCATTTGTTTTTAAATATTTAATTGCTTCTTCTTTTTCTTGCAAAGATATTTCTTTTGCTTTACCATTAACCATTAAGGTATGTTTTACGTTTATAACTTGATTTATATTAAGGCCTTTATCTGATTTATATTTACTAATAAAAATCCTTATTGCTTTTGTTTCTTCTGGTGTTAACTGACTTTTTATGATCCTATATAGTTCATTTGGAGATATTTTTATTTTCTGATAGTAATCTAATAAGTCGAATGGTCTTTTATTATTTTGATCTATTTGTATGCCATTAATTATTTCTTTTATTATATTTTTTCCTATATTACAAATTGTATAAAAGTGTCTTGATGATGATTGTTGATTCTTACTTTGAAGTTGTTCATATAAGTCTGGATAGTTTTCTTCTATAAGTCTTTTATAATTGTTATATTCACCAGTAGTAATTCCTTTAGTTCCTAAATAGTCACTTAGGTTCATATCTGATGATAAAAACTCTTCAATTACTGCTTTTGCTTTTATACTTTGCTCTGATTCATTTGTCTTCTTTATTGCTTCTTTTTCTTCTTTTCTCCTCTTACTTATTACATTTTTACATTTTAGTAATTTTCTTTTTAAATCTTTTTCTAAATTGTCTCTTTCTTCTTTTCTACTTCCTGCCCTTTGTAGTGCGTATGGATATACTTTTTCACTTAACCTTTGATATAAAATCGTACTCTTATAATTGATGAAGTATTTCTTAATTATGTTTAATAATTTATCTTCATTGTCTTGGCAGTCACTTAGTTCGGCAAAGAATACGAATGTTTTTGTTATATATTTTTTTGAAGTTTTGTATATAGTATAATAAAAATCTCTTTCTTCTAATCCTAAGACATTAATCATATAAAGTTTTATATATTGCCTTATTTGATTTGCATTTATATTTTTATTTGCAATTTCATATAGTCTTTTATCATCATAACCTGTTTGTTTGAAGTATTCATAGTATTTTTTACCTAATATTTTCATATCTTCAGTATAATTTGTTGATTCTTTTTTTTCATTTGTAATTTGCTTTAGCTTTTCATCTGCTTTCTTATATAAAATAATATCTATTGTTTTTATTTTATAAAGAGCTTCTTCAATATCTGCAATTGATATTGATATTTTTCTACAATATAGATATAAATCATCTATATTTTGAATATTGCTATTTAAAAAATCATTTAATAAATCCTTTTCTACTCTGCTATCTTCTTTTTTAGAATTTACTGTTATTAAATTCATAACAAATCTTAACCATTTGTATAATATTCCTTCAAAATACCCATCATTAAATCTAAATTCCGATATATATACAGCTATTTTGGTTTGCTCGTCTTCATTTTTATTTAATAAATTCTGTATTATTCTTTTAACTGCAAATAAATTTTTATTATTTGTATATCTTAATAATTCATCAATTATTTTATTTGCTTCCTCAACTTTCATCTGATAAGATACTGGTTCAATCATCGTTCCTATGTAATCACTTAGTCTTTCTATTAATATATACTCATCTGCAGTAATATTGATATTTTTTTCTCTTTCTATATACGATTTTTTTATTTCTTCATAATAATCATTTTCATCTATTCTTAGTACTTTAGTTGCATATGTTTTTACTAAATCTCTTACTCCATGGATGTTTTCTTTATATTCCTCTGGATACATCCAATTATTTTTTTTAATATTGTTATATATATTTTTTGCATTTTCGACTCTAATTTTTAATATTAGGTTATTCATAGGAAAAAATATTTCATTTATAAATCTATTGTTATCTTTAATGCTTTGAATTTTTTCTTTATACCTCATTTCTTCTATACCAAGAATTTCGGTTGCATAAAATCTTGCTAGTAATTCTAATTCCGGGAAGAAAAATCTTTTGCTACCAAATATTTCGGAGTTTACTCTTTCCCATTTTCTATCGATTCCTTTTCTTAACCATAAATCAATTGAAAAATTACATTCTTTAAATTCTTCATAACAGTATTTACAATAATCTAATTCTTTTTTGAACATACATTCACCTTCTTTTAAATATTAACATATTTTTATTGATAAATAAATATGTTTTAATTTATGTGATATAATTATTTAGTGAGGTGTTTGCGATGGATAAACCTTTAGCTTTAAAATTGTCGCCCAATAATTTAGATGAAGTTATTGGACAAAGGCATCTGATTGGTAAGGGCAAGATTCTTACTAATTTAGTTAAAAATAATAAATTGTTTTCTATGATTCTTTATGGAAAACCTGGTATTGGTAAGACTAGTATTGCTAATGCTTTAGTTAAGGGATTAGGAATTAGATATAGATTTTTAAATGCAACTATTAATTCTAAGAAGGATATTGATGTTGTTATTGAAGAAGCTAAAATGTATGATGGGATTGTTCTTATTATGGATGAAATACATAGACTTAATAAGGATAAACAGGATGTATTACTTCCTCAGTTGGAGTCTGGTTTAATTACTTTAATTGGAATGACTACTTCTAATCCTTATCACTCTATTAATCCTGCGATTAGATCTAGGTGTCAACTCTTTGAACTTAATCCTCTTGATGAAGATGACATTATTGAAGGCTTAAAAAGGGCAATTAATAGCCCATTTTTACCTGATATTGTTATTGATGATAAAAGTATCGAGTTAATAGCAAAACTGTCTGGGAATGACCTTAGATATGCTTATAATTTGCTTGAGGTTAGTTACTATTCTTCTGATAATAAAAAAATTGATGAAAAAAGAATTAAATCTATAAATTCTAAACCTGTTTTTTTTGCTGATAAAAATGGTGATGGACATTATGATGTATTAAGTGGCTTACAAAAGTCAATACGTGGAAGTGATGTCGATGCTAGCCTTCATTATGCTGCTAGACTTGTTGCGGAGGGGGATTTAGATTCTTTATTTAGACGTCTGTCAGTTATTGCATATGAGGATATTGGTCTTGCGAATCCTGCAATTGGCCCTAGACTTGATGCATGTATCAATGCATGTTTACGTGTTGGACTTCCTGAGGGAAGAATTCCAATTGGTACTATTGTTACGGAAATGGCTCTATCTCCAAAAAGTAATACTGCCCATATTGCATTTGATGCTGCTTTACATGATATAGAAAATGGTAATGTTGGTAGTATTCCTAATCATATTAAAACTGACTCTACGGAGTATAAATATCCTCATAATTATAAGGGGGCTTTTGTTGTACAACAGTACTTACCTGATAAACTAAAGAACAAAAAATATTATCATCCTAAAGATATTGGTTATGAAAAAAATATTAAAGACATTTATGAACGATTAGAGCAAATAAAAAGAAATGGTTAGTATTTAACTATTTCTTTTTATATGTTCAGTATAAATAATTCTATTTCTGTTTTTGGATTAGTATCGGTTGTTTTTATTTTTAAATCAATATTTGCAAGTCGCTGCATCAAACTGAGAATTTCTTTTTCAGTATATAATGGAACTAGTTCTCTCGTCTTTTTGATTCTGAATTCTTTTTCTCCTAATGTTCTTGCGATATCTTTATCGTTCATATTTCTTTCAATTAAAATTTTTACTTGATATATTATTCTTAACTGAGAGGCTAATAGACCAATTATACTTAATGGTTCTATATTATATTCCAATAATTTATTATACTTTTCTAAGGCTTTTTTGATATCTCTTTCAGCTATATTTCTGGCAAACTTGAATGTTAATTCTTGTGAATTATTTAACTTCTTTTCTACCAATAGTTTTACATCTTCTGTTGTTATTGTTTTTTCTTCTACTTTATATATTTTTAATTTATTGCACTCTGATTTAATTTTTGTTATATCGTTTTGACAATATTCATCTATTAAATTGATTGTTTCTTGACTAATTTTATAGTCCTTTAACTCATTCTTAATATATGATTTTGTGTTTGGTTCTATTGATACATATTTGCAAATCTTTTTTAATGTTTTGGTAACTTTTAATGTATTATTTAATTTTTTTGCTTCAATAATAAGTAAATTATCTGGTTGAGGATTATTTATGTATTTAAATAAATGCTCAAAATCATCTTTGTTTTCATCATACTTTAAATTATCAATGTTTTTTATAATAACTGTTTTTTTCTCTGATAGGAAATTATATGTATCTAAATCTTCAAGAGCTTTAGAAAGTGATGTCTCTTCCATATCATAATATGATATTTCTTGTGATGAAAATTTTTCTTTTTCAAGGATTTTTTTTCTTTCTTCTTCTAATAATACGTAATCGTCTGATTCTAGTAAATAGCTATTCATGCTCTTCTATAACCTTTTTTATATGTTTTTCTATTTTGTCTAATTCACTGGTGGTTTTACCTCCACCTTGAGCAAACTTTGGACTTCCTCCTCCATTTCCTCCAGATGAGACTGCGGCATCTTTTACTATTAACCCTGCATTTACAAATGAATTACTCTTACATATAAAGTTTACACAGTCGTTTTCTTTAATATTTGTGAAAAATATTAAACCATTTTCATATTCATTCAATAGTGTGTCTATTATACTTTTTAATAAATTAATATCTTTATTATGTAATCTCATTATCAGCAAATTGACACCATTTATGTTTTCAAAGTGTTCTTTATATATATCTAAATTTTCGAGCGTATTTTTTTCTTTTATACTATAATACTCTTTTTCTAATTCTTTCACTTCATGGTGAATATACTGTAGTTCATTTCTATTATATATGACATCTTTGTAGGATGATGGAGTATCATTTGTTACATCGACATCAAATTCTAATTTTATACCAGATTTTCTTGCTTCTTCTAAAATTTCTTTTGCTTTCATAAGCAATCTTACTTTTTCATCATTATATGGTTTTATTGTTTCATATAAGGTTTCTTCTATTCTTGGTGTAGTAACTGCCTCCATTCTATAAATATTGCTTCCTTTTGATTCACAATTATATATTGCAAGGCGATTTATTTCTTTTGTATTAGAAACGTGCGTTCCTCCACATAATTCTATTGACTTACCTATTTTAACTACTCTAACTTCTTTTCCATACTTTTCACTAAATAGTGCCATTGCCCCTAACTCTTTGGCTTTTTCTAATGGCATTATTTCTGTTGATACGATAATATTTTCATTTATCATATTATTAATAAACTCTTCTGTTTCCAAGATTTTTTCTTCTGTCATTTTTCCTGCATATGTAAAATCAAATCTTAATCTTTCATCATCTACATAACTACCTGCCTGTTTTATAGTGTTAGAAACTACTTGTTGTAGTGCATATTGCATAATATGAACACTTGAGTGATTACTTTGTATTTTTTTACGTCTATCTTTATCTATTACTAATTCAACTTCATCTCCTACAGATATAAATCCATCTAATAATCTTACTTTGTGAATATTTTGACCATTTGGTGCTTTAAATACATCTACTACTCTAGCTTTAAAGTTTTTACCAATAATCATTCCAGTATCACTGACTTGTCCTCCTGCTTCTGCGTAAAAGCATGTTCTTTCAATAGATATGTATGTGTCATGATCAACTGTTTCTAACTGTTCTTCCTTTGAGAAAATGGCTTGCACTTTGCTTTTTAATCTATAAAGGCCATATACAAATTCTGATTTATCTTGAAATTCTAATAGAACTTTTTTCTGAGATGCCATTGCAGTTTTGGTTTTTGCATTTTGCTTGGCCATATTTTTTTGTATCTGCATATATTTATTGAATTCTTCTTCTGATACGGTGTATCCTTTTTCTTTAAGATATTCTTCGGTTAATTCAAATGGAAAGCCATATGTATCATATAATCTAAATGCATCTTCTCCACTTATTGTTCCATCTTGAGATTCTTCAATTAATTCTTTTAGTCTTTTTTCTCCATCCTCTAGTGTTTTTAAGAATAGTTTTTCTTCTTCCATAATCGTAGTTTCAATTTCTGATCTCTTTTCTTCTAGGTATGGATAGGCTTCTTTCATTACTGTTACTACATCTGATACTATTTTATACATAAATGGACATTCTAGACCTAATGTTCTTCCAAATCTTACACTTCTTCTTAGTAGCCTTCTTAATACATATCCTCTTCCTACATTTTCAAAACAAGCCCCGTCAGCTAGTGCAAAAGTAATTGCTCTAATGTGATCTGCAATAATTTTAAATTCTTTTTGTCCAACATATTCATATTTTGATAACTTTTCTATATGTTCAATAATTGGTTTAAATAAATCTGTTTCGAAATTTGAATCAACATCTTGGAAGATGCAACACCATCTTTCTAGTCCTGCGCCTGTGTCTATATTTTTGCTTGGCAATTCTTTGTAATCTTTTCTATCTAGACCTTTTTCGGAATTATATTGCGAAAAAACATTGTTCCATATTTCTACATATCTTTCTTGTTCCTCGTCGTTTTTAAATTTTTCTAGTGCTTTGCCATCCTTATCATATTTTTCTCCCCTATCATAAAAAATTTCTGAATCTGGTCCGCATGGGCCTTCACCTATTTCCCAAAAATTTCCTTCTAAGGGAATGATATGATCTGGATTAAGACCTTCTTTAATCCAATTTTCTTTGGCTTTATCATCATCTATATATACTGTTACATATATTAGATTTTTATCTATTCCAAAATATTTTTTATTAGTTAATAGGTCAAATGCATAGTGAATTGCTTCATCTTTAAAGTAGTCTCCTACACTAAAGTTTCCCATCATTTCAAAAAAAGTTTGATGTCTTTTTGTAATTCCTACATTTTCAATATCATTTGTTCTGATACATTTTTGAATATTTACTATTCTTCTACTCTCAGGGACTTCTGTTCCGTCAAAGTATTTTTTTAATGGAGTTACACCAGCATTAATCCATAATAAACTATCATCATTAATTGGTATCAGTGATGCACTTTCTGATATTTTGTGTTTATGCTCTGTAAAAAATTTAAACCATGTTTTTCTTATTTCATCATGTGTCATATATTTCATTATTACTCACCTATTTCTTTCATAATTATATTTAATCTATCTATTAGATCTTCTTTCTTACCATTGTTTAGTATATAATAGTCTGCATAAGCTATTGGACCACCTTTATAGAGATTTTCTATTTCACTTATATCTCTTGAAATTATAGCTTCCTTGTTAAAGGCTCTATCTGTTCTTTTGGAAACTCGATCATACCTTATTTTTTTATCTGTTACTACGCATATTACTTGTAGATTTGGATATTTATTAATTAAATATTTATATTCATACCATGAATACAATCCATCAAGAACAATATTATGTTTTTCTATATTATCTTTTATTTCAGGTTCTATAAATTTAGCATAACATTCTGGGCCGTGTTCTTTTCTTAATTTTTCTCTAAATTCTTTTTCACTTGATCCATCTTCGGTTCTTTTAATTCCTTCTTTTTCCATTAGTTTATATGTTATTCCACCAAAGTATAATTTTTTCCAGCCTTTGTTTTCTAAACAATCTGTTACTACACTTTTTCCTGTTCCACTCATCCCTACTACTGCGATTATTTTATTCATATAAGCTCTTCTCCACTACCTTCTTCATTTTTTATTATTTCTAGTGCATCTATTTTTAAAACATCTAATCCTTTATTTTCTATTATGTAGTCATATTCTTCATATTTATCTACTTCTTGTTCCGTTATATGATTCTTTTCTTCATTTGTTAAGTCATCATTATAATTGTTTCTTTCTAGTTTTATTGTTATTGTTTCACTATATTTATTTTTTATCTCTTCAAACTCATGTATTAGTCTTGCATCGGTTATTATGAATGTATCAAAAAAGTTACTTAGTATTTCTATATCTTCAAATAGTCTATTTAGTAAAAAGTCTGGTTTCCCTAATTTTTCTTTTATTATTTCTATCCCCATTTTTTGCAAGAATTCTCTTGGTTTTTCATCTTTATATTCATCATATTCAAAGTAATTTTTTGCATATCCGTATAGTGGCTCTGTAATATGAATTATACATGGTTTATACCCATAATCCTTTAATTGTTCTTTTAAATAATTTCCAAATGTATTTTTACCACTTTTCGCTTTCCCGCCTATTACATATATTCTCATTTTTATTCTCCTTTTCACAAATAAAAGACCTCAATAGGAGGGCAATTGCCCGGTACCATCCTATGTTGGTCTTGATTTTTATAACGGCATTACCGATAAGACTCCTAAAGTAGCTTCTAATGTTGCTAGTGCCAAATTCCACCTTATCTTTGGCTCTCTATAAAAAGCATTGACATTATACTCGTCTTTAATCTAAATCTTATATATTATTCTTCTATTTCTTTATTGATTTTTTCTGATATATTTATTTTTTCATCAATAAATATTACAAATACTTTTAGGCATGCTATTACTGGTGTTGCTACAACCATACCTAATATACCAAAGAAGTGCTCAAAAATCAATAATCCTATCATTATGGTTACAGGATGTAATTTCATTGTATGCCCCATTATTAATGGTTGATAAAAGTTATTTTCCAATAATTGGACAATAATTATTGATATTAGTACACATATACCGGTTATTGGAGACATTGTAAAACCTACTATGACAGCTGGTATTCCTCCAATGTATGGTCCAAAATATGGGATTATATCTGTTACTGCGCAAAATAATGCAAATATAATTGGTGCTTTTAGCCCTGCTAATGTAAGTCCAACTGTTTGAGTAATAAATACTAAAAGCATTATTAATAATACACCTTGTACATAGCTTCGTAATGATGTATTAATTCTGTGTGTCAAATCTTTATATCCAGATTTAAATTTATTTGGCAGCATATTCTCTATTAATTGATTTACTTTATTAAAGTCATAAAGTAAATAGAATCCTACCATCAATCCTAATATAAAATTTAGTCCCCCATTTATTATGGTTTTTCCTATTGATAAAATATATTTAGGTAAGTCTGATGCTATTGACATTCCAAAACTCGTTAAATATGTTGTAATTTCCTTTTTTAAATGTCTTATATTAATATATCCGTTTGGATCAAATTTTTTTATTATTTTTAGTGCTGTATTTGTTAAACTGTCAAAAATTGATGGAGCAGCTTGTACAAAGTCTTTGATTTGAGATATAAGTGACGGTACAAATAAATATCCTATTAGAATTAGAGCACCTATAATAAATAAATATATAATAATACAAGCTAAAATTCTTGGTATTTTATTTTTCTCCATCTTTGAAGCCAGTGGCTCAAATAGCCATGCTATTAAAAAACCAATAAAAATTGGAGAAATTACAATTAGAAACTCTTTTACAAAACCTAGTAATTTCCACTCTTTTAATAGATATGTTCCAAGAAGTATAATAGATATAATAGCCATAAAATATCCTATGTTAATTATTTTATTACCTGTCTTTAAAATGTTATTTAAACTGATGTAATCAATTTCTTTATCTTTTGTTTTTTTAAACATTTTTATCCTCCTTTTTTATTTATTATAACATAATAATTTAAAAATAATATTATAATTTTATATTTTATATTATAATATAAGAGGTGGTATTATGAGAACTATTCAATTTAATTGTGATAATGATATTGTAATTAAAAATTCAAGATTTATTTGTTATCTTATAAAGATTAGTAATAAAGATATTACTCCATATATTGATAAGATTAAAAATATGCATCCTAAGGCAACTCACTATTGTTATGGATACATTTATAATGATATTGAACTTTGTTCTGATGATGGGGAACCAGGTGGCACGGCAGGTATGCCTATTTTAAATGTTTTAAAAAAAGAGAATCTTAATTATGTTTTAGCTGTTGTAGTAAGATATTTTGGTGGCATAAAATTAGGAGCTGGTGGTCTTGTTAGAGCGTACACTAAAGCTGTTAGTGAAACTATTAAATTGGCTCAATATAGTTTTCTAGTTAAAGGATTTAAAATTCGTATTAATTTTAATTATAATGATGAGAAAAATGTTAATTATGTCTTGAAAGATTCTCTAATTGTTAAAAAGGATTATAGTGATAGTATTAATTATGAATGTTTAATTGAAGTGGAATTACTGAATAAGCTAAATAATTACAATACTGTAATATTAGAAGAATTGTATATTGAAAAAATAGCTAAATGATAGCTATTTTTTATTACCTTCTTTATTATTTGAATCATCTAAACTAAATATATTTCCTGTAATATTTTCATATAGTTCTCTTATTTTGCTTTGATATAGTTCTAAATCTCCTACTTTTATTTTTCCCTTATTTTCAAAGTATTCAATTAGCCCATTTATTTCTAGTGTCTTTATTTCACTATTTTCATCATCATAATTATTTTTTAATAAGTTATAATTTAATATTTCTGGGATATTTGCTATTTTGACTTCCCTAATTGGCGTATTTGGCCCTATTGTTTGATTTTGAACATTAATATTTTCATCTGGAATAAATACTTTCCCATCACTGTCTATTAGAAAAAAGTCTCCTTTTGGTATACTTCTAAATACATAGTACTGACCTATCTTCATGTTTATGTATTCAAACCATGATATCATTTTCATACACATATTTAGTATTCCGCCTGATACATCATATTCTTCATACCCAAAATATAAATTCTGGATTGAGATAAAATAATCATCATTTACTCTTTTTCTCTCTTCTTCTTCTTTTTTTAATCTTTCTTTTTCTTCAAATGACGGCATTTCTTCAAGTAATTCTATATTATCTCCATTATTTTTTATACTTTCATTTATTCTTTTTCTAAATGATCTTTCTAATTCATAATTTAGTTCATCTTTTTGATTTCTGTTTAAATTATATGGGTTGTATCGATCTAGGGGATTGAAGACTGGTTTTGTGCCATCACATAAAACGATAGAATGATCAATAAATGATACAGGTTTTTTTAATTTTAGGTTTATATCAATAGATTCTTTTTCTAAAATGTGATATAGACTGTATTCTCCTATAAGACTGCATGTTTCCATAAATGTGTTCTTATCTTTATTACATATTTGATATATTTTATATAGTTTTTTTCCAAAATATCCATATTCATCTAGTCGCATTATCTTGAGAAGACCATTATACATCGCAAATTCTTTATAATTGTCTTCTTCCTCACCTTCTAAATAGTTGCCAAGGGAAAATGACATTAAAAAGTTTAAAAAATCTTTATCTCCATTAAAATTATTTAGATTGTTATCTGTAAATGCATTAATTATTTCTTCAAGATTATATTCTTTATTTAAAAAATCTAATCGTAACATTTCCAATACTCCTTTATATAGCTTATTATATCAATTAAGAAAAGAAAGTAAATATTTTACTTTCTTTTTGAACTTTTTTTATAATAATTATTTTTTATTTTATAGTAACACTTAGGGCATAAAGATTCATATGTAACATTTTGTTCTCCATCGATTGCGAGTTGGTCTCCTTCAAATACATATTTATCATTTACTTTTCTTATGTTGAATGTTGCCTTTGCACCACATTTACAAATAGTTTTTAGTTCTTCTATTGTATGCGCGATTTCTAATAGTCTTGTGCTTCCTTCAAAACCATTGGTGTTGAAGTCGCTTCTTAGACCGTAACATATTACTGGAATATTTTTATCAATTGTTATTAATAATAGTTGGTCGACTTGTTCTCTTTTAAGAAATTGTGCTTCATCTACAAATATACAATCTATTTCTTTTTGAATTTTAGATATATATTTGTATAAATCATCATCTTCTTTTATTAAATGATCTACTTTTTTTGATAATCCTATTCTTGATACAATTGTATTTTCTCCTTTAGTATCCTTAGACGGTTTTAATATTAAGACGTGCATATTTCTTGATTCATAATTATGTACTGCTTGTAGTAAAAGGGCTGTTTTACCACAGTTCATTGCGCCATATCTGAAATATAATTTTGCCATTTGTATCTATCCTCCTGATACAATATAGCACATCTATTTATACATTTACAAGGACTTTTAATTTTTTTATTACTTTCTTTTCGATTCTTGAAATATAACTTTGTGAAATTCCTAATTTTTCAGCAACTTCTTTTTGAGTGAACTCATCATTTCCTAATAAGCCATAGCGCAATACCATTATTTCTCTATCTCTTGGTTTTAAATTTAATATTTCCTGCAACATTAATTTTTTATCATTTTCTTCTTCTATATTTTTACTAATAAGGTCTTTATCTGTACCAATTATATCTTCTAGGTGTAATTCGTTTCCGTCTACATCATAAGATAATGGTTGGTCGATACTAACTTCTTGCTTTATTTTTTTATTTTTCCTTAAATACATTAATATTTCATTATCTATACACCTTGATATATATGTTGCGAGCTTTATATTTTTCTCTTTACTAAAAGTATTTATCCCTTTTATTAATCCTATACTTCCTATACTAACTAAGTCTTCTAAATCTATTCCAGTATTTTCATATTTTTTTGCTAAAAAAACCACTAGTCTTAAGTTATGTTCTATTAATTTTTCTTTTGCTTCTTTATTTCCTTGTTCCTTTAAAATAATATATTTCTCTTCCTCTTCTATCGATAATGGTTCGGGCAAGATATCTGTTGCTCCTACGTAGAAGACTGAATGAACTTTTACAAATATTCTTTTAATTAATTCTATTATTTTTAACATAAATCCTCCTTTAATTTATTCGGTAATATACAGTTATATCCTTCTATTTGAAATTTATCTTTTGATAAACCAATCAAGCAATTATTAATAACCTTATTGTTAATTATAACTTTATCTGGCTTTATACACGGGATAATCCCTTCAGTATTTAGAGCCTTATAAGGTATATAAATTATGTTATCTGTGTTAATTTTTAAATTAACTAAAATAACTGATTTATTACTAATTGGGGATTTTAATTTATTTCCTGTGTCTATAAAACCCTCTAGTTGATATTTTTTATTCTTATAGGATATTGTCACTATATATTTATCTTGTATATTCAATTTATAATTTGATAATTCTTTTACTACTATGTAGATTACTACTGGGAATATCATAGATATAAATATCATATTTATATAAAAAGTTGTTTTTAAATCAAATAAGTATATTACACCTCCTAATATAATTGTAATCATATAAAAATATAATGTATTTTTAAAAAAGTTGTTTTTACCAAATGCAATTACTATCATTAGTATTGATATTATTACTTTTATGATAAATAGTTGTAAATTAGATATTTTAATTTCTAAGAAAATGGTTGTTATACTTCCTAAAATACTTGCATATATCTGTCTTTTTATATCTTTGCTAATTTTTAGTAATCTTTTTGTTCCGTAGAGAATCATAAAGTCTAGTAAAAAATTTAGTATATATATCAATTCAATATATATTTTCATCTTATCACCAGGTTTATTATACAAATAAAAAAACGACTAATTTGTCGTTTTATATTTTTTTCTTTGAAATAAATATTTTAACTATATATCCTAAGAATATTGCCATAATTATGACAAAACACCATTTCAATATGATACATAGTGTTGGTATTTGAGAAGTATAATTATCAATTATTGAAAATATACTTTCTGGAATGTACTTATCAATTATATTTGATACATCTTTTAAACTGATATTTTTTTTGATAAATGTTAGTATTCTTAAAAATATTTCTACTATAGCCATAAAAAATACAAATGATGAAAATCTTCTAAAAAACATGATTACAAGGATTAATCCTACAACTAAAACTATTAAATCTATATACATTACTACACCTCTTATATTTTATCTTTATATTGTTTATTGTATCATTATTTTCGAAAAAATAATAGTCTAATTCACATCTTTTACAGAATAGTAAAAGAGATAACTAATTATTTAATAAGTTATCTCCTTCATTTAACATTGTTTCAATAAATATTCCATATCCTTTTTTTACATCATCTACTACAACATAATTTACTACACCAATAAGTTTATTATCTTGGATTATTGGTGATCCACTCATTCCCTGAACTATTCCACCTGATTTATTGATTAATCTTTCATCTGTTATTTCAAACAATATATTTTTTACTTTATCATTTTTATTTAGGGAAATTATATTAATTGAATAGTCTTCTTTGTTATTGTTTTCTAATGATAATCTTATATAGGCTTTATCAGTTTTTATATTATCTGAATTATTTATTTCAATTAGTTCATCAGTATTTGTATCTGCTGTATATCTCCCATATATTCCATTAATCTCATTTTTATCAATTTCTCCTAATTCTTTACTAGTAATTGATGCATGTATTTCTCCTATTCCGTTATTTTTACTCTTATTAATTGAATTAATATCTGCTTTGTAGATTGTACCACTTTGTAGTCTAAACTTATTTAAACTTGTATTTTCAATTATTTCGTGTCCTAGAGATGCAAAAATTTTAGTTTCTGGATCTATATACGATAGTGTTCCTATTCCATTAATCTGATCTTTTACGTATAACCCTGTTTTTATAATGTTATCTTCTTTTTCTACTTTTAGATTAACTTCTTTTTTAGAGCCTTCCCTATCAACTATTATTTTATATTTATCTACTTTATTAATTATATTATTTAAATCTTCTATACTGTTTACTTCTTTATCATTTATTTTTTCAATTATATCTCCTTCTTTTAATCCTTGTTCCTTTGCGATTAATTTATCGTGAACCTTATAGAAATCTATTATATAAACACCTTTTGAATGTACTTCAATTCCTATTGGTTCACCTGATATAATTAGTTTATTACTATAGGCTAGTACATTTATTGGAAATAAAATAAACAGCATTAACCATATTTTTTTCATATTAACACCTCATTATTATTATTTCCAATATTTCTTTTATAATACAAAAAAATAAAACATAATATATGTTTTACTCTTCGACTTCGAAATCTTCTGTATCACCGTTGTCTTTTATTAGTTTTGTTATAGATTCTTCTGCATTTTTTAACTTTGTATCACATGATTTAGCTAAAGTCATTGCTTCATTAAACTCTTTAATTGCATCATCTAATGGAACTTCTCCACTTTCTAATTTTTTTACAATTCCTTCTAATTTTTCTAAAGATTCTTCAAAATTTAAATCTTTTTCTGCTTTTTCCACCATATCATTTCTCCTTTTCTATATTACTTTTGCATCAATATCCCCATCATTTATACTTATATTGATTATATCGCCTTTTTTAACTTCTTTAATACTTTTTATTACTTTATCATTATGTTTAGCTATTGAATATCCTCTTTTTAATGTTGATATTGGATTTAGTGGTTCTAATTTTGATATTATTTGTAGATATTTGTTGCTTTTGACATCTAATAATTTATATGGATTTTTCAGTATGTATGAATTTTTTATTGTGATTAGTTCTTTTTCTTTTGTATTAACTAGATTACTTATTGAGTATTTTAATTTTTCAAGGATATTATCAAAAATCATTTCTTTTGTTTGATATATAACTAATGGATTTTTAAAAATATTCCTGCTTGTGATACTTTCTAATTTTTTTCTTTCTTTATTAACTTTATTTAATATTGTATTGTTAAGTCTAATACTTACTTGCTTTAAATAGTTTATCATATCGCTTAATTGTGGTACTGCCATTTCAGCTGCTCCTGTTGGCGTTGGAGCTCTTAAGTCTGCGACAAAGTCTGCGATTGTGAAATCTATTTCATGTCCTACTGCACTTATAACTGGAATTTTACATTCATAAATTGCTCTTGCAACTATTTCTTCATTAAATGGCCACAAGTCTTCAATGCTCCCTCCTCCTCTACCCACAATTAGAGTATCAAGGTCATAATTTTGAGCTCTTTTAATTTGCTTTACAATATCCTCTTTGGCATCTTCTCCTTGCACTAGTGATGGAAATAAATATATTTCTGAGAGTGGCCATCTTCTCTTTATAGTGGATATTATATCTTTTATGGCTGCTCCTGTTGGAGCGGTGATAACACCTATTCTGTTAGGAATTTTTGGTATTATTTTTTTATGTTCTTCTCTAAATAATCCTTCTTCTTCTAATTTCTTTTTTAATTGCTCATAAGCAATATATAAATTTCCTACGCCGTCTTCTAACATATCTGAGACATATATTTGATATGCTCCATTTGATTCAAATACACTGATTTTTCCCGTTACTAAAACCTTCATTCCATCTGTTGGTATAAACTTTAGTTTTTTTGTTTGTGAGGAAAACATTATTGCATTTATTCTACTGCCTTCATCCTTTAATGTAAAATAGAAATGTCCTCTACTGTGTGCTTTAAAATTAGAAATTTCTCCTTTTATAAATACTTCATTCAAATTTACATCATTATCTATTTTATATTTTATATATCTTGTTAATTGGGTTACACTTATATACTTTTCTTGCAAAAGTAACACCTTCTTTACTTTATCTCTTCATGATAAACTTTGTCTAATACTCCATTAATCATTTTTGTAACTGCTTCTTCTGAATATTTTTTTGATAATTCAATTGCTTCGTTGATTGAAACTACTGATGGAGTGTCAGTGTATATTAATTCATATATTCCAAGTTGCAGAATTGATTGATCTACTTTATTTAATCTATCTATTTTCCAATCTTTTAAATATTTATTTGCAATTTTATTAATTGTTTTTTTATTATCTATTATACCTTTTAAACTATCATTTACAAAGCTATTTTCTATTTCCAATTGTTCATGTATCATATCTTTTAAACTGTAGTCTAACTTCGTCTCTTCATAAATACTTATCTGGTATAATACTTTCATTATAATTTCTCGTAATTCACTTCTATTTTTCATTTTATCACCACCTTAATTTTAGCATAGAACTTTTTCTTTGTCATTTTATATTATTTATTTTTATTTTTAACTTCTTTATTTATTTCGTATAGAAATGACAAAGCTTCCATTGGTGTCATTTCTAGAGGATTTATTTTTTTTATTTTTTCTTCTATTTCATTGACTTTTGGTTCTACTTCTGTTTCTGTTAATTCAAATAACGATGTTTGCGTAAATGTCTCTTTTCTAATGTTTTTCTTTTCATATACACTTAATATTTCATCTGCTCTTTTTATCAGTGATTCTGGTAATTTGGCTAAAGATGCAACGTGTATTCCATAACTTTTATCTACTGCTCCAGCTTTAACTTTATGTAAAAACGTAATGTGTCCCTTCTCTTCTATTGCTGAAACGTGCACATTTTTTAGATTTTTCAAATCTTTTTCTAATGATGTTAATTCGTGGTAGTGTGTTGAAAACATTGTTTTTGCCTTGATTTTATCATGAATATGTTCAAGAATTGCCTGGGCAAGACTCATTCCATCGTATGTAGCTGTTCCTCTACCTAACTCATCAAATAAAATTAAACTATTTTCTGTTGCTTCGGATATTGCATAGTTTGCTTCTTTCATCTCTACCATAAAAGTGGATTCTCCACTTACTAAATCATCACTTGCTCCTATTCTTGTAAATATCTTATCAAATATTGGCATTACAGCTTCTTTACATGGAACAAAGCAACCAATTTGAGCCATTATAACTGTTATGGCACATTGCCTCATATATGTTGATTTACCTGCCATATTAGGCCCTGTTATAAGTAATATATTTGTGGTTTTATCCATTACTATATCATTTGCTATGTATTTATCTTTCATTACTTGTTCAACTACTGGGTGTCTACATTCTATTAATTTTAATGATTTATCGGTTGTTAGTTCTGGACGAATAAATTTATAATTATCACTAACAACGGAAAATGATTGTAGCATATCTATTTCACTAATTATTTTAGCTGTTTTTTGAAGCCTTTTTACATATCTTTTTACGACTTCTCTAATATCCATAAATAGTTTATATTCAAGAGAAATAATTTTTTCTTCCGCTCCTAGAATAATGTTTTCTTTCTCTTTTAAGACAGGAGTTACAAAGCGTTCAGCATTGGCAAGTGTTTGCTTTCTTTCGTATCCAAATTCTTCTTTTACTAAATTACTTTGACCTTTTGACACTTCTATATAGTATCCAAATACTTTATTAAATCCAACTTTCAAGTTTTTTATTCCTGTTCGCTCTTTTTCTGTTTTTTCCATCTCTAGGATAAAGTCTTTTGATCCACTACTTATCTTTTTTAATTCATCTAATTCTTTATTGTATCCTTCCTTAATAAGATTTCCTTCATGCAGTGAAAATGGTGCGTCTTCTAGTATTGTTTTTTCTAATAGTTCATACAATTCTTCAAATGTATCTATTTTTTTGTCATATTTTAAATCGTTTAATATCTTTTTAATTGTTGGTAATACTTTGATTGAATTTTTTAATTGTATTAAGTCTTTTGCATTTAAATTACCGTAGGTTACACGTCCTACTAGCCTTTCAAGATCATATATCTGCTCTAATGCTGTTATTAAGTCATCTCTTATAATAAACTCTGTACTAAGTAAAGATACTAGGTCATATCTTCTTTCTATTTCGTGCTTGTCTGTCAAGGGATTTAGAATACTATGCTTTAAATATCTACTTCCCATGGCTGTTTTACATTTATCTAGGAGCCATAATAGACTAAATTGTCTTTCTCTGTTTCTAAGAGTTTCTACTAGTTCTAAATTCTTCTTTGTATTAACATCAAATTCAAGAAATGATGATTGTTTTATTACTGTGCTTTTTTGTAAATGATGTAAATCACCTTTTTTATTCTCAATTATATAATTTAACAAATGCTTTATTGTTTTTACAAGTCTTATATCTTCTATGTCTTTATAGATGTATGAATAATTTTCGTCTTCTAACTCTTCTTTTGTAATTGTAACCAAAATATCATGGTCAGTTCTTAACCTTTCAACTATTTCCCTATCTATTGTGTCGTTAACTATTATTTCTTTAAAACCGTTACGTGTTACTTCTTTAATTATTTTGTCATTATCTCCCTCAATTAATGTTACATTAACTTCACCTGTTGAAATATCCGCATAACTTAGACCGAAACAATATGAAAAATCGTATATATTTGCTATATAGTTATTATCTTTTGAATCTATACTTGAGTCTATTCTAGTACCTTTAGTTATAACTTGAACAACGTCTCTTTTAACCATACCTTTAGTTTCTTTTGGATCTTCTAACTGCTCACATATTGCAACTTTATATCCCTTTTCAATTAATTCATCTACATATGATGCATAGGCGTGATGTGGCACTCCACACATTGGAACTCTTTCATCTAACCCTGCATTTTTTCCAGTTAAGGTAAGCTCAAGAACTCTGGAAGCTAAGATAGCATCTTCAAAAAACATCTCATAAAAGTCTCCAAGCCTAAAAAAGATAATAGAATCTTCATAATTATCTTTTATTTCCATATATTGTTGCATCATTGGACTTAGTTTTGATCGCTCTACTTCGCTTCTTTTCATTTTTTACCACCTATTTTTTATTATATCATAGTTCTTTAATAGATGGTATTTATTTTAAATTACTTTTATATTGATTTTATCTAGATGATACTTTAATAGAACAATATATAAATGTGATTATTATTAATAAAAAAAATATTAATATATATTTCATTGATAAACCCCTTTCAGTTATCAATACTACTATATTTCTTATTTTATGTAAAATGACGATTTTTATGTTTTTGATGTTAAATTATGAGGCAATTTATTTAAATTGTTTATTATTATTATTATTTTTTTCTATAAAAAAGGAGACACAATTAATTTTAACCTATTAAAGTATCTCCTTAGTAGTTATATTATATCACTTTTTTATGTTTTTTCAACACTTCTAAAAAAATATTATATTATAAATTTCAGATATTAATAAAAGTGCCAGAATTATATATTTTCTATTTAATAGTATATTTATTATTTTTTCAGTGTGTCTTTTACTATTTATTATATCCATTATTAAACAGATATTAACTATAATGATACTTATAAATAGTGGCACTGAAATTATATTTTGTGATAGTGCTTGAAGTAGTTTTCCTTTTATAATAAGCTTGAATGCTCTTGTCATACCACATCCTGGGCATGGAATATGTGTTATGCTTTTTATTATGCATGATGGTTTAAAATGAAATACAATCACTAACAAAAATAATAATATTTCTGTTATAATTACGAACTTTTTACTTTTTCTATTCATTATTCTCCTAATGGATTACCATCTGCATCAGTAGATATTGTTCCAACCAATATAAGAATACCTTCTATAAAACCCCATATAGCTCCAAAACCACATGTTAATAGAGTAACTATGATTTGGATTATACCTTTTGTTATATTTCCTAAGTAGAAACTATGTAATCCCCATCCTCCTAGAAATATTCCTAAAAGGCCAGCTACAATTTTTGATTTACTTGAAGAACTTTCTTTCTTGATATTTGATGGTTTTTGTTGCTTACCACAATATGGGCAATATATTTGTTCATTACTTACTTCGGCTCCACATCCTTCACAATATTTTGCCATGATTTTCACTCCTTTATTTATAATGAATATTATCTTTGAAATTGTGAATTATATAATTTTGCATAAAATCCATTTTTTTCTAATAATTCATTATGATTTCCTTGCTCTATTATATTTCCTTCATTCATTACCAAAATTAAATCTGCATTTTTTATTGTAGATAATCTATGTGCAATTATAAAGCTTGTTCTACCTGTTGTCAATTTATCCATTGCTTTTTGAACTAATTCTTCTGTTCTTGTATCAACGTTTGATGTTGCTTCATCTAAAATTAAGAATGGTGCATCTTCAATCATTCCTCTGGCAATTGTGATTAATTGTTTTTGACCTGATGATATTGATTCACTGTCATTGATATTTGCAGATAGTGATTGTGGTAATGTTTTAATAAAGTGATCTATGCCAACAATTCTACATGCATCCCAAATAGTCTCATCGGATACTTCTTCCTGATTATATTTTATGTTATCTCTTATTGTTCCATCAAATAACCATGTATCTTGTAAAACCATACAAAATAATTTATGTACATTTTCTCTTGTAAGATTTTTAATGGACTTTCCATCGATGATTATATCTCCTTTATTAATTTCATAAAATTTCATAAGTAGATTTACCATTGTTGTCTTTCCTGCGCCTGTTGGACCTACAATAGCTATTTTCTGGCCACTTTTTATTTTAGCACTAAAATTCTTTATAATTTCCTTATCTTTATTATATCCAAATGAGACGTTTTTGAATTCTATATTTCCTTTAGCATCTTCTTTAGAAATCTCATCTGTTAAACTATCTTCATTAGACAATTCTATTTCATCTTGAAATTCAAATATTCTTTCTGCTGCAGCAGCAGTTGATTGTAGTGCAGTTAATGCCTGAGCTATTTGAGATAATGGTCTTGTGAATAGTCTTATATAAATCATAAATGCCACAATTGTTCCAAAAGATGTTTTATCGTTCATTACTAGCAATGCACCTACAACACAAACTGCTACATAACCAAAGTTTCCTATAAATCCCATTATCGGTTGCATAATTCCTGATAAAAATTGACTTTTTCTATTAGACTCATATAGTCGATTATTAATTTCATCAAACTTTTCTATCGCTTCTTGCTCACCGTTGTACACTTTTACAACGTTATGACCAGAGTATATTTCTTCTATATGTCCGTTTATTTCTCCTAGTTCACTTTGACGTTTTACAAAATATTTTTGACTTTTCTTTAATATAAAGAAGGATGATATGAAACCTAGGATACTTGATAATATTGCAGTTAAGGCCATAATCCAGTTAGTTACAAACATCATTATGATTGATCCTATAAAAAGTGTTAAATTAGTTACTAATGATGATATGCTTTGATTTATATTCATACCTACTGTATCAACATCATTTGTAACTCTTGATAATATATCTCCTGTTTCATGATTATCAAAGTATTTTAGTGGTAATTTATTAATTTTTGTTGAGATTGATGTTCTTAACCTTTTAGCATAGCCATTTGACATATAAGCTAACATAATACTTTCAATGTATATTAATATAGAACTTAATAGATATATGGTAGCTAAAATCATAGATCTTTTCTTTAGATTTTCTACATTCATTTTTGGTTCTACTAATTTGTTTATGGATTTTGGTAATTTATCTAACTTTTTTAATAAATCGTTTGTAATTGTATTTTCGTCAATTGTAGAAATTATATTTAGATATTCTATTTGATCATTCTTTGATATTTTAATACCATCTATTTCAAAGTCTTCTAGAAGATTTGACTTTTCTTCAATTGACATACTATTGAATTTTTTTAACATTATTTTATATTGCTCATTATCAGTATTCTTTGTTATATTAATCTCTTTTGAATTTATGTTTAAATTTTTAACAATATTATTTCCTATCTTTTCTGAGACTATTTCAAGTTTTTTAACGTTTGGTTTTATTCCATCACTTACTACATCTGTTAAATCAGCAAGCTTATTTGGCGCTATTGCGGATAGGGCTGCGCTAAAAAAACCTAATATTATTGATATGATAAGAATGGCTTTCCAAGAACCAAGGCTATTAAATAATCTTTTCATTGAACCTGTAAAATCTTTTGATTTTTCTTGTTTCATTTCTGGCCTAGGCATTTTCTAACTCCTCCTTACTTAACTGTGATAGGGCTATTTCTTTATAAATATCACAATTTTTTAATAATTCTTTATGTGTACCTATACCTACACATTCACCTTTATCTAACACAATAATTTTATCTGCGTTAATAATTGTACCTATTCTTTGAGCTACAATCAATATTGTTGCATCTTTAGTGTATCTTTTTAACTCTGTTCTTAATTTTGCATCTGTTTGATAATCAAGCGCACTAAATGAATCGTCAAATATGTATATTTCTGGATCTCTTGCGATTGCTCTTGCAATTGATAGCCTTTGCTTTTGACCTCCACTTATATTTGTTCCTCCTCTAGCTAGATGAGATGAATAACCTTCATTCATTTTTTCTACAAAATCTTTTCCTTGTGCTACTTCAATTGCTTCTTTTATTTTTTTCTTATTAGGCTTTCTTTTTCCGTTTGTGCCATATGAAATGTTATCTTCTACACTTCCTGTAAAAATAACTGCCTTTTGGGGAATATATCCTAATTTATTGTTTAGAGAACTTAACTTATATTCTTTAACATTTACTCCATCTACTATTACTTCCCCTTCGGTTGCATCATACAGTCTTGGCACAAGATTTACTAATGTAGATTTACCTGAACCAGTTGATCCAATGAATGCTACTGTTTCTCCTTTATTTGCTTTAAATGAAATATTTTTCAATATATATTCATCTGCATCTGGGTATTTGAAAGATACATCTTTAAATTCTACTGTACCTTTTTCTTTTGTATCTTTATCATAATTTCCATCTTGAACCAATATTTTCTCATCTAATACTTCATTAATACGTTTGGCTGAAACTTGTGCTCTTGGGAGTATCATAAAAATCATTGTCAGCATTAAAAATGACATTATTACTTGTAGACCATAACTTGAAAATACAACCATATTACTAAATAGGTTTATTTTTTCAATTATGCCTACTTGCATTATTAAAAATGCTCCGACAAAATATATACCTAGATTTTGAAAATGCATGACAAATGTCATTATTGGTTCCATAATAGAAAATGTTTTTTGATTAGCTAATTGTGTTGATGTTAATTCATTATTAACATTTTCAAATCTTTCATGTTGAAAATTTTCTGCATTAAATGCTCTAATTACTCTGATACCTGTTAAATTTTCTCTGGTTACCCCATTTATTTTATCTGTAAGTTTTTGCATTTTTTCAAAACGTGGTGATACTTTCTTTATAATATAGATGTTTGTTAGTACTATTATGATTACTCCTATAAAAGTTATTATGCTTAATTCACTACTTCTATTCAATATCTTTACTAAAGCCCATACAGCCATTACAGGTGACTTTATTATAAACTGTAATCCCATTGCTAATAACATTTCGATTTGTGTTACATCATTAGTGGTCCTAGTAATTAAGCTGCTTGTTTGAAATTTTTTAATTTCAGCTACACCGTAACTTTCTACAGTTGAGAATATTTTCCTTCGAATACTTCTTGAAAAACGTGCTGCTAAAAGTGAAGTTAGATATCCCGTTACAACTGTACATATTAATGATGAAACTGCACATAACATCATCATCAGACCTGATGTTAGAATTTCATTTAATGTGCTATCTTCTGTTTGAATTAATTTTGTTATCTCACTCATGTATTCTGGTAACTTTAAATCTAAATAAACTGAAAATATTACTAAAAATATAACAGCTAGTATTATCAATAAATCTTTTTTTGTTAAGTTTTTAAATAACTTTATCATTATTTTCCTTCTTTCTTATATTCTTTTCTATTTTATGTATAATTCCTAAAAAATCTTCCATTTCTTTTTGCGATATATTCTCTAATAGAACTTCATTTACTTTTTTTATATTATTATTAAGAGCTATATATGTTTTCTTGCCTTCATCTAACAATTTTATCTCTATTTTTCTTAAATCACTTTTACATGGTTCTTTTTTTATATAACCTTTTCTTTCCATTTTATCAATTGCTTCTGCTACAGCAGCCTTTGATATTTGCAATCTTTTTTGAATGTCTTTTATATATAATGCTTTCTTCGATTGTAGTAATATAGATAAGATTTCCGTTTGGAGAGGACTTGGTGGTATTTTTATATTTTTCCTGCTATGTGTTTCAAATAAGTATTTTCCAATAGCTAAATTTAGCTTTTTTACTTCTAAAATAATATTTTGATTAATCATTGTCCCTCCTTTGCCTACCTAATAATATAATAAACAAAAAAAATAGTCAAGTACTTAACTATTTCTAAAATCACAATCATAGTCATGATCATTTATCACACCTATTGCTTGAAGATATGAATAAATAATTACTGTCCCAACATATTTCATACCTCGCTTTTTTAAATCATTTGAAATCTTATCTGACAAGTTATTTCTTGTATAAGTTTTTTTACCACTATGAATAATTTGCTTTCTGTTAGTAAATGACCAAATATAATTTGAAAAACTTCCATATTCTTTTTGAATATCTATATATATTTTACTATTTATGATTGCAGCCTTTATTTTTAATTTATTTCTAATTATTTTCTTATTTTCTAATAGTTCATTTATTTTGTCATCTCTATATTTTGATATTTTATTGTAATCAAAATTATCGAATGCCTCTTTAAAGTGTTCTCTTTTGTTTAGAATACATTCCCATGAAAGACCTGCCTGGAATGATTCTAATAGTAACATTTCAAACAAATATTTATCATCATATGATTTAATTGACCATTCCTCATCGTGGTATTTTATATAAGTTTCATTATTTAAGTTTACCCATCTACATCTTTTTAACTGACTCATTTCATATATTTTTTTAATTCTTTTAACCTTTCGTTCGCGTCTTTTAATCCTAGTCTATACATTTCTTGAATCTTATCTTTATTATTTTCAATTCTTTTTATTTTGATATATTCTGTTGGTCTTATCACAAACACTCTATTTTCTTCTTCTAATGCTTCTATATAAGTTTTTGTTTTATTATAGATGTTGTATCTTTCTTTAACTGTTTTAACTAAACGTGGGTAGTCTTTGTATAATATTTTATAAGGTAATAATTTGGATTTTTTCTTACGATATGTTTTTGGCCTGGTTTCCACTATTATTATTCTTTTATATCCATTTTTTAGGCCCCATTTAATAGGAACTGAATCGGAAATTCCTCCATCTAGATATTTTTTGCCATTTACCTTTACTATTTTTGATACTATGGGCATTGAGCCTGATGCTCGTAAATATTCCATATCTTCTTCAATATCATTTATTCTTTTATATTCTGCTTTACCTGTCTCAACATTTGTAACAGTAACGTAAAACTCTATTTTAGACTTGTTAAAAGTTTTAAAATCAAATGGATCTGTTTCATAAATAAGTTTATTAAAACAAAAATCCTTATTCATAATATTTCCAGTTTTTATCCATGATGATATTCCCATATAATCCTTGTTATTTGCATTTTCCAGTGTATATCTTATTACTCTTCCTTGTTGTTTTGAGAGATAATTTATTCCAAATAATGCTCCGGCGGAGACTCCTATTACAGCATCTACTTTAATATTATTTTTTAAAAAGCAATCTAACACTCCTGCTGTATATATAGCTCTTAGCCCTCCACCTTCAAGAATTAATAATGTTTTCATAATATCACCATTTTCATTTATTGAGTTTTAGGTATTTTTTCAAATTTCAATCCCTTTTTTTCTAAATCATCTATAGTTAGAATTTTTTCGTACAATACTTCTTTTAGTGGTATTCTTTTTTCTTCTGACAATCTCACTTTTGGAGTAGTGATATATATATTTTCTGATTTTTGCTCATTAAATTTGTATATATAGTTTTCATCTTCATAAAATACTTCTTCTTGTTTTGATTGTTCTTCTGTTGAGGTAATTTCTTCAATTTCAAATATAAATTTTAAATCATCATCTTTGTATGTACAAAAATCTGACTGTATATTGGCATTTTTTGGTGTTATATATACATCATTTATACCTTCTTGGTTACATTTAAAAACCTTGAAGTTACTTTCAGATTCTAAATTTACTGTTTTATATATCTCCGTTGTTGAATTAATTAGACCGGTATATGATATTTTATCTAATAGTGTATTAATTAGGTTGTTGTCTTTTTTTAAAAAGTTAAGAAGAGAATCTTTTTTATTGTTCATTGTAATGTCTATTTTATTTATACAATACGTATAAATTTTTATATCTAAATCAGCATAATATAGGATTGAATTATCATTACAGGATATGTTGTTTTCTAGTTCAACTATCATACTTTCTTCTTTAATGCTATTTTTTTTATTTGTAATATTAATTTTTTTTGTTAATATATAAAAATAAATTTCACTTGAGTCTTTTATCGGTTCTTTGTCACTTACCTTTGTTTTTCTAGATGCTTGATAGAATAACCCGCGATAGTTTTGAATGTGCTTTATCTCGTTGTAACTTGTTATATTAAAAATAGGTGATTTATTATCTTTTAGTCTTTTAAAGTCTATTATTAATGTTGACAATCCTAATAATGTAATTAAAATTAGAATGTTTCTTATTACTTTTAACATATAATCCCTCTTTATTCATATTAATTATAACAAATAAATAAAATCCTAGTCAATTAAACTGGTATCTTTTTCTTTATTGATATTTTTTAATATTTTATTTAATATTATATAAAGATTATATGCATCTTCATTTGATATAGGTATGCATTGTGATAAGCTTTTTGGTATATTCTTAGCTTGTTCCTTTAAGAGTGATCCATTTTTAGTAATTTCTACAATTAAATTGCGTTCATCTATTTTGTTTTTTTGACGTTTTACATATCCTTTTTGTTCTAATTTTATTAATACAGGAGTTAGGGTACCTGAATCAAGAAACAGTTTTTCTCCTAATGTTTTAAGGTTAATTTTATCATTTTCCCATAATACCATCATTACTAAGTATTGAGTATATGTTAAATTAATTTTAGATAAAAATGGTTTATATTTCCTAATAATTTCTTTAGAACATACATAAAGTGGAAAACAAAGTTGATTTTCTAATTTTAATTGTTCATATTTATTCATCTTATTTAATCATTTCTTCAATTTCTTCTTTTGGAGCAAACCCCACTTTTGTTGTTTCTAACTTGCCATCCTTAAAAAATAATAGTGTTGGGATTGACATTATTTCATATTCACCTGCAACTTCTTCTGCTTCATCTATGTCCAGTTTGTAAAACTTTACATCATCCGTTGTGCTTGCTACCTGTTCTATTATTGGAGATAACATTTTGCATGGTCCACACCATGTTGCATAGCAATCTACCAATACTTTTCCATTATCATTTATTACTTTTTTAAAATCATTTTCTTGTATTTCTTTTACTTCCATTTTTAATCCTCCATTTCTTTTATTGCCGTCGTTGCTGCTATTGCACCATCTGACACGGCTGTTGTTAGTTGACGAAGATCTTTTATCCTTGTATCCCCTGCAACATAAATATTCTTTTTTGTTGTATGAACACCATCTTCAGATATAATATACCCTTCTTTAGAAACATCTATTATATTTTTAAATACCTCATTATTCGGAGTTTGCCCAATTGCTATAAATAATCCATCTACCTCAATCTGTTGTTTTTTGTTATCGATGCTAGTTATTTCTATACTTTTTAATTTATTATCACCAATAATTTTAGTAATGGTACTTTTTAATATTAATTCAATATTATTTTTATTTCTTACATCTTCTATGTATTTATTTTCTCCTCTAAATTCATCTCTTCTATGAATTAGATATACTTTTTTTGCAATATTTGAAAGGTAGATTGCATCTTCTAATGCAGTATTTCCACCTCCATTTACCGCAACAGTCTTATTTTTATAAAAATTTCCATCACATGTTGCACAATATGATATTCCTTTGCCTATAAACTTTTCTTCATTTTCTAGTTTTAATTTTCTATTTTCCGCACCAGTTGCTATTATGATTGATTTCGCAACATACTTATTTTTAGGAGTTATTACTGTTAAATCATCTTCAATTCTAATCACTGGTTCAAATTTTATTTCACAACCTAATGATATGATTTGATTATATAAATTCGTGGCATAATCAAATCCAGAAATATCTGGTATTCCGGGATAATTTTCTATGACTGGTGTATTAACAATTTGTCCACCATATGTTTTTGATTCAAAGATTAATACTTTTTTATTTGCTCTTTTGGCGTATAGTGCTGCTGTCATCCCCGCAGGACCTGCTCCTACTATAATTATATCGTACATTATTTTCCCCTCTTTTTATATAATTTCTTTAATCTTGTCTTCCATTACCAGTGAACTTTCTATTGGCGAATATCTCCCTACAATATTTCCTTCCCTATCAATCAAAAATTTTGTAAAATTCCATTTTATATCTTTTTCATTCTTACATGTTGTGCTCATTTTTTCAATACCTTTCATGGCAAGTTTATTTTTCATTCCATGAATGTATTCTTCTTGAGAATTTTCTTTAATATATTTCCAAAATGGATCGGAATTTTCTCCATTTACATCTATCTTTTTTAATTGGTCAAATGTCGTTTTATATTTTGCAGTACAAAATTCATGAATTTCTTCATCGTCACCCGGAGCTTGATGCCCAAACTGATTACATGGAAAGTCTAGGATTTCTAAACCCTTTGTATGATATTTTTTATATAATTCTTCTAGTGCTTCATATTGAGGCGTAAATCCACATCCTGTTGCTGTATTAACAACAATAATTACCTTTCCTTTATAATCACTGACTTTTACTTCAGTATCTTTTCTTCCTTTTACTATGAAATCATATATCATATTTTTCTCCTTTTCTAATTAAATTGTACACAATTTAATTACTCCTGTCAAATAAAAAAATCGTTGTTATCAACGATTTAAAATCATTATGGTAGCCTGTACGGAATTCGAATCCGTGAATGCTGCCTTGAGAGGGCAGTGTGTTAAGCCACTTCACCAACAGGCCATATATTATTGCCATTTGACTAGTTAATAATATCATATTCTTTGCTTTATGGCAATAATTGTTTTAATTTTTATTCAATATTTTCTTCACTATATGAACTTACAATATAATTTTTTATAGAATTGATGAGATTTTCGACATATGCGCAACTCATTACACAGATAACAGATTCTTCGACGTTATCTAATTTATTAATTGTCTCTTCAGATATTAATTCTGCATTGTCAATTTTATTTAAAATAATTTGTGATGTTACTCCAGGATATTCTTCTTGTTTTTCCCTGTTTGAATCGATTTCTGTTAAGTACGCCTTATCTGCTAATTGTAATGATTCTGCAAATTCATCTGCAAAATCTTTTGTCCTTGAATATGTGTTAGGTTTAAAAATTGCTATTAATCTTTTATCTGGATATTTTTGTTTCGCCGCTTCTAATGTCGCTTTTATCTCGGTAGGATGATGCGCGTAATCATCTATAATTATTGTTTTACCGATTTTTTCTATTGCAAATCTTCTCTCTGCATTTTTAAATGTCTTTAATAAATTGTATATATCTTCTTTTTCAATTCCGATTTGTTTACACATAATGATTGCAGCACAGGCATTAGATACCATATGCTTTCCAAATAGTGGAACCTCAAAACTTCCATATAATTCTTCTTTTATATATAAATCAAAAATTGATCCATTTTTTTCTAATTTTAAATTCTTTATGACAACGTCATTGTTAAACTCAAATCCATAAAATATTACTCTGGTATTATAATTTATTTTTTTTACTTCCGTATTATCTCCATTTGCTATTACAAATTTTGATGTTTGATTTGCAAATAATTCAAAAGTGTCTCTAATATCGTCTATATCTTTATAGCATTCAAGGTGCTCCGCTTCAATATTAGTTATTATGGAATATTTTGGATGATATGCGGTGAAGTGACGATTAAATTCATCGCTTTCAACGACAAAGTATTCATTTTCAGATGATGCATATCCATCCCCTGCTCCTATGAAGTAATTACATCCTATTGTATTTGATAATATATGTTTTATCATTGATGAGGTGGATGTTTTTCCATGAGTTCCACTTACTCCAATAGATTTAAACATATCTATTACATTACCCATGATTTCATTATATTTTTTGATTTGCAACCCTAAATTTTTAACCCTTTGAATTTCAGGATGATCTTCTTTGAAGGCTACACTGTATGTTACTATTGTATCTTTATCTATTTCATGATTTTGATCATAATAAATTGGTATACCTCTTTCTTCCAAACCATCTTGTGTAAATTTATGCCCTACTGCATCATCATAACCTGATACTTCGTTACCTAAATCAAAAAGTATTTGAGCTAATGTTGACATTCCTGTTCCTTTAATACCTATACAATAATATTTCATATGCACACTTCCTCTTTAAAATTATAATATAATAAAAATGGGATGTAAAGAAATTACTTTACATCCTTTACATATTATATTATATTCTTTTTAATGATTATTGATATTTTTCTTTGAGTAAATACACCCACAGTAATCTTGCCTATATAAGCTGTATTCTTTTGATAATTCAATACTTCTTTTATAGCCGTTTCTTTTCTTAAAATCAGAGTATAAATAGTTAGTGCTATATTTTTTTTCTAATATTTCACCTATTTCATTTATCCATGTTGCGTTCTTATGGGGTGATAAGGTTAATGTTGTACAAAAATATTTAAATCCTAATTTCACTGCTATTTTTGCGGTTTCATTAAGCCTTAGTTCATAACACTTATAACATCTGCGCCCTCTTTCGGGCTCTTTTTCTAATCCGAATGATATTTTATCAAATTTTTCTTTATCATAATTGCCCTCAATTAGTTCTACTGGATATTTTGTCTTAAATTTAGATATAAATTTTTTCACTTCTTCAATTCTTTTATTATATTCATTTTTATTTGTGATATTAGGATTATAGTAGAAAATTGTTACTGTAAAATAATTTGCAATTCTTTCAAGCACTGCACTACTACATGGCGCACAGCAAGCATGCAGTAAAAGTTTTTCTCCTTCTTTAATGTTTGATATTTGTTCCTGCATTTTTATATCATAGTTCATCGTTATCACTTCATTTCTTAGGAGATTATAACATAATTAACTAAATTATTCTAGTGATTATTTCTATGATTCATACATACTTTTTAAAAATTTCCTTATATCACTTTTACTATTAAGAATTATTCCTTTCCTAATGTGTTTTTTTAAATAAATCATTATATTGTTTTGAGAATCCCCTTTATATTTTTTAAATAATTTTTTTTCTTTAAGATTTATAAAAATTATTATATTCGCTAAATTACATAATAAATCAATTTTATTTGTGTTATAGGCAACAATTATCCATTCCTTATTTTTTATTACTATATCATTTATCTTCCTTATTTGCTTTTGATCTTCAATAATTTTTCCATTTTCAGTTATTAAGTCATCTAAGTTAAACGATTTGATTTGGTAATAATCCTTAATTTTTTCTACAAAACTTTTTGTAATATCTCTATTGTTTCCTATTATATAGTAACCCATTCTATCACCCTTATTATAAGTCTTATAAGCAAACACATAGGACCTACATATAAATCTATAGTAACTGTTTTGACGCTTGAAAAGTAGTCATTTTTTAATACATATCTTTGATAATGATTCAATAGTTTAAATAATGTAACATCTTCAAATTTCAGCTTTTCTACACCGTTATAGTCAACATATGAACAGTTAAACAGTTTACATGCTACATTTTTTGTTGTACAGCCTACATTAGACTGGTATCTACACTTTCTACAACAACCATTTATATAATTTTTATTACTAATTCGATAATAAATACATATATTATTTTTAAAATGACATAAATTACATTTACTATAATATTGATCTATAAATCTACATCCTTCATTTACAATATATTTTATTCTTTTATATCTACTTTTTATATTGAGTGCATTGATAACAATTTTTAATTCTTGATCTTTTATATTTGTTTCAAATTTAATAAATTTTAGATGTTTATATATGAATAAATATTTATAAAATTTATCTTTATTTTTTACTAACATATTATCACCACTTTATTAAAAAAAGAAGAAGAATGCCTCTTAATTTTTACTATTACGTTTTTCTTCTTCTTCTTTTTCTAACTTTTTATAATCTACCTTATTATATAGCGTTTTTGGAAGTGAGTCTCTAAATTCATAGTATTTTGGCAATGAAAATACTGAAAGTGATGATTTACATAATTCAATAATTTCTTTTTTTATTTTTGCAGTAGGCTCAATTCCTTCTTTTAATACAACGAAGGCTTTTGGTACATGCATTTTATATTTATGTGGTATACCTATTACGCAGACTTTATCTACATCAGGGTGTTTAGCTATTACTTCTTCAATTGATGATGGATAAACATTAAAACCAGATACAACAATCATCCTCTTTAATCTTTGAGTATAGTATATTATTCCGTTTGGGGCAATATACCCGATATCTCCTGAATGTAACCAGATTGTTCCATCTTTATGTTTCTTTAAAACTTTATCTGTTTCTTCTTTATTATTTAGATACCCCATCATGAGTGTAGGACCCTGTACACATAATTCTCCTTCTTCACCTAAAGGCAGTTCTTCTAATGTATCAGGATTACAAACCATATATTTATTTCCTACCATTGGAATCCCTATACTTCCTGGTTCGTTTGTCCCTGGAAATGTATATGCCGTTGCGGCAACCGATTCTGTCATTCCATATCCTTTTAATATGTCCACTTTAGCTCCATGTCTATGCAAGAAGTCATTTATTCTGGCTTCTGCTGTTAAGGTTAAGTAATCTCCTCCATTAACTATGTATTTTAATTGTGACATATCTACGTCATCAAATTTCTTATTTGACATCATACCTTCCCACAAAGTTGGTACACCCAGAATTACATTAGGCTTATCATATTTCCATATTTTATAAAATCTATTGGCATCATACTCTGGCATTAGAATTGTTTCTACCTTTAGACATAAAGGCGTATGCACACACACACCAAGGCCAAATCCATGAAATATAGGTAATATTGTCAATATCTTTTCTTTTGGTTTAACTTCAATAACATTTACTGCTGATTGTTGGGCAAGTGCATTAAAACTATAATTTGATATCATTATTCCTTTTGGGGTTCCTGTTGTTCCTCCACTATGAAGGATAAGGGCTAGATCATTTTTATCAACCTTTGCTCTATATTTATCATTACTTAATAAACCTACTCCCATAAATTCTTTCCAAGACATATATTTATTATCAGATAACTTAGGCTTTTTTTGCGTTAAACTTCTTGTTAGTGTATATCCTATTGTTAATCCAATTGGCATTGATTCTTTTGGCGAGACGAGAATCGTTTTATATACCAACGATTTTTCAATTACTTCTTTCATTTTACTATAATTAAAGTCTACTAGAAATAATATTCTTGATTTTGAATTGGTTAAGTAACTATATAGTTGTTCTGGACTAGATAATGGATGCACCATATCTGCAACTGCCCCAATCTTATTGCATGCATAGAATACATAAATTGCTTCTGGCATATTAGGACAACATATAGTTACAACGTCTCCATTTTTAACTCCATATTCTCTTAAAGCTTTTGCACAAATATTGATATTGTAAAAAAATTCATTATAACTCAATCTATTTCCAAAATAATTAAGTGCAATGAAGTCTTTATCTTCTCCTACTTCATCAACCATATAATTATAGATGCTCTTATCTGTAAATTTTATACTTTTTTCTTCTCTTGAATAATATTCTAACCATATAGAATTATCTTTTTTCTTTTTGAATAATTTTGTAAATAAATCTCTAATAGGTGTCATATTTTTCCTCCTATACTACACATCTATTATTTATTTTACTATCTTATATAGAAAAAAACAATTATATTTTTAATATAATTGTCTTACTTTTATTTTATTCATAGTTATTATTACTTATACTAGCAAAAGTTCTATTTCTTAGTTCTTTATATAATTTGCATTTTTCAAACACTTCCTTATTTTCACCCTTTGCTACAACTTTTCCTTTATCACCCAAATGGGTGCAAAATTATTTTTATTTAGTTGATAACTTATATATGAAAATCGTTTCATTGGAATTGTTTGATGAAAATCCAGAATAATTTTTAGACATTTTTGTGAGATTTTCTACTTTATTACTATAACTAATTAATTTATTTGATAATGTTACTATTTTTGAAATTCCTTCTTCTTTTAGTTTTTTTACTCCATCATTTAATGCTTGTGTTCCAACTTCTATTTTTTCAGAACCATCTACTAACTTATTTGAACCTTCGTATAATTCGTTTATTCCTTTGTTAAGTTGTTTTGAACCTTGATGAATATTTTCAATTCCATTTATTAAACTTAAGATATTTTCATTAAATGATTTTATTAAATTATCATTTATATTTTCAATGCTATCTGTATTAAGTATACCACATAAGACCTGAGCAATAACTTCATTTGCACCAGAAATCTTATAAGGTGCTTTAGGAAGCATTGAAAGATTTGCATAGGCTTCTGAAATTCCCTCTTCGTATTTTTTAATTCCTGTTTCTATCTCCATTTTTTGCGCTCTAAGAGTACTTAATTGTACTATTTGTTCTTCAGTTAGAGCGTTAAGACTTTCGCCAGGTTCTAATTGTGCAATACCAGCATTAACTTGAGATAGTAGACTTTCTAATTTAGCTTTTTCTTCTGTTGCATTTTTGATACCTTCTGTTAGCTGCTTTTCTGTTGTACCATTTGTTATTTCTTCTAACATTTTCATATTACTGTTATATGTATCATAAAGTTTTTGAACCAATACCGGAAGTGATGAAAGAGACTTTGAACCGGTGGTAATTTTATCTAGCCCATTTGCAAGTTCTTCCGATCCATCTAGGGCTTCTTTTAACCCTTTATTTAGACTTTCCAAACCTGTGTTTAATTGCCCTGTTCCTGATTCTAATTCTTCTGTTCCTTTTTCTAATTCTTCTCCTCCTGTTTTTAATTTGTTGACGTCTGAAAGTTTAGCACTTGCCTTTTCTAATTTAGATACATCTAATTCTGATAATACTTTTGGCGTTATTACAAAGTAATAATCTGTTTTTTCATACTTATCCGTATCATAACTAATTGTAACTTTGTCTATTTCTTTAAACTCTTCAATACTTGTATTTTCATATAGTCCTGGAGATGCAATCGCGGTGATTATGGTTTTATTTCCTACAGATACGTTCTTTCCGTTTGTTACTTTGTAGTTTGATGTTGTTTTACTATTCAAAACAGTTGTTATATCAACTACATATGGGACATACATTCCATATTCATTGTTATAATCATTATTAGTTAACGTAAAGGTAACTTTAATATTACCTTTTTTGCCTTGTATTTTACTTGGCTCTACTTCTTCGTTATTTAGATAGTATATTGCTTTTACTTTAATTGGTAATTCATTGTTTATTTTTCCTTGATAATAAATGTCTTTTCCTGTAGACTTCCATGTAACTTTGGAACTTTCTCTTGTAAATTTTTCATTTCCGTTTATGTTCTTAATACTCTCTAAATATGTATAGTCATCTACTTCACCTTTTTTTAATTCAGATAATCTCGTACTAATTGTCGTTTTGCTAATTGAACCATCATAATTTAATGTAGAATATATAGTTTCAGTTTTATTCATTGCAAACGTATTTAGCGGTAGAATTATCGGAAGCATTAGGATTTGAGATACTATTACTTTTGTTATTTTTTTCATATTATTTATCCTCCTTTTTAAATTTAGTTGTTTTCATAATAAATCCATCAAATATTAATAGTAATGCAGGTAATATAATTATTACTACTAACATACTGATAACTGATCCTCTAGCAAGTAGGGTACAGATTGAGCCTATCATATCTATTTTGGTATATAAGGCAACTCCTACGGTGGCAGCAAAGAAACATAGTGCTGATGTTATAATTGATGGAATTGTAGTTTTTAGAGTATCATTGATTGCTTGTTTTCCTTCTTTTTTATTTTTATTTCGTTCTTCTAAATATTTTGTAGACATCAAAATTGCATAATCTATAGTTGCACCTAACTGAATTGTTCCTACAACAATAGATGCAATAAACGGAAGTTTAACTCCTGTATAATATGCAATGGCCATATTTAGAAAGATTGCAAACTCTATGGCAAATATCAATACAATTGGTAAACCTATTGATTGTAGTACAAATAGCATTATTATGAATATTACAATAATAGATGTATAATTTACCATTTTAAAATCATGATCTGCAATTGTAACTAAATCATTCATTAATGGTCCTTCTCCTGCTAAAATAGCCTTTTTGTCATATTTTTTTATTAATTTATCTACCATTTTTATTTGGCTATTTAATTTGTTGGAAGCTATTTCATATTCTGAATTTATTATTATGAGCTGATATTTATCGTTTTCTACTATATCTTTTAATTCTTGTGGAAGTATATCTCTTACATCATCACTCATTAATACTGTTGGTGATAATACATTAGATATTCCCTTTATTTCTTTAATCTCGTCTGTTAAGTCTTCAACGGCATTTTTTTTAACATTTTTGTCAAGTAGAACTATTTCTGGTGAGATAATATTAAATCTTTTTGCAAGTTCAGTATTTGCTACATGAAATGGTAAGTCTTCAGGTAATGAATCGTCTAGTTTATAGTATACTTCATAATTTTTGTTTCCTATATATGCAGGTATTAGTAGTATTATAAATATGATAAAAATTATTTTATATTTTTTTACTGAAAATTCTCTTATTGTTTTGAACTTTGGTAGTAAGTTTTTATGTTTAGTTTTTGTTATTAATTTATCAAATGTTAAGATACAGGCAGGAAAAACTGTTAAAACGGTAATTAAGCCAAATACTACTCCTTTAGCCATTACTACGCCAATATCTGTCCCTAATTTTAGATCCATAGTGCATAGTGCTAAAAAGCCTGCAAAAGTTGTTAATGATGACCCTACTACTGATTTAAATGTTTCTTCTATAGCTTTAGACATTGCTTTTTTCTTATTATTTTCACTTTTTATTGCTTGTTCATATTTATGATATAAAAATATAGAATAGTCTGTAGTTACGCCAAGCTGTAAAACTGCTGTTATCGCTTTGGTAATATAACATATTTCCCCTAGGAAAATGTTAGTTCCCATGTTATAGATGATTGCAAGACCAATATTACCTAATAAAAATATTGGGATTATATAACTGTCTGTTGCAATAATCAACACTATTAAACATAGTAAAACTGATATACCAACATATATTGCCATCTCTTGATTTGATATATCTCTTGTATCTAATACAAGTGATGTCATACTACTTATTTTGGATGCATCACCTACAACTTTTCTTAACTCTGTAACTGCATTTATTGTTTTATCTTCTGAGGTTGAGCCCTCAAAAGTAACCATTATAATACTTGTATCATCATCATATAGTTTATCAAGGATTTCGTCTGGTAACATCTCTTTTGGTATTGATGTGCCAATAACATCAGCTACACTGAATGCTTTTTTTACTCCATCAATTTTCCTAATATTATTTTCTAATTTTATTACATTTAACGGGTTGTTCATGTCGATCATAACAAATGCATATGACCCTAATCCAAAGTCCTCTGTTAATATCTTTTCACCTTTTATTGTTTCAATATTTTCGGGCAAATAAACTAAAATGTCATAATTAATTCTTGTATTAACATATCCTATTATCGAAGGGACTAATAATGCTAGTGATATTATTAAAATTATTATATTATTATTAGTTATAAAGTTTGAAAATTTTCTCATATAAATCCTCCTTGCACTTTATATTGTATTCATAATCATCTATTATTTAAGTTAATTTTTTTTAATTCTGTTTGTTTTCCAACATTTGTACATTATTTGTCGCTTAATAAACCGATATATGTAGGTTATCTTTACATTTGTTGTGATATTTATTATAATTAATTTAGGTGATTGATGTGAAGAAAAAGGAAGATTTAAGAATTATAAAAACAAAGGCAAGTCTTTATAGAGGGTTGATGAATCTGATGAAAAATAAGCCTTTTGAAGATATAAAAATTTCTGATATATGTAAAGTTTCACTTATTAATAGATCAACTTTTTACGATCACTATAATGATAAGTATGAACTTATACAGTCTTTAATGAATGATATGAGAGAAGAGCTTTTAGAAAAATTAGACAAATCAAAGAAAACCAAAAATATTAAGGAATATTATATAGAATTAATAAAGGTTTTACTGGAACATATTAACTCAAATATAGATATCTATTCTGCTGTTGTGAAAATCAATAGTAATTCAATTGCAAGAGATATGATGACTGATGCAATTATTATTTCTGCAGCGAAAGAAATTGATTCTAACTTTGAAAATATTTCTTCTATTCCTACTAAAACAATAGTTTTATATTATGCTAGTGCTATAATTAATATAATAATTGATAATTTATATAATAATAAACAGTTTGATACTAAAGAATTAATTCATATAATTACGGAATTAACCCCTGATTTGGATTGTTTTAAGCCAATAAAATAAGCATCTAATGATGCTTATTTTTCAATTAAAAGTGATTCTAATATATCTTTGATTTTTTCTTCTGAGAAATATGATAAATTATAAAAAGTCAAATAATATGCGTTATCATCTTTAATAATAATTACTTGTTTATTATTTTCATATTCTTTTATATAACCATAATAATCTCCTTCAATATAAGTTATGCTTTCAAGATTCGTTTGCGATGCTTCTATATAATTAAAAAAGTAGTTTTCTTTAATTGAAAGTAATGGGGTCGTAAAAGTTGGATCTATTTTCTTTCTTTGCCTTAAATATTTTATTAATGCAACGTCATCATTTATCTTATGTTTAGATAGAAACCTAATTCTAGAATATTTAGATATGTATAATGGAAAATAGTTAAATTCGTAGTATGGTGTATCTTTGTATCCATTTTTTATATTTTCTATTTGAGTGTTAGTTTTTCCCATCATAAATGCAGCTTCTACTTTATCGTCTTCATTATATAGCATGTAATATTCATAATCATTATCATATTCACCCTGTTCAAATTTATCAAAATAATTTTTTATTTTTATTTTATAGTTACTATTTTTATTTTCAAAATAATTTGTTTCTAATCTTTGTTCATTTGTATATTTAGTAATTTTTAATAGTTTTCCTATACCATATTCATTTTCATATATTTCGTTACTCATATATAGATCTTGGCAATATACAATTATCAATTTTATTAGTATATATAAAATAATGTAACCAATTATTGCTATTGTTATTACTGCTTTTGTAGATTTATCTTTTTTCATATTTCCCCCCTATTTATATAAAAAACATTATTGTAAATATTGCTACTGCAAATAAGTATATTGAAAACTTCCAAAGTTTTCCTTTTTCTACTATCTTTGTTAACCAATTATATGAAATATATGTTAGTATTCCTGCTGATACCATTCCTACAATGTAATAGATTATCATTGATAATTCAAATGTAGAGATAAATTCTTTAATGCCCACTAACATTGAGGCAATACTTACTGGAAAATATAGCATGAATGTATATTTTAAAGATGTTTTTCTATCTAGCCCGCACAAGAGACTCCCTACAAGCGTTAAACCACTTCTGGAAATGCCTGGAACTAATGAGATAGCTTGAAATATACCGATGATTAACGCATCTTTATATGTTATCTCATTATCTTTTTTCTTACCATTGCAATTTATAACTAATATCAGAGATAGTGCTGTTATTAAGAAACCAAATCCAACTAAAAAAACATTTTTAGATAAAACCTGTTCAATTATATCTTTTGTTAGTATTCCAACAATCCCAACCGGAATAGTTCCTATTAATATTTTTATACAATAATCAAATTCTTCTTTACCCTTGCGACCACTATACTTAATATTATTAATAAAACCTTCAATTAATTTTTTTATATCTTTCCTAAAAATAAATATTATAGAAATAAATGATGCAAAATTTAAAAATATTTCAAAATTTAAATCTTCAAAAAGTGCTGTATTAAATATTGATTTAAAAATAAATATATGTCCACTACTTGATATTGGTAATGGCTCTGTAAAACCTTGTAATAATCCTAATAATATATATTTTATTATTTCCATGAACTCACTCTCCTATTTTGATTATATCATATAAATAGTAAAAACAAACTAAATAAAAGCAGTGGAATTATTTCGATTGTGTTAAGATAATTGTTTTTTGTATCTGATGTTATAGTAATTATATAATATAATACTATTGATATTACTCCCATATAAGTGACTATATTAAATGGATAAATAATTAATATTGTATATAGTACTATCATTACTGTTATTGATACTATTATTTTGTGTATTAATAGATTATTTGCAAACTCTATAACAATCGATATTATGGTTAGAAAGCATATAACTCCAAGTAAAAACCATTTAATATTTGAGTCTATATTCAAAATATTATATATTGTAATTAAACAGATGAATATATTTAACATGATATCAGATATTAAACTTAGAATATTTCTTGGTACATGGCTTGTCTGTGGGTAATAAATACTTTTTAAAATAAAGTGTATAAATAATAGAGGATATGATATTGATATAAATACTACTCCTAAAATATTTGATTTAAGAGCTGCAAAAACAATTAAAATGGGAGTAAATGCTAATACTAATACAGAATTTATTATTGATGTTGTCATATTTGCAATGCTTCTTTTATTTTTCATTTTACTTCTCCTACCTAGTGATTACTTCATACTTCCTTATATATCTATTTAAAATATATAACTCATTTACTTGATTGTCAATTAATTTGAATTTGTTCAATCTAAATATTTGTTAAATAAAAACACATAAAATATGTGTTTTATCTAATAAATGACTTAAAGACACTTCCAACAATGGTTTTTGGTCTTAACAGTGTATTTATATTTGGAGCATTTATAATACATTTTAAGGCAGTTGATAATATGTCATCTGTTTCCCCAGGAAATAAATCATATTTACTTCTTGGATATGTATAATCAAATAAAAAAATTGGTATTTGCATCTCGTAATTGATAATTACTTTTTCAGTATTATAATCTGCAATAGGTAGCTCTTTTTTTAGTCCATAAAGTGATGTTATGATAAGAGAATTTTTGTTTACACATGCAGCAATTATATTTCCTAAAATGGTATCTATTTTTGATAATTCTTCTTTCATATGATTCACTGTTGATGATGTATCCATATGATAATCAAATATAAATAAATCATAAATAGTATTATTAATTAAATTATTTATATATTCTTTGTTATACAAATTATCATCTTTACGTACAAACGATATATTTGGATTATTAATTGAATTAAGGCCGTTTGCATAAAAGTTGACTAGCTTTATATTTTTATCATCACTAACAATTAGTGCTTTTTTGTTGTTTCTACTTAATATTTCTGATAAATTATTGTCATATTTTATATTATCAATAAATGATGGTATTGCATATTTTGAAAATAATGAAACTAGTGAATATAAATATAAATTTGGTGTATCTTTATACATCTCTTTTGAATTATTTAAAATTGATGTTATAAAATTGTCATAATTGTCTCTTCTTGTATTGAAAAAGACTATAGTATCATTGTTTGATATATAACAATCATTATTAGTACAAAATCCTTTTACTTCACATGGTCTTATGTTTTGTTCTTTTAAGTTTAATAATTTTTTGTCTGTTTCAGACCATCTTTCTGAAGAACACATAAATAGCAATTTTTTTGTATAGTCTAATTCTTCTTTAGTAATATTATCAGATATAGACTCTTTTCCTATAATAAATCCTACAGTTATATGGTTGTTTAGATGAAATTTTATATAATTTATTATTGATATTAAATCATCATACTCATTTGTTGTTTGTTGTGATAATAATAAATGAAGATATACTTTTTTATCGTTTGTTAATGCTATAGTATTTATGATATCATTTATTTCTTCTACAACTTTGTTATTAGTGGGTTCAACAAAAAAATGAACTTTAGTATTTGGTATTGTTGCGCTTTCCTTAAATTTCTTATATGTTTCATTATTTGGTAATGATTCATTAATTAAATTATTTTTTATATAATCTAATTCTAGCTTGTATGTGTTACCTAGAAAAAATCTTTGATATGCTCCTTTATATTCTAGTGATGAGGTTACAGCTGATGTATAAAACGATGTTTCTTTCATTTTTGAAAAATTAGGCATTATTTGATCAATCGCTATACTATAACTTCCTGATTTTTCTATTCCTAAACCATTTATTAGAAAGACTACACTTTTTTTCATCTTAATCACCTATAATAATATTATAACTTTTATTCTTTTTTTCAAACAAAAAAACGTAAAATATTTTCATTTTACGTTAAATATCTTCTTTATCTAAGCGAGGTGTTAAAATTTCATATCCATCTTCTGTTACTAATATTGTATGTTCATAGTGAGCGGCATCACTTCCATCTTGAGTTATTACTGTCCAGTCATCGTCTAATAATGCAACATCTCTGTGTCCAAATGTTAACATTGGTTCTATGCATATTACCATTCCTGGCTTTAATCTTGGACCTGTATTTGGAATTCCAAAATTTGGTACTTCTGGATCTTCATGCATTTCTCTTCCAATTCCATGACCACATAATTCACGTACAACTCCCAGGTTATGTGATTCAGCATAATTTTGAACGGCCGATGAAATATCTCCGATTTTTGCTCCTGGTTTTACTTCTTTAATTCCTTTATATAGTGCTTCTTCAGTATGCTTCATCAAGTATTTTTTGTTATCGTCTACCTCACCTACTGCATATGTCCATGCAGCATCTCCTTGGTATCCATGATATCCAATTACAACATCAATTGTTATTATATCTCCATTTTTTAATTTGGTATTATCAGGTATACCGTGGACTACTCTATCGTTGATACTTGTGCAAAGCGTTGCAGGATATCCTTCGTAACCTTTACACGTTGGTACTGCATCATTTTTAAGTATAAAGTCTTCGCATAACTTATCTAATTCCTTCGTTGTTATTCCCTCTTTAATATATGGTTTAATAAATTGGTGCATTTCAGATACTAGCATACCTGCTTTTCTCATTAGTTCAATTTCTCTTTCACTTTTTATCGTTATCATATATTTCACCTCTTTTTGCATCTATTACACTATATAATGCATTTTTATTTTAGTCAAGAAAAAAACCATATAAAAAGGAAGACTAATTTTAGTCTTCACATTCTAGTTTTTTGTATATCATCTTTGTTGTTTTACTTGCCATTTTTTTTGCTTTTTTCATGATTTCAGGATTTTTCTTCATATAACAATATCCTAAAATGCTCATTGCTCCTGCAACCATGGCTGTTTCCATCATGCTCATTTTCATTTTGATCACCTCTGATATTATTATCTTCAGATATCATTTAAATTATACCATTAATTAAATATTCTTTTATTGTTGTTTTACGAATATCAGAATTAGTGTTTTGAGCAGCTTTTTTTAGGGCGTTTATATCTCCTATCAGATACAGTTTTTTCTTTGCTCTTGTTACTGCTGTATATATTAATTTTTGATATAACATTTTATTATATCCTTTTACTATAGGAATAACTACAATATCAAATTCTGATCCTTGTGCTTTATGAATGCTAATTGCATATGCTTGGCGAAAATTAGTATAGTTGGTTGGTGTATATTTTACGATGTTTGAATCAAAATCAATCTGCATTTCTTTCTTTGGAGATGTTGAAATTCTATAAATTAGACCTATATCACCATTATATACATTATCGTCTGGCATATTTGTTAATTGAATTACTTTATCTTCTTCTCTATATGTTACGTCACTTTGCTTGCTTTCTTTTTTGACTGTTGACTTTGGATTAAATATTTCTCTAACACTTTTGTTGATTGCATCAATTCCGTTTAATCCTTTATACATTGGTGCTAATATTTGGAATTTTTTATATGAAATATCTTTATATGTATTTGATATTTCACATATATTAGTAATTACCATATCATCATCACATTCTATAAAAGTTAAGTCATCTTCAATATTAAAGATTTCATCATTTATTTTTTTATTTCTAATGTCATATGCTAAAGAGATAATATTTGAGTCTTTTCCTTGCCTGTAAAGCTCTTTTAATTCTACTACTTCTAATTGGTTTGAATGTATAAGATCATGTAATACTTGCCCTGGGCCTACACTAGGAAGTTGATGATCATCTCCAACTATTACAATTTTGCAATTGCTTGATAATCCTTTTAACAAACTTGCCATTAGATATGTATCAATCATACTTGATTCATCAATTATTACAAATTCAACCTTTGATTTGTTGTATTCATTTACTTGAAATTTATTTGTCTCTTTTGACCACTTTAAAAATCTATGTATAGTTGATGCATTCATTAATGTTGCTTCGCTCATTCTTTTTGATGCTCTTCCTGTGGGAGCTAAGAGTGCTATTTTCTCATTTAATTTTTCGTATGACAATTTATTCATTAATCTATATAGTTCTACAATGCCTTTCATAATAGTTGTTTTTCCTGTTCCTGGACCACCTGTAATTATGAGGAAATCTCTTGTATAACTTTTTTTAATTGCTTCTAATTGATCTGAATTATACTTTATATCAAAAAATGATTCTAGTTCCTTTATTTTATTATCTAATTTTTTATCAATAATTTCTTTATTACTGTTTAGTCTTCTAAATCTTTTTACTATTAATGTTTCTGCTTCATACATTTCTTTTAAATAATATCTATCTTCTTTATGTATAATTCTTATATCTTTTTCTAATTCATCTAGGCATTCTATATATTTTTCTTCTTGAATCTCAATACCAAGTACTCTTGGAAGATATGTTGCGATTTCTTCATATGAATAAAAGCTGTGTCCAATGGTATTACTAACTTCTTCCATAATATAAATAATTGATGATTTTATTCTATTTTTGTCATCTCTATTAATGCCATTTTTTAGAGCTATTGTATCTATTTTCTTAAAATAAAGATCGTATATATCATCTATTACTGTGTATATGTTATTTTCTATTATTTCTTTTGTTTTAGTTTTATAATAGTTATATATAATCATCGAATCCTTCGTAGAAAAACCCATGTCAGTTAAATACATTATTGTCTCATAGCTTGATTCATATTCTTTAAGTTTTGTATGTAATGTTTCAATATTTTTTTTAGTTATACCTGGGATTAATATTAGGTTATTAGGATTTTCTAGTATTACTGTTAAAGTGTCCTTTCCTAATGCATCTACAATTTGTTTTGCTTTTTTTTCGCCAATTCCCTTAAATAAACCTGATGTTAAAAAGTCAACAATTGAATCTTTTTCTTCTGGTCTACATCTTTCATAACTGTCTACTTGGAATTGTTCTCCGTATTTTTCATGCTTAACTAGTTTGCCATAAAACATATATGTATCAATATCATTTAATTCATGAAAATATCCTGTAAAAGTAATTGTTCTTCCAATATATTCACTTATCTTTTCATCGTTAGTATCATTGACCCTAAAAATACCAATATGATATCCAGAGTTACTTTTAAAAATACTTTTAGAATAATTACCTTTTATATATATCATATAAATTACTCCTTTTTCTTCTGCTTTATTTTATTTATATTTTCTATAGAGAGCGCTTCATAATTACGATTCATTACTGCATCATATATATTTTTATAATTTTTTTTATTTATTTTTTTGTTATTCTCAATTAACTTTTTTATTCTGTGATCTTCTGTTAAATCGTAATAACAAGATATAAAGATTGCTTTTTTCAAGGATAATTCATCTATGTTTCCATAAAACATATCTTTAAGAAATAATATTGACATGATGTAAAAATCTTTATAATCATCTCTTTCATAATATGATAATTCTTCAGTTAGTTCTTCATACTTTTCTTGAAGATGAGTGTTGTTATCTAGATTGCTATCAAAATGATTTAGTGCATATAAAAGCCTTTTTCTGGTAGTTTCTATATCGGTAGATTTTTTTTGTTTATTATAATAATTTAATTTTAAGAAATAATTTATGTAAAAAAATAAATTAACTTTATCTGAATCTCTTTCTTCTTGGGTAAAGTCATAGGTATCTTCTTCCCCTGCTGGCAGATAACTATCTAATTCTTCCTCGTCTTCCATGTCATCTTTATATACGTAATCCCATACATTATCGAAATAATATATTAGTGATTTATAATGTAGTTCTGAATCCGAAAATATTGCCGTTTGAAATATATTTGATAATTCATCATAGATATATGGGTTATTAATATATAAAGGCTCACTATTTTTAACTTTTTCAGAAAGAAGTTTATCTACAGCACATATGTCTAGATTATCGGACATAGAGTATTCTTGAATATTTTTATAATATTCATCTATGACGTACAATGGTTTGGTGGCAATGATTAAAAATTTCCCTCTTACATAGAAATTACCAACACTTTTAAGTGTATTTGTCTCCTCTAAAGGATTTATATATGTTTCTTCAATGACTTTCTCTACACCTATTATTTTTTTAACGTCATTAACAATACTTAAAGTTTTTAATGATTCATATGCTTCAAAAGATGTACCTTCTTTATATATTGAATTCAATAAATCTCTTATTGATTCATTTTTAGTTAAATATCTAACCTCTGCAATATCTTCATATGGAACTTTCTTTTTTAGATAAATAATATTTCCTTTCCTACCAAACAACTTATGATTTTTTGTTAAAAATAGAGAGAGCGTTTCTTTTTCTTTTTCTTTGGTCATAGTTTCATTGATTTTTATAAAGTCTAATAATAGATTCTTAACAGTGTCAGACTTCCTTTTTGACCAATAATCAAGATTATCTTTGATTCTTTTAGTAATTACTTTTCTATAATCTGATAGAGTATCTATATCTACTTCATATTTATTTTCACATTTAATTAAATTTTCAAATGCTAGAAAAATTATATTATAAAAATATCCCTTATTCATCTATTTCTCCGATTATATATGGATATTCTATTTCTTTTAATCTTACATTAACAAATTCATTATGTCTATATTTTCCTTTTATTTTTACATGCATAAAGTTACTTGTATGTCCATAGGAATAATCATCTTTTATATCCTCAATCAATACCTCCAATTTTTTATTTAGAAATTTTTTCATGTAATCTATTTCTAATTCTTTCGATGTTTCGATCAATCTTCTTGCATAATCTTTTTTTGTTTTATTGTCAAGTTTGTTATCCATATATGATGCTTTAGTTCCCTTTCTCTCACTATATGGAAATACATGTAATTTTGAAAAACCTATTTCTTTACAGGTTTTAATTGTTTCTTTAAATAAATCTTCTGTTTCTCCTGGAAAACCAACAATTACATCTGTTGTGATTGATATATCTTTTCTAATTTTTCTAATTTCTCTGATTTTTGATTTAAAAAAATCTAAATCATATTTTCTATTCATTGCCTTTAATATTTCATTACTTCCAGCTTGTATAGGTATATGCAAGTGATTTACTATTATTTCGGACTTTTTTAGAACATTTAATACATCATCGTTTAATTCTGTAGTCTCTATCGATGAGATTCTTAATCTTTTTAGCCCCTTAATTTTCACTAATTCTTCAAGTAATTCTGCAAATGAAGTATCCAGATCCTTCCCATAACTTCCGGTATGGATTCCTGTTAAAACAATTTCTTTATATCCATTATTTACCAAGTCACTTACTTCTCTAATAACGGTATTTAGATCTTTACTTCTGCATTTTCCTCTAACAAATGGAATGATACAATATGAACAAAAATTATCACATCCATCTTGAATTTTTACAAATGCTCTTGTTCTACCGGGAAAATTTGTAATATACATGTCTTCAAAGTCTGTCAATCTTTCTTCATATAAATCTACTATTTCTTTTTTTGTTTTAAAATAGTCATCAAGTAATTCTACTATTCTTGATTTATCTTTATTTGCTAAAACAATATCTAAGCCTTTTTCTCTATAATCCATATGTGAGGCAATAAAACACCCCATCGCAACGACGCATGCTTTGGGATTTCTTTTAATTGCTTGTCTTATCATCTTTCTTGATTTACTGTCACTATTATTCGTAACAGTACAAGTGTTTATAATATATACATCACATATGTCTTCAAAGTCTTTAACTTCATAACCATTTTTTTGTAATTCATTAATAATATACTCAGATTCATAGGTGTTTACTTTACATCCTAAAGTGTGAATACCTACTGTTTTCATTTAACCACTGCTTTCTTGATTGCATTCTTAATTTTACTAAAAATACTTTTTGAAGATTTCTTTACTTTATTTTCAGCTGTTGTTTTTATTTCGTTTGCATACTTTTCAAGTAATTTATCTGCTTTCTTTTTTAAATTACTATATGTTTTGTTTGATATTTTCTTTATACTTTTTTTATATTTTGGGAATACTTTTTCTATTTCATTGTCAATAGTTTGGAAATATTTTATAACGGATTTTTTTGATGTTATTGATAGTTCCCTAAATTTATATCCTTTTATTTCTTTATCATAAAAAATAAAATCAGCAAAATCTATAAATGTATTTTTAAGTAATTCTTTATCTGTTTCAGTTAGGTTCTTTTTTGATATTGTCTTTTTTATTTCATTTAATACATCTTTTAGATATTCTACAAACTCATCTTCTGAATTGATATCTTTTTTATTAATTTCTAATTCATTATTTGAAAAGATACTTTTTGTTTTACTTTGATTATTTGATGCCATATATACAATATGATTAACCTTTACTGTGCTTTTTATATATAAATTGGGTATTAATATACCTAGTATGATAATTATAATAATTAATAATTTTTTCATAATTACACCTCTTTTTCAAATGATATTATAACATACATTTAGTAATAAACAAAATTAGATTAACTAATGTTAATCTAATTTATTTTGTAGGTCTTTAAGACTCATTAAAAATTCATTTGTCTTTTTTATTTCTTGATCTAGTTTTTCATAATTGGCTGTATTTTCAAGTTCTAGTTCATTAGGTTCTTTATTGTTTATGCTTTCTATTCCATAAATTGGGGATATAATTGGGCTATTTTGAAATCTTTTAGAATTATCTAATTCTGCCTCAGATTTAGCTTGTGCTATTTCACTTTTTTCTATGATGTTTTCAATATCAAATAATTCTTCGTATCTTGCTGCTTGTCTATTACTTTGTTTTTCAAGATCTTGCAAACTAATAGGCTCATTCCCTTCATCTTTATATTGTGTTAACTCATTAGCTTCGTAAATATCCCTTCCTTTTTTTATTAATTCATCCAGTGAAATTATTGCACTTGCTTCTTGTTCCTCTTCGTAGTTAGTTAGTTTTATATTTTCTACTGCTTTATTATCTTCTTGTTTGTGTTCTTCTATTATAATTGGTTCTTCATACTCTACTTTTGTTGTATTGTTTTCGCTATTTTTATTTAGTTCTTGTTTAAGCAACTCTTCTTCTAACTTTTTTAATTCTAATTTTGCAGTTTCTTGATCTGGTTCTATGGTTGTATATTCTAATTCTTCAATAGTATTAGCGCTCTTTTTAGGTTCAATTGTCATTGTTTTATATTGAGGTTTTGAATCAACAATTTTTAATTGCCCTGTTTTTTGTAACATTTCTTCTACATTTGCTGATTCATTTACATCAACTGTTATTGGAGACAAAATAGGATTTTCATAATTTACTGTTTCTTCATCTTCTTCATACTCATCTTTTAACTGTTCAACTAATTTGTTTAATTCTTTAGTATTGTGTCTTCTTCTAAACTTTTCATTATTTTTTTCTACTATATATATTATAAAACATATCATACATGATAATGCTGATATCACATATACTATTATTATTTCTTTCGATGTTAAGAATTCAATTAAACTACTCATTTGTTTCACCTCTTGTATTTTAAGTTTATCATATATTGATTTACTTAAAAATATAATACAAATATTTTTTTTATTTTTTACAAATATATTTACAAAAATCTACTTATGTTCGATTTACATTATTTACACTTATATTTCGACAAATATCTTTTATAGATAATAATACCATATTATTAGGTGTATTGATATATTTTTTTATTTTTTTCATATTATTAACTATGAAAAGAAAATTTATTTTATCTAGTGTTATTCTTTTGTTTGGTGGATTAGTAACTAAAGTTTTAGGAATGTTTATTAAAATTATTATGACAAGAAATTTGGGTGTTGATGGAACTGCATTATATATGCTTCTATTACCTACTTTTTCTTTGTTTATTAGTCTTGGCCAGATTGGGCTTCCTATTGCATTATCTAGACTTGTTGCTTTAGGTAATAAAAATAACAAGAATTTGTATTTTTCAATCATTCCAATATTACTGCTAATTAATATTTTATTTTCTTTATTTATAATTTTTTCTTCATCTTTTATAAGTAATAATTTATTACATAATAATTCCATCCGTCTTGGGATAATTGCTATAGCTTTTGTTATTCCCTTTACTTCATTGTCTAGTATTTGTAGGAGCTATTTTTTTGGGAAGGAAAAAATGTTTCCTCATACATTATCGTTAATAATAGAAAATATTATTCGACTTATTTTTATGTGGTTTATATTACCAATCATTAATTTTCTTGACATTAAGTATATAGTATCTATACTTGTTCTTTCTAATATTGTTAGTGAGCTATCTTCTACTATAGTTTTAATATTCTTTTTGCCTAAAAACGCATCAATTAGTATTAGTGACTTGCGGCCTAGAAAAGATTATATTTATGAGTCTTTTAAACTTGGCCTTCCAAATGTTGTAAGTAATTTAATTAGTAGTTTAAGTTATTTTTTAGAGCCCGTTATTTTATCAAATATTCTTTTAAAACTTAATTTTTCTAGTACATATATCGTTAGAGAATATGGAATAATAACTGGGTATGTTATTCCGTTACTTTTTCTTCCAAGTTTTTTTACGCTTGCTCTTTCACAAGCAATAATGCCCTATATAACTCGGGAATATTTAAATAAGGGTTATGATAATATCAAAAGAAGATTACTTAGCGTTTCAATATTTATATTAATTATAAGTGTTATCATTATTCTTATATTTGAGTTCTATGGAAAACTTTTACTTTTATTTTTATACAAAAGTTATGTGGGATATAAATATTTAAAAATTCTTGCTCCAGTTTTTGTTTTACAGTATTTACAAAGCATTTTTAGTTTTACTTTAAATGGAATGGGAATGGTTCATGATATATTTATTTATTCAATTATAAGTTCTTTTGTTAGAATATTTGTAATTATAATATTATGTCTTTTAGGTTTTGGAATATACTCATATATTTTTTCTATTATTATTAATATTATTATTAGTACTCTCTATCTTATTAATAGAGTTATTACTTATCTTAATTAATTTCACTTATATTTCACAATTATAGTATAATATTGTTAGTAGAAGGAGTGAGTATTGTGAAAATATTAATTGTTGATGATGAGGATTTAATAAGAACTGTCATTAAAGAGTATTGTTGTAATGCAGGATATGATGTATATGAAGCTAGTAATGGTCATGATGCTCTTGATTTGCTTTTAGAAAATAAATATGATTTATTGATTTTAGATATTATGATGCCAGAGATGGATGGTTTTAGTATGCTTAAAGAGCTTCCAAGTGAAAGACGTATTCCAACTATTGTTTTATCAGCCAGAGGAGAAGAATATGATATATTAACTGGTTTTGATCTAGGAATTGATGACTATTTAACTAAACCTTTTTCTCCTAAAGAACTTATGGCACGTATTAAAGCTGTTTTAACTCGTTCTGGAATGAATTTATCTTCTGTATATATTTATAAAGGGATTGAGGTAAATTATTCAGCCCATACTTTGAAAATTGATGGTAAAATCAAAAATATTACACCTAAAGAATTTGAAATACTGACTTATCTTATTAAAAATAAATCCATTGCAATTTCTAGAGAACAATTACTCTCAGGAGTTTGGGGCTATGATTTTTTTGGTGAGGATAGAACTGTTGATACTCATATAAAGATGCTTAGAAATAATCTTGGAAAATATCGAGATCATATAATAACTGTTAGAGGAGTTGGTTATAAATATGTTGAAGAAGAAGAATAGCTTGAACTTGCATATTTTAAAATACTTCTTGATATTTTCTATTTTGATTTTATCTTTTCTTTGGGCTTTTCAAGTTATCTTTTTAGGGAGCTTTTATAAAAAAGAAAAGACAAATGAAATTAAAAATGTTGCGAAAAAAATTGTAAATATTCAAAATACAGATAATTTTAATGAGCTTATTAATGATTTATCTTTTGACAAAGAAGTATGTATTGAAATAACCGATAGAAACTCTCTGATTTATGAATCTACATTTTTTGGTAAGGGATGCATGAGAGATGAAAGAGATAAATTGTTATATAAAAATGAATTTATAAATAGTAATCTTGATGAGGAGTCTTTTGAGATTGATAATAATCATTTTGATAGTACTACACTGTTTTATGCAATTAAACTAAAAAATGATAGATATGCATTTATTAATACTTCAATTAATCCAATTGATTCTACAACGAAGATTTTACAGAAACAGTTAATTATAGTTACATTAATTGTACTGATTTTATCATTTATATTGAGCTACTTCATATCTAAACATTTATCATTACCTATAATTAAGCTAAATAAGCAGGCTAAAAATATTGCGGAAGGTGATTTTAATCATGAATTTGATGATCAAAGTAATATTTTAGAGTTAAACGAGCTTAGTGATACACTTAATTACGCACGATTAGAACTTGGTAAAACCGAAGATTTAAGAAGAGATTTGATGGCAAATGTATCTCATGATCTTAAAACGCCACTTACAATGATTAAAGCATATGCTGAAATGATTCAGGATCTTCATGCAGATAATTATGAAAAACAAAAAGAAGATATCAATATAATAACTTCTGAAGTAGATAGACTTTCAATTCTTGTTCAAGATATTTTAGATTTATCTAAAATGCAATCAAATATCGATACACTTAATCAAACGGAATTTGATCTAATTAGTTTATGTGAAGAAATACTTAAAAAATATAAATTATATCAAGAAGTAGAAAATTATAAATTTGTATTTAAACATAATATTGATAAACTTACTATTAAAGCTGATAAGAAAAAAATTGAGCAGGTCATTTACAATTTAATTAATAATGCAATAAATTATACTGGTGATAATAATACTGTCTACATTGATATTTTCTCTACCCCTATCTCCGCAACGATTAAGATTATTGATACGGGAAAAGGTATTAAAGAAAGTGATATTCCTTATATCTGGGATAAATATTATAAAAATAAAAAGAAACACAAAAGAAATTTAATTGGAACAGGTCTTGGATTATCTATAGTTAAAAATATATTAGAATTACATAATTATAAGTATGGAGTTGAGACTAAAATTAATAAAGGAACTACATTTTATTTTGAGATACCATTAAAAAAGTAGATTTTAAATCTACTTTTTCTTTATTGCCTTTTTTTTAGGAGATGATTCATCTGTTGGTTCTAATGATAAAATATAATTATAAAAATTGTCTGGTTTTCCTAATTTATATGCTTTTTTTAAATCAAATGAGTAATTATCTGGATCTATTCCTATTTCGAAAGATGTCTGTTTTACTCTATTACATAGATCTTTAAAATAATCACTATCTTCATTTAACAATCCTAATATAATAAATATAATTAATTCTTCAATGTCGTCTTTATCAATAACTATTATGTTTCTTTTATATGGGATTTCTAATCTGAAGTCATCACCTAGAAATTCAATATTTTTTATAATATACTCTATATTATTTGAGGTTGCTTTCATAATTTTTTTTTCAAATTTATCTGATATTAAGTCCGAATTAGATAAGCTTATATTATTATTTTTAATTATTTTATAATATTTGTTTCTGATTATGGATAATAATCTTCTTTGATATTGATATTTATATGGTACTTTATATCCATTTGGTCTTCTTTCTTGTTTTTCTAATCTATCTTCAATATATCTTTTGGCCTCTTGTTTAATACATTTATTTATATGATTAATTCTTCTTTCTGTAAATGTTTTATTTGGATCAAATGAGGTATAACCAATATAATCTCCTATTTTACCTGAAAGTTCCATCGGAGATTGCATTTTATCCTTGAGATTATTCTCGTCAATAATTTCGTTAATAATTCTTATGTATTCTTCTATGTTTTCGCTATCACAATACACAATAAGTGAATCTGCAAACTCATTTGAATTTGTATATTTAAAATTAAAACTTAATGATTTTGATAAACATTTATTTATAAAATTATATACAAATAATTCTGTTTTTTCGTTATCACATTTAATATGAAGTTCATGTTCAGGAGTCAAACCTTTTTCTCTTCCACACTTTATTAAGGAAGAATTTATATATATCCATTTATCCTCATAAGGTTTAATAAAGAAGTACTTACTAATTATTCTTCTTGACTCTTCATCTTTACTTGCGATTTGTTTAATCGCTTTGGAAATATCTCTTGAATTTTTATATTTTATTTGGCATATATCTTTTGCAAGTTCTTGTATTTCTTCTTTATTATAACCGCTAAAGTCAAAACCATTTGCTTCTTCTATTATTTTAATTGTTTTAGTATCTAATTCATTATATAGAGTATCTAATGTTTTAATGGAGTCTTGCCATAATTGAAATAAGAGTTTTCTTATTAATTCTTTATATAATAAATTTTTACCTTTTTTATTATCTTCATCTTTACTACTTGAGTGATACAAGTCAATATCTTTATGAAATAGATATGCATACAATACTTTCTTAATTACCTCTCTATCATTTAGAGGATTTGATACTTTTTTGTATAATTCTTTTTTTTCCATGTATACCTCTCCCTTTTCGGGTTGTATTATATCATATAAATTCTAATAAGTAAATTGTTAATTATAAATATATAATTCATGCTGTGCCCTTGTACAAGCAACATATAATAAGTTTCTTTCATTTTTTTTGTATGAATTATTTCTGTCGTTATAGATAATTACACTATCAAATTCTAATCCTTTTGAAACATATGCTGGTATTATTACCAAATCCTTTTGAAATTTTTTACTATTTGCACCTACTAATGATATATCAATATTATCTTTTATTAGATTATATATTTTTTCTGCTTCTTTGGCATCTTTTGTAATTAGTGCCATAGATTTATAATTTTGTTTAAGTGTATTAATATCTTCTAATAGCCTTTCTTTTAAATTTTCTATTCCTTTTCTTATGACAACTGGTTTATTTGTATTTTTTCTAATTGCATTTACATGTTTTAAATTTAGTATTTTATTAGTATAATCTATTATCTCTGGAGATGAACGATATGTTTTTAATAATTCTAAATATATTGTATCTCCTTTAAATAAGTCTTTTAGACTTTCTAAAGACTTATATTGATAGTATGGATTGATATTTTGATTAATATCTCCTAATATTGTAAAGTCTGCTTTTTTGAATATATTATTAATTATTATATATTGTAATCTATTATAATCCTGTGCTTCATCTATAATAACCTGTTTAACCCTACCCTCATATAAAAATCCTTCAAGATTTCCTTTTATATATGTATAAATTAATGCGTCTTCATAATTAATAATGTCTTTATTTATAAAACTTTCTATTTGTTTTTCTGTTATTTTTATCCTACAGTATTCACTTAAGAAAAAGTCTTTAAATATTTTTTTATAATCTTTCTCAAAATTTGAGTTTTTATTAAATAGTTTCAGAAATGTATTAACTTTTTTTGAACTTCCTTTATAGTAATTTGATGATAGTTTTTCGGCCATTTCTTCTAGCCTTTCAAATAATGGTAGTTTCTCATATCTTTCATGGAGCATTTGATTTAATTCTGATTTTAAAATTAAATTTTTTTCACCTTCCTTAAAGTCAGATGTAAACTTACACTTAGAAGTATAATCGGCTAAGAAAGCATCTAAATCATCTATTATCTGATCACTCTGCTTATATTTGACAAGCTCTGTATCAGTTTCACTATAGGAGTAGTATCTAGATACAAAGTCAGTAAAGTTTTCTACCTCCTTATATTCATCTAAGAAAGATGAGAGGTAATCAGCAAAAGTTGTTTGTAATGTGTTATCTTCACCAAGTGATGGTAATACTTCTGAAATATACTCTGTAAATATATTGTTTGGCGAGAATATTAATATATCATTGCTACTTAAATTTTTAATCTGATATAATAAAAACGCAATTCTATGAAGCGCTACAGTTGTTTTGCCACTTCCAGCTATTCCTTGAACTATTATATTATTATCTTCTAGATTTCTTATTACCTTATTTTGTTCTTGCTGAATAGTATTGACTACGTGTTTCATTTTGTCTGATGATTCTTGTGATAGTACCTCTTGTAGAACTTCATCATCTATATTTAATGAATTATCAAAGACTCCAATTAACTTATTATTTTCTATTTTATATTGTCTTTTTCTTTTGAGCTCGCCAGTATATACTCCACCTGGTGCTTTGTAACTACATGGACCTGTTTCATAATCATAGAATAAACTACATATTGGGCTTCTCCAGTCATATAAAATATTATTGGTATCGTCATCTTTAAGATATGTTAATGACATATATATATTGAATATTTCCCCTTCATCATCCTTAAAGACAATACTAGCAAAATATGGCTTGTTTTTTATTCCATTAAGTTTTTTGAAGTATTGCTGCTTTTTATATGCTTTGTCAGCTTCAAGGGCAGTTGCATACATTACCTGTTGTGCTTCACCTTCATCAAAATCATTCGCATTCTCCCACATCATCTTTTTAAATTCTTTTAAATTATCTTCATCTTTTATTACATCTTTTCCAAGCTCCTCAAGCCTATTTCCTAATAGTTTATGAACTTTACTTAGTATTCTTTTTTCTTTCTTATATTCTACTTCTGATATAGCCATAATACACCTCGCATATTCGTACTATATAATGATATCATATTATTTATTTTTGATTTTATTTCTTTACAAAAAAATTATCAATTTTACACAAAAAAAAAGAAAAATTATTTGTTCTTTTTCTTTTTTAAAACCATCATATCTTGTTCTAGTGTACTAATTTCTTCTATCAAATCTTTATTATTATCTTTAAATGACTTTAGGTTACCTTCTTTATTTGGTATATTCCTACTTATTATCTCTATATATGCATAATAAAGTCTTTGCTTTATTTCTTCTTTCGTTATTTGTCTATTTTTTCTTTTATCAATAAAGAATTCATCATCTATGTTATATGCATAATAATCACTGTCATAATATTGGATAAAGAAATCTGTTTCCTGACAATTCTTTCCATCAAAATAAATAATTTCTTTTGTTTTCCTATAATCATCATCGACTGTTGCTACAGCCTTCCAAGTTGGATCGATAATGATATTTCCATCCTTGGTTGATACTAATGATACTGCATGATAATCCCTATTAATATTATTATTGTTATTATTCGTAACAGTAATAAAGTTTGCATTGTATCCTAGAGTTCTATATACATCTGTAAGTAATGATGCTGTGTTTCTACAGACACCATACCCTGATGCAATGCGCGCACCAAGTGTTCCTGGATATTTTCGATCTTGATCGCTAAATACTTTTTTGTATTGAAACTTGTCAGTTATAGACATTAGACCATTATCCATCAGAATTGTAAAAATCATTCCGATCTCTATAGGATCTGTTAGATTGCTACTTTTTATATACTCAGAAATCTTTTCTACATAAGTGTCATATTTTCTTTTTAAATTTAAATACTCTTCATCACTTTGTGCTTCTTTATTGTATAAATTATATGTTAATTCATTTAATTTGCGTTCTAACTCATATGTACATTTTATCAACACCGCACTTATTAGGAGAGGACCTAATATTAATGCTTTATCATTGAGTACAACAGAAAAGTATTCCATCATAAAATAATCAGATAATAATTTATCTATTCCATATTCATAAAATTTAATTCTTCTAAATTTATTTCTTAATTTTATGATTTTCTGTCTATCAGAATAGATGCTTGACCATCTACTCCTTCTAGAATAAAATTAATTTAATTATAAATCTTATTTTTTAGGAGAAAAATCTCCACACTTATTCTACACTAACAAATCAAAAGTAAATTGATTTCTTATATTATATCAATATCTATATTTATTCCATTAATAAGGTTCATATATTCTTTTTTTAATTCATTAAGTCTTTCTTTTGTTTTTGCCTCAAATCTTGCGGTGATATTTGGCCCAGTATTGCTTGCCCTTATTAGTGCCCATCCATCATCAAACATTATTCTTATTCCATCTATATCTATATATTGATTATTATTGTTTTTTATGTATGTTTTTATTTTTTCAATTACTTCAAACTTTATTTCATCATTTGATGGTATTTTTATTTCTTCGGTTGAGTAGTAGTTATTAATCCCTTCAAGTAACTGTTCAATATTTTTATCTGTATGAGAAAGTATTTCTAAAATTCTTAGTCCTGCATATAATCCGCTGTCAAACCCTGGCCATCTATCTCTAAAATATACATGTCCAGATAGTTCTCCGCCTAGAGGTAAGTTTTCTTCTTTTGTCTTGGACTTTGTGTATGAGTTGCCAGTTCTATACATGAGACATTTTCCGCCTAGTTTTTCTATTTCATCCGATAGGGATTTAGAACACTTTACATCACAAAGAAATTCTTTCTTTTGAACTTTATTTATCATATCACGTATATATACTATCATATAAATATCTGTTGGGATAAACTTTGCTGTATTTGAAACTAGACCCATTCTGTCTCCATCGCCATCAAAACTAATTCCTATGTCTGCATGTTCTTTTAATACTACTCTTTTTAATTGTTCAAGATTTGCCTCAACACAAGGATCTGGATGATGATTTGGAAAATTTCCATCACTTATATCATTTATAAAAATTAGATCCATTGGAAATAATTCATATATTTTTTTGGCAATAATTGCAGTAGTACCATTTCCTGGATCAATAACTGCTTTTATTTTCCTGTTACCAAATGTTAAGTTTTTCTTAAATAAATCAATATAGTCTTGTTCAACATTATATTCTGTTACACTGCCATTTCCTGATGAAAATTCACCTTCTATTATGAAGTTCATTAAGTCTTGTATTTCTTGCCCTTTACAATTTCCTGATTCATCATATGAAAATTTAAATCCATTATACTCTTTTGGATTGTGAGATGCTGTTGTCATAACTCCACTGTATATTTGCATTTTAATACATGCATAATAGTACATTGGTGTTGTACATAAACCAAGTGATATAACATCAATGCCTGTAGATGTTATTCCCTTTATAAGCGCGTTGTATAGTATTTCACTACTTATTCTATTATCATGACCAACTATGCATTTTGTCATTCCATTCTTTTTGATATATGAGCCGAACCCTAGACCAAATGAATATGCAGTATCCTCATCTAATTCATCGGGATATATTCCCCTAACATCATATCCCCTAAAAATATTTTTTTTAATCTCCTTTTTATAATTCATAATTAACTCCTTATTATTCTTTTTCTTTTTACGGGTACATTATTGTAATTCTTTGACCAGTAAGTGCATCCTCACTTTGTTTTATGCCACATCCTAGATGAAACGTGTAAGTAAACTTATTGTTTTCTTTATGAACCTCTACATATGTCTCTTCGCTGTTACATGTTAAATTTGATATATTAATATCTTTTATTAGTTTTTTTTCTTCTAATTGACTGTAAAATATGGTAACATCTTTTGTTTCATCATTAATTGAAAATAAATCATCTTCATATGCATCTACATACAATTTTGCTGCATTAATTAATGATTCTCCATATTTTTCATATTTTCTTTTTTCGTTGCTCCTTTGATATGCCGTCAGTGCTGGATATGATATTCCTGTTATAATTCCTAAAATTACTATTGTTGCGAGTAGTTCAACTAGTGTAAAACCCTTTTTTTGTTTCATTTTTTCTTCCTCTTTTGTTCTATTTTTTTTAAATTGTTCTTGATATTATTAAATTTTGGATATTTAATTGTTATATTTGGGAATGCATGAAATAATCTGATATAAAATCCTCTATATTTCTTTAGTGATTGAATAACTTTTTCTTTTATTTCTTCAGTTGCGTCTTTTTTATAATACTTTTTGGTATTTATTTTTAATTTTGCTATTGTATATGATGAAATAATGGTATCTAATATAATAATGCTTGCTAGAAAAATTGAGATTATTACTAATATGCTTTCGGGTATAATACCTAATATTTTATATATTAATGGGTTAAATACTTCAATAATGAAGATGCTTGAAATTCCAAATTTTATGCCTGTTACTAGGTTTATTCTTCCATTAAGATTATACTTTTTATCAGAATAGTCCCACCATCTTAAACCATATATTTTTTCAAGTATGTAACTTGTCAAGTATTCCAAAGTACAACAATATATCATTCCTAATAAAAAAACAGTTATTCGATCGGATGCATATTTAGTAATAAAAAGTGTAATCATCAAGCAACCTAGACCGTATACTGGTAGATATGGTCCTATAAGGTATCCTCTACTCAGAGATAATTTTTTATTTATTATAGACATTGCGATTACTTCATAAATATATCCTACTGTTGCATATATTAAAAATATCATAAAATATATTGCGATTTTATAGATCATATAATCACTACCTTACATTTTAAGTATATACCATTATTAAATAAAAATAAAGAAAAAATAGGCTTGGCCTATTTTAAATAATACTCTTTAATACACCAAATGATAATAGCATCATTATAATACTTGCCATAAAAATTCCTATCATAGCGGCGATAAAGGCCTTTTTTCTATCCATCTCTAATACTGCTGCAATAAGACAACCTGTCCATGCCCCTGTTCCTGGGAGTGGGATACCTACAAATAATACTAGCCCCCAAAATCCATATTTTTCAATCTGTCCTTTATGTTTTTCTACCTTTTCATCTAACCATTTGGCAATTTTTGATAATTTAGATTTTCTCATCCAATTTAGGATACTATTTATAAACCATAAAATAAAGGGAACAGGTATAATATTTCCGATTATAGAAATTACATAACTTTCTATAGGATTAAGATTTAATAGTGCTGCGGCAAGTATTCCTCCTCTTAATTCCAAAATTGGCATTAAAGATATGATAAAAACTATTATTTCTTTACCAAATGGTATTGTTTGTATGCCACTAAACAAATTTAAAAATATTCCTACTAATTTTTCTGCCATTTTATCTCCTTATCCTTCTATAACTTGCATAATAACAGGAACGACGTGTTTCTTCCTAGAAAGACATCCTTCTATAAATGCGCCTTCTTGTATTTCTTTTTGATATGCAAGATTAATAATATTTTCTGACTTCTTGTTATAAATGATATAACTTCCATTTTTTATAATATCTGTTACATACAATGCAACTAATGCAAAGTTGTTTCTTTCTGCTACTTTATTTAATACATCAATATATTCGTCTAACTCATTTTCTATTTCATTAAAGTTAATGGTAAAGAATTGTCCTATTGCAAAGTTTTTATCATTTACAGTGTATAGTTTATAGTCATTATACAATACATCTTCTTTTGACATTCCTTCAAGTGATGTACCTGATTTAAACAAATTCATTCCATATGTTTGATAATCTACATAAGCTATTTCTGATAGTTTCATTACTGCTTCTATATCTTTCTTTGTTGTTGTTGGACTTTTTAATATTAGTGTATCTGATAAGATACCTGATAGCATTGCTCCTGCGATTTCTCTTGGTATATCTATTTTTGCTTCTTTAAATAGTGTATATATAATTGTACATGTTGAACCAACTACCATATTTCTATAATTAATGGGATTATTGGTAGTAATGCTACCAAGTGCATGATGATCAAATATTTCTAATATTTCAGCTTCTTCTAGTCCTTCAACGCTTTGTAATTTTTCGTTATGGTCTACAAGAATAACTTTCTTTTTGTTCTTTTCTGCTAAATCTGTTATTTTTAATAGACCTAGGCAACGATTTTTTTTATCTAGTACAGGATAATTTGTGTGCTTTTGATTATTATTAATTTCTGTAATATCTGTTATGAAGTCAGTTTCTTGAAATGTAGTTGGATTATTAATTCTAATCATTGTTTTTATATAATTTGCAAGTGATACAAGTCTTGATACTCTATATGTGTCATATGGAGTTCTAATTATATTAACACCATTTTGTTTTGCAATCTCAACATGTTCATCTTTAATATATGAATCGTTTGATAAAATAATTAATTTTACACCTGAGTTAACTGCATATTCTATGACACTATGTCTATCCCCTACAATTAGAATGTTATTATTGTTAAGCTTGACATTACTTAAAAAAGTTGTACTTCTATAAGCCACCACAAATAGTTTACCAATTATTTCATCACTACAATGAGATATTGTTTCTCCTTTTAAAACATGTACTAAATTATCATATGATGTATATAAATCCTCTACGTTTTCATTAATTAAATTATGTGATAAATCTTTTAGCGTTACTAATCCCATTATAGTATAGTCATCATCACAAACAGGTATTCCTGTTAACTCTTCTTTTAACATTAATTGATAGGCATCATATATACTTTTTTTACTTTTTATAAAAAAGCCTTTATGATATTTTATATCTTTTAGTTGCAATTTAACATCATTTAGATATTTTGGCGTTTTAATATTAAAAAATTCTAGACCGTATTTTGTTTCTTTGTTGATATTCCCAAGAATTCTTGGCTCTGTACTTTCCCCTAGTTTATTTTTTAGGTATGAAAGCGCTATAGCTGACATTACTGAATCTGTATCAGGTTTTTTATGCCCAAATATAAGTGTTTTTTTCATATTCCCTCTCTTCTTTCTTTTTTATTATATCATAGGTATTACACTAATTCTTTTAAAAGCTTATCTAATTCTTCTACTTCTTCTTTACTTGTTTTTTCTATTTCATTATTTTGTTTGTTGAACCATACAGGTAAGTTTTTGGTGTCATCTTTTTTAGACTCATTTTGTTTTTCTTTATTTTTCTTAATAATATTACGAAGCTTTTTATGTTCTCTTTCAGTAATTTTCATAGCATCTTCTACTGTTTCTATTCCTGCTCTCTTCCATTGTCCTGCGATAGTTTCAACATAACTTTTCTTTAGTTGCTCATCATTTGTCTTTAATACATAGCTAATTAAAACATTGACTACTCCTGGATTAAGTTTTTGATCGATAAGTAAATTTTCAATTAACCTTTTATCTCTATCAGTTGGCTCTCCACCTTTGTATTTTGCTTTTAATAATTGGTATGGTGTAATATTTTCAAATGTATATACCATTTTTGCCCATTTCGAATTATCTCCCTCAGGTTTTTTTAAAAATTCTGGTTGCTTATTATAAATAAGTGTTGGTAGGTTTCCTGCGTGTTCAAATTTATAATAGTCTCTGCAGTGTTTTCTTAGCTCTGTTTTATCAATAAGCCCTCTCTCATTTATACATTCTCTAATTATTCCTTGCATATCTAATGTATTTAACTGGTAGATGTAGCTTAAATTGTTTATCAGTCTTTTTGTATCTTCTGTAAAACATCTTGGACTTATTTGACTTTCTGGAATTGATGATATAATTAAGCTGAAATCTATTCCTTGATTAATTAATATATTATTTGAATCTCTTTTTGTGATATCTTTTTCAATTTCAGTCAATGTTTTGGTAGCCGATGTAAAAACTTCATCAAATGATGATGTGATATCTTCATATTCTTTTAAATTTATTCTTGGCGTTTTGAAGAAGCTTATTATGCGTTCATATTCTTTCTTACCAACGTTGTTGTATAATACAACATTTAAAATTGGATGATTGAAAAATTCGTTTGCTTCAAGTGGAGAATAAATTAAATATACATACTGATTTACATTATCTTTTTTCATGTATGTTTTTAATAATCCTATCGCTTCAAGTTTCTTTCTGGCAACGACAATATCATCTAAATTTAGCTGCATTACTGACATTAGATGATGATGAGTTAAATCTTCACTTATTAATTCATGTTTATCCAAATCTGATAATAAACTGTAATACAAGGCTGTTGCGGTATATCCAATGATTGGTTGGTATAACATTGAAATTATTTTCTTATCTTTATCAGTAATTACTGTTTTATTTATTACTGTATAAGAGTCTGCTGGTAGAATACTGATATCTTTCATGTCATCACCGTCCATATTTATATACTACAATAATTCAAAAGAAAAAGAAAGAGTATCTTTCTTAAAATGATCTTATGAATTCCACTATCATGTCTATATTTATTTGAGTAAAATACATAAAGGTAAATCCTATTAATAAAAATGGACCAAAAGGAACTATATTTTGCTTTTTTTGAATTAAAATTAATAATGATATTGGCAAGGCTATAAAACTTGCGATAAATATTACCATTAATCCTAGAAAGGGATGAAGGACTAGACCTACCACAAACATTAGCTTTATATCTCCTCCGCCTAGGCTTTCTTTTTTAAAAAGAAAGTTGCCCATCAGCATTATTAGATACATAAAACCAAACATGATTAATCCTGAGGCGATTGATGCTAATGATGGTATAATTCCACTTTTTAATGTATTAATTATTATAAAATATCCTGAAAAAAATATTAGAACTTCATCTGGGATTATCATATAGGAAATATCTGATACCGATAATATTATTAAAAGGGAAATAATTCCTAATGCAATAAATAATTCATATGATAGACCGAAGACATAGTAGGAAAGCCCAAATAACACTCCTGTAAATATTTCCATATAAGTTGATAAGTTGTTTATCTTTGCATGGCAGTATCTACATCTTTTTTTTAATAATAAATACGATACTATCGGAATCATATCAAGTAAAGATAATTTATGATGACAATTATCACAGTAACTTCTTGTTTTTATAAAGTCTTCATTTTTAGGAAGACGTGTTCCTACAACTGTATAAAATGATCCTAAAAGTGTTCCTAAAATAAAAAAGGCAAATAAATAAATAACTTGCATAATTTAATTACCTCCTTATTTAATTTGACTATATATTGAGAACATTGGTTGGATAATTGATATTAAAATGATACCTACAACCACTGCTAGAAAGCAGATTAAGATTGGTTCTATTAAACTTTTCATTTGATCAATTACATTTTTATGTAGCATCTGAAAGTGAGATGCAACTTTTTCCATCATATTTCCTAATTGGCCTGTTGTTTCTCCTGTTACAATCATTTCATATGCAACTACTGGAATTGCCCACTCCCCTTTAAATGCTGATGAGATAGAATCTCCTTTTCCTAAATTATCAAGAGTCTTATTGATTATACGTTTATATACTTCATTAGATGTTATTTTGGATAATATTTCCATAGAGTCCGTGATAAATACTCCATGATTTAATAGTGATGCAAATGTTTTAGTGAAATTTGCAATCTCATTGTATACAATAATATCTTTAATGACTGGTAGATGCATAAGTATTATTTGGATTGTCTCTCTAAATTTTTGAACTTTTGTAAACAGCATATAAAACGCAATTACAACCACCGAGATACATATTATGATTAAATACCATTTAGTTTTTAAGACATTACTTACAGAAACAATTGTCTGTGTCAAAGCAGGTAATGTTGCCCCCTGCTCGTCAAACATCGCTGTAAATTGTGGTACCAAATATGTAAGCATGAAAATCAAAACTCCAAAAGCGATAGTTAAAACTACTATTGGATACGTCATGGCTGATTTCATCTGTTTTTTAGTTTGGTCCATTGATGTATAGTATTCTGCCATATCATCTAAGATTGATGGCAAGTCTCCTGTCATCTCAGCAGTTTTTACCATATTAATTAATAGTTTAGGGTATACCTTATCTTGCATAGCCATCGCATCTGATAAGTTTTCTCCCTTTAGAAGTTGATATACTAGTTGATTAAAGCTTTTCTTTAAATTTGCTTTTTTTGTCTGTTTTGCTAAAATTCTAACTGAGTCTGCTAGTGGAATACCAGATTTAATGTATGTTGATAATTGTGTTAAGGAAAATGATAAATCATTAGCGCCAATTTTACTATTTCCACCAATATCTATATCTGATGCAGATCTTTCTTTAACTTCTAAAACTTGATATTCTTGACTTAATAAAAAGTTCCTAACGTCATTTTCTGATTCTGCCTCAAAAGTTCCTTGTTCTTTTTTCCCTACACCGTTTATAATGGTGTATCTATATCTTTTTACAGGTCTTTGTACTTTTTCAGTTTTATTACCTACATTTTTTGAAATAGCTTGTTCTCTATTATTAACTTGATTAGTCTGTAGTGTTTCAGTTGCTGCTTGTTGTTGAGGTTGAATATTTTGCATCACTTGTTGTTGAGGTTGAATATTTTGCATCACTTGTTGTTGAGGTTGAATATTTTGCATCACTTGTTGTTGTGGTTGAGGATTCTGAATTACCTGTTGTTGTGGTGCAGCATATAAAGATTGCTGTTGGTATACAACATTCTGTTGAGAATTATTGTTTTTTTTGTTTTTGTCTTTCTTTTTTCCAAACACTTTATCAATCTTCCTTTATATTCTTATCTTTTTTTATTTTATCATAATTAATATTTTTTTTGAAGATATTTTTAAACTTTTAATCTTATTTACATATGATATAGCAGAGGTGATACAATGTATCCTAATCCTAGTATTGGTAGTAGTGGTTTAAGCTTTCTTAAAAATTTAAATATATCTGGAATTTTAGATGGTACCCAAAAGACTTTAGGTGTAATAAATCAAGCTATTCCAATTATATATCAGGTTAAACCACTTGTAAGTAATCTTGGTACTATATTCAAAATTTCTAATATTATGAATGATAATTCTGAAAATGTTTCTGTTAATAATAAAACTGATGGTGATATTAATATCAAAAATAAAAATAGCCCTATTTTTTTTGTTTAATGGGCTATTTCTTTTTGGAATTATATTTTTTAATAAAATTTTCTTTATATTTTAAAAATCTTCCTTCTTTTATAGATTCTCTTATCTCTTCAGTCATTTTTATTAAAAATCTAATATTATGTATAGATAGAAGAGTTCCACCAAGAGATTCGCCTACTGTTATTAGATGTCTTATATAGGCTCTAGAAAAGTTTTTACAGCAATAACAGTCACATTCATCTTCGATAGGTCTTAAATCTTCAATGTATTGAGCATTATTAAGGTTTTTCTTACCTTCTCTTGTAAATGCTTGCCCGTGTCTGGCAATTCTTGTAGGAAGTACACAATCAAAAATATCTACACCTCGTTCTACTCCTTCTAATATATCTATTGGTTCTCCAACTCCCATTAAATATCTTACTTTATCCTTTGGTAAGTAAGGAGTTGAATAATCTATTGCCTTATACATATCTTCTTTGCTTTCACCATCGTTAGCAACTCCACCGATACTATAACCATCAAAATCCATTTCTACAGTTTTTTCAGCTGAGTATTTCCTTAAATCTTTGTGTGGGCCACCTTGAACTATGCCAAATAATGCTTGGTGGGGATTATTGTGAACCTTTTTTCCTCTTTCTGCCCATCGTAGTGTCCTTTCTATACTATTTTTTAAATACTCATAGTCTGCTGATGCAGGTGGACACTCATCAAAGGACATAGCTATATCGCTATCTAATTTGTTTTGAATTTCTATAGATTTTTCTGGAGTCAATAGTAAGTTCATACCATCAATGTGACTTTTAAAATGAACTCCTTCTTCTGTAATATCTTTTTCTTTATTTTTTGCAAGGCTGAATACTTGAAAACCACCACTGTCTGTTAAAATTGGTCTGTCATAATTCATAAATTTGTGCAAACCACCACATTTTTGCACAATATCTTCTCCTGGTCTTAACCATAGATGATATGTATTTGCAAGAGCTATTCCACTGCTGCACTCTTTCACCTGATCTGGAGTTAATCCTTTTACTGATGCTCTTGTCCCTACTGGCATAAACATCGGCGTTTCATACGTTCCATATCTTGTCTCAATCTCTCCATAACGAGCATTCCCGTCTTGCCTTATCAAGTTATATTTTATTTTTTTCATAATCTCACCTTCTATTTAATAAACATTGCATCTCCAAATGAGAAAAACCTATATTTTTCTTGAACTGCAATATTGTACGCATTTAAAATGTTTTCTCTTCCTGCAAGGGCCGATACTAACATGACCAATGTTGATTTTGGGAGATGAAAATTTGTTATTAATGCATCAATTGCTTTAAATTTATACCCTGGGTAAATAAAAATGTTTGTCCAACCGCTACATGGTTTAAACTCTCCATATAATCCCATAATGGTCTCAAGTGTTCTAGTAGACGTAGTTCCAACGGATATAATCCTTCCACCAGACTTTTTTGTATTATTAAGTATTTCTGCAACTTCTTCACTCATTGTATAGAACTCACTGTGCATTTCGTGTTCTTCTATATTTTCAACTGAAACAGGTCTAAATGTTCCTAGCCCTACGTGAAGTGTAATATATACAATATTTATACCTTTTGATTTAATTTTATCTAGAAGTTCATTAGTAAAATGAAGCCCTGCAGTAGGAGCAGCGGCACTACCTACTTCTTTTGCATAAACAGTTTGATACCTTGTTTGGTCAGCAAGTTTTTCGTGAATATATGGTGGCAGTGGCATTGTGCCTAACTCTTCTAATATTTCTAATAGAATACCATCATATATTAGTTCAAAATTTCTTATTCCTTCGTCAGATACTTTACAACATTTGGCTTTTAATTTGCCATTCCCAAAGGATACAGTTGTTCCTTCTTTTATTCTCCTTGCTGGCTTTACTAGGCATTCCCAAATGTCTTTATCTATATTTTTTAATAATAAAATTTCAATCACTGCATTTGTTTCTTCTTTTACACCTATTAATCTTGCAGGAAGAACTTTTGTATCATTTAGTACTAGAGTATCTCCTCTATCAAGATAGCTCATTATATCATAAAAATGTTTATGCTCAATATTCCCAGTTTCTTTATCTAGAACTAATAGCCTAGATTCATCTCTTTTTTCTAAAGGTGTTTGTGCAATTAGTTCTTCTGGTAAATTATAATCAAAGTCTGATAATTTCATAGTACCACTCCAAATCTATGGATAATTATAACACACTTTAAAAAAAGAAAAAAGCATTATTAATGCCTTTCTATTCCTAGTATGTCATATGCTTTATCTGTTGCCACTCTACCTCTAGATGTTCTTTTTAAAAGTCCTACCTGTAATAAATAAGGTTCATATACATCTTCTATAGTTGTAACCTCTTCTCCAATTGAACTAGATAGTGCTTCAATTCCAACTGGTCCGCCATTAAACTTATTAATAATTGCAAGCAGTAATTCTCGATCTGTATTATCAAGCCCATTTTTATCAACTTTCAGTCTATCAAGCGCTTTTTCTGTAATTGTTTTAGTTATCTCATTGCTTTTTTCAACCATGGCAAAGTCTCGAACTCTTTTGAACAGTCTATTTGCTATTCTTGGTGTTCCTCGACTTCTTGCTGCAAGTTCTTTTGCTGCTTCGTCTGTAATAGGCATTTCCAATACTCTGGATGTTCTTTTAATAATATCTGTAAGTTCCTCAATTGTATAAAACTGTAATTTTGATACAATTCCAAATCTATCTCTTAGTGGAGAAGATAAGTCTCCTGCACGTGTTGTTGCTCCTACTAGTGTGAATGGTGGAAGATCTATTTTTATATTTCTACTGTTTCCTTCACTTCCAACAATAATGTCAAGGGAAAAGTCCTCCATTGCTGGATATAGTATTTCTTCTATATATCTAGGCATTCTATGAATTTCATCTATGAATAATACATCTCCTGGTTCAAGAGAGGATAGAATTGCTGCAAGATCTCCACTCTTTTCTATACTTGGGCCGCTAGCTGTTTTTATATTTGTTCCTAGTTCGTGAGCAATAATAAATGCAAGTGTGGTCTTCCCTAGCCCTGGAGGACCATATAATAGTACATGATCAAGTGCTTCATCTCTCATTTTGGCCGCACTGACAAAAACTTTTATATTTTCTTTTACATCCGTTTGTCCAATGTATTCCTCTATTGATTCTGGTCTTATTGTGTTTTCAATATTATCGTCATATATTGAATAGTTTTTTATTACACTTTCATTCATGTGATTTCCTCCTATTATCTAAGCAATAATTTTAATGCATCCTTAACTTGACCTTCAATAGGAAGAGACGTATCAACCTTGGCTAGTACTGGTATTATTTCTTTTTCTTTATAGCCTAATCCTAATAGTACTTCCTTAAGCTCTTGCTCTGTTTCTACTTCATCATCACTAATTCCCACTCCAATAAATTCTAATTTACCTTTTAGGTCTAGAATTATTTGTTTAGCAAGTTTGTCTCCTATTTTTGGGAATTTTTTAAGATATAGAATATTTTCTCTTTCTATGGCATCCATAATTCCATCGATTTGTCCAACAGCAAGGATTGGCAAAGCCATTTTACATCCTAGCCCTTTGACACTTATTAATTTTAAAAACAATTCTTTTTCTTCAATTGTTTTAAATCCATATAGGCTGTTTTCATCTTCAGTTATGTGCTGATATATATATACCTTATAATCTTTATTTATTTCAAAAGAGTATGGATTAGAAACGTATATTAAATACCCTATGCCATTGTTTTCTACTACAACTGCATTATTTTTTATATATGTTACTTTTCCAATTATATAGTCATACATTATAATCATCTCCATATGTTATTATATACTATTTATTTGGTATAAGCAAACAAAACTAAAACATTTGTTTCAAAAAAAACAAGTCATTGCTTGTTTTTACTTTTTTAAATAATCATGCGTTTACAAGTTTTTTTGTATAAACTACTTCATCTTTTTTTTCTGGCTCGCCAACCGATAATAAATATTCTTTTGTTGTTAGAAGATGCTCTTCTTTTATTGAGGTTATTACTTGTTCTTTTTTGTAATTATATTTTGGTATATTGATATATCTAGTTCTAATTATACCTTTTTTTTCATCTTTTTTTAATTGATATTTTTCATTATAAACTTTAGCATTAATTAACAAATCTATATTTGTTTCAATATTTAAATTTTTAAGACACATAGTCAAATAATTAAGTTCACTTCTAGCTAAGTCCATTGTATTTTGCCTCATGGTTAGAAATAATATCAGCTGTTCAACGCTTACTGATAATGTGGTTGCAATTGCAACGGCAATAATCAGTGAATCAAGTGGTAGTTGTTCTTTTATAGAATCAATCAATACCACAGTAGGATAAAGCATTGCAATCGGCTTAGTAATCATTGAAAGTTCCTTTGGACATTTTTTTATTCCTTTCGCTTGTTTGATTGCGTCTATTAAATCAAAATTAATTTTTATTTGTGACATTTTACCACCTCAATTGTAGATATGCTAAATTTAAAAAAAGGATTTAATCCTCCTTTAAATTATAATATACATCTTGTACATCATCTAAATCTTCTAATGTTTCAACTAGTTTCATTACTTTTTCTTGGCCTTCTTCATCTAGTTCTACTTCCATATTTGGAATATAAGTTAATTCACATTGCAAAAATTCTTTTACATCTGCTGATTCTAAGGCATCTTTAACTGCTGTGAAACTATTCTGATCAGTAGTAATTGAATAAGTGTCTTCTACTTTTTCAAAGTCAAGTGCACCAGCATCTAATGCGGCCATCATCATAGTATCTTCATCATATTCACCAGGAATAATAATTGAACCTCTTCTTTCAAACATGTAACTTACTGAGCCGTCTGTTCCTAAATTTCCTCCTGCTTTAGTAAATGCAGATCTAACCATTGAAGCAGTTCTATTTCTGTTATCTGTTAAGCAATCTACCATGAAGGCAACTCCTCCATGTCCATACCCCTCATATCTTACGTTTTCATAATTAGCTCCATCTGCTCCACCTGTTGCTTTTTCAATCGCTTTTTGTATGTTATCTTTAGGCATATTTTGAGCCTTAGCCTTATCAACTGCTAATCTTAAAGCAGCATTTTGGCTAGGATCTGGGCTTCCTCCTTTTGCTGCTACCATTATTTCTTTGGCAAGTTTTTGGAATACTTTTCCTCTTGCAGCATCTAATAAACCTTTTTTTCTATGAATTGTTGCCCATTTTGAATGTCCACTCATATTTATACCTCCTTTTCACTTCTATATGATATCACAAAACTGGCCTATTTAAAAGATATTTGTTATAATTTAAATGGTGATTTTATGTTTTTAAAAATCGGTAATAAAAAAATTCAAATTTTTGAATATAAAAAGTTTGGTGAGCGATTTAAAACTTTTAAATTCTATTTAAAAGATATTAATTTCGGATTAAAACTAGCTAGAAAGAAATATGCAAATACCTATTTCTTTTGCCAAAAAGTTGATGTATGTTTTACTGATAAAAATGATAGGATTCTTTACATATATAATAATGTCACAAGTGAAAAATTAATATTTAAGATTAAGGCACATAATATATATTATTTTCCTGTTGGCGTATGCCGCTTATTAAAGGTTGGAGATATTATTAAACTGCAAAATAAATAGAGGTCTTTAGAGATCTCTATTTTCTTTATACATTATAGTTTTATCTACAATTTCTTTTACAGATTTGTCATTAAATGGTTTCCCTAACATGTCTACAATGTTATATGTGAATGCTTTGTCTATTGTCTCTTTTGTGGAATCGCCGGAGATTATTGATACCGGCATTTTATCAAATAAATCATTTTGCCTCATAAATTCTAAAACAGCAAAGCCATCTACTTTTGGCATATTTAAGTCTAATAATATTGTTTTTATAAAGTCATTATCTTTGTTAGTTTTAATTATTTTTATAGCTTCTTCTCCGTCTTTTGCTGACGCTACATTATAACTATCACTAAATATTTTTTTAACAAAATTTCTTATTATGTTTGAATCATCAACCACCAAGATTGTATTAGTCTGAAATCCATCTTCTTTTTTAGTTTCTATTTTTTTATTGTTATCATAGTCACTTAGATATTCTTGAACTAATACAATAACTTTATTAGTTTCTTCAATTAAATCATTGATATTTTCTGAAAGATAATACATATCACCTAATTTTGCTTTTTGTTCATGCGTAAGTGCTTTTTCCGCAAGTTTCATAAAACCGAAATATTTAGCATCAGTTTTCAATGAATGAGCATACACTGCGTAATTTGCTAGATCATTATTTTTTAACATATTAATAATTTCATTTATATTCTGATGTATCCCTATTAAAAAATTACCCAAATTATCATTGTATGTATTGACATCAGCGAATAATTCAAGACTTTTATCTATATCTACACCATTTTCTTTTAAAAAATCAATACTTTTCATACATACACCTCTACTATATAGAGATTATATCATATTTTGATTATTTTGGTATACACTTTTAGTCTTCTTTTCTCTTATTATAAATAATTGGATAATTATGAGGATATTTTGAAATGATTTTTTGTTTTAATATTCCCATATTTTGTTTTTTCACTTGATTTTCAGCTTCTAAAATTATAGATCCCCGCCATTCATGTTCGTCTTCATAAAAATCAAAATAATCACCATGTGGCCCTCCTTCACAGAGCCATACTATAAAATCTATATTATTCTTTGTAGCAAGTCTTATAAGAGCTTCTGCTCCCTTGCATGGCATTAGGCCTATTATTAAATCAATTCCTTTTACATCTGTATCAATTGTTACATTTTGTCGTTTTAATGCTAATTTTTCATTTGAATATTCTAGACTTAATCTTGGGTCATAGACTGTAATTGTTCCTTTTGTCTGTTCCAAATTTATTCTTGAAGCTAGCCTGGGCAAACATCCACCACCTACTTCTAGAATATTTTTATCTTCTATTCCATAAATTTCTTCTATAAGTTTTAAAAAATCTATATATATATTATATCTGTCTGGTATTAATCCCAATTCATCTAATACCTCTCTTGCCAACTCTTCGCTATACACATCTGGAATAGTTCCAGATTCGACTATACTGATAATCCTTTGGGCATCATATTTAGTATATAGTCTAGGATTACCTTTAATAAATTGGATAACTTTTTCTTGTGTAATTTTTTTTATTTGTTCAATATCATTCATGCTTTGCTCCTAATTTAGTCCTTATAGTCGAAATAGAAATCAACAATTCTTACTTGATCATTTTCTTTTGCACCCAATTCTTTTAATTTGTCATCTATTCCCATTCTTTTTAGTTTCTTTGCAAATCTATATGCAGCTTCTTCTGATGAAAATTTTGTCATCTTAAAGATTCTCTCTATTTCTTTTCCTTTAATTACCCAAACATCGTCTTCTTTTGTAATCGTAAATGGTTCTTCTTTTTTAAATTTATATAAAACGTGGCTTTCTATTTGACTTTCATCATATAATGGATTGTTTGGAATTGTATCTAAAATGTCAGCAAGACGATTTATAACTTCTTGTAATCCTTGATTTTTTGCAGCACTAACTTCAAATATTTCACACTTTACCTTCTTTTTAAATTCTTTTAAATTTTCTTGCGATTCAGGTAAATCCATTTTATTAGCTATTACTATCATTGGTTTTTTTGTCAAATTCTCATTATATTCTTTTAACTCTTTATTGATCAATAGATAATCTTCGTATGGATTTCTTAGCTCACTCCCTGACATATCTACAACGTGAGCTATAACTCTAGTTCTTTCTATGTGCTTTAAAAATTTATCTCCAAGACCGTCTCCCTCATGTGCTCCTTCTATCAATCCTGGTAGATCTGCTATCACAAAACTTCTACCATCCGAAGATTTTGTTACGCCAAGATTTGGTGTTAGAGTTGTAAAATGATAAGCGGCTATTTTTGGTTTTGATGCTGATACGCAGGAAATGATTGTAGACTTACCAACGCTTGGTAATCCCACAAGTCCTACATCTGCTAACATTTTAACTTCAACTTTTAAATTCTTTTTTTCCCCCTCTTCACCATTTTCTGAATAATTTGGCGCTGTATTTGTTTGGGTTTTAAATGCAGTGTTACCTCTTCCACCTCTTCCGCCGTGTGCAATTATCTCTTCTTGATTTTTATGAGATAAATCGGCAATTACAAATCCAGTATCTAAATCCGTAACTACTGTACCTTGTGGCACTTTTACAATAAGTGGTTCTGCTCCCTTTCCATGTTGGTTCTTTCCCTTACCATTTTCACCTTTTTTTCCTTTTATAGTTTTTTGGTAACGTAAATCTAAAAGTGTATGTAGCCCTTCATCTACTTTGAATATTATATCTGAGCCATGGCCTCCGTTTCCTCCGTATGGTCCACCCATTTCTACGTATTTTTCACGACGAAAAGCGGTGCACCCGTCACCACCATTACCAGCTTCGACTTTTAATTCCACTTCATCTACAAACATGGCAAATCCTCCTTTTAGATTATTGTTTTGCAATTACTTTGTTTAATTTTATTTAATTTAATATTTATACACTTTTTTTAATTCATTGTTTTCACTCTATATTCTTCTTTTTTTCTATTATACTGCATTTATTATATATATGAAATATTAAAAAGAACCCTAATGGTTCTTTTTCATTTATTCTCCTACTGGATAGACAGATGCTTTCTTCTTATCTCTTCCTAAACGTTCGAACTTAACGATTCCGTCAACAGTTGCATAGATACTATCATCATTACCACGACGTGTGTTTGTTCCAGGGAACACTTTTGTTCCTCTTTGACGATATATAATTGAACCAGCTGTTACGAATTCACCATCAGCTGCTTTAGCTCCTAGTCTACGTCCTGCAGAATCACGACCATTAGATGTTGATCCTTGCCCTTTATGGTGAGCAAATAATTGGATATCTAATTTTATTAATTTCATAATTCTCCTCCTTACTTTACTTCTATATTTTCTTTATACTTTTTTTCTAAGTCTTTAAGTAAATTAACCATATTCCCAATTAGTAACTGAGTTGTCTCATCTGCTGTTTTTATATCAATTGTCATACCTTTTTTACTAATTAGGTAGCTTAAACTTCCCTTATCCAAAGTAAGTATTCCATTGACTGTTGTTGTAACAATACTACTTACAGCACTACACACTATATCCTTACCATAATCATCATACATTGCATGGCCTAGGATATTTATTTTCTTATACTTACTATGTTCTTTTTTTATTACTACATTAATCATAATTATCCAGCTATTTTAGTAATTCTAATTTTTGTATAAGGTTGTCTATGTCCTTGTTTTTTACGGTTTGATCTATCTTTGCACTTATATTTGAAAACAGTTATTTTCTTTCCTTTACCGTTCTTTATAACTTCTCCTTGAACAGTAACACCAGTAAGATAAGGATTACCTATTTTCTTATCAAGCATCAATACTTGATTGAAATCAACTACATTACCTTCTTCACAATCTAATTTTTCAACATAGATTTCAGAACCTTCAGTAACGTTATATTGTTTTCCACCGACTTTTATTACAGCGTTCATGTATTTACCTCCTTTATTTTATTTTAAGACTCGCTTTTAAGGTACAGAATGTTTAAAACCTTTTCAATGCGGTTTGAACATGAAACGTCAAACATTAAGATTATTGTTTTTTTGTTTATTTTATCTATTATTTTATTGTTTTGTTTTAACTTTTGATAGTAATGTATCCATTATATTTTGATATTCATCTATTGTTATATATGTATTATAGAACAATGAATCATACATGTCATATCCTTTATTTAATAAAAATTGAACCTTTATCGATGAAAATAAAACTCCTGCAATTCTATATGTTAAATTATCAATTCTATATGTTTCCAAGTCATCAATTGTAACTGGAAGATTTCTTTTCTTCATGTGTGGTACTATATTTGGAATATAATCTTTGATTAATTCGTCATCAATTACAAACGTTTTTTTATCTAATATTCTATTAATTGTATCTATATCATTTATAGGCATATTTAAACTTTTCTTTAAATATAATCTATCAATATTTTGTTTATTAAGTATCTCTAATGTTTCCTCTAATATGTTCTTTAATCCTAATTCAATATATCTGTCAATTATTTCTTGTAAATCTTCTTTCATAATAAATGAGATGTTTTTGGTATTTCTTAAAAGTCTCAATAAATTATAGTCTTTCAGTATTTGCAAATTTCTTTGGAATAAACTACTTTCTGTTAATAGTACGTTATTACTATCATAAAAATTTTGTGGATTTATTCCATATTGAATTAAGGTTTCAATATTATTTATTAATCTAATATTATCCTTACTTTGAATATTAAATATAGATAAATTTTCATTAATAAACTTGTAATTTAGATATCCATTTGTAGAATATTCATTAATTGTTTCTGTTGTTTTTCTATCTGTTACCTCTAAGATATATATTATGGCGTTATCATTATTTATCATCTTTTTTAGTAAAGATATTATATATTTAAAATCAATTATTGTATGATGTTTTATTTTATCTATATTATCATCAATTATTGTAATACCATATTCTTCTAATGTTTTTTGATATTCATCGCTATTTTTAGTAATTTGATTTTCATAAGTATCTTTTAATAATTCATAGTATTTATTATTGTGTTCGTAAATAAAAATTAAAAACATTTTCTTTAGTTTTTCATCTTTTAGGCCCTTTATAATTTTCTTCGCATTTTTTATTTCACCTTGCATAAGAGATTCTATTAGAAATTCATATGATCTCATCATTCTATTTGTTTCTTTTTGTATTTCTGCATCACTTTGTTGCATTTTTTGCTCTTCATCTGTTATAAAGTCCCTTAGTGGCATAATTAATCGATTTACTCTGTCTTGATTAAATCTTTTTTTAAAATAGCGTTCTGTTTCTTTGCGGGTGTGATCGTCTCTTAAGTATTCATCCACTTCAATTCGAACCTTTATTAGTACGGTTATTTTTATCATGGCACTACGATTTTCTTTAATTAACGATAATGTTTTTAATATATCACAATTATTATTTTCTTTTTTTATATAGGAAATAATTTTTCCAATTTTTAATTTTTCTTTTTTTTCTGTATCTTCTTTAAAAAGGTGATCATCTTTTTCATATATTCTTTCTGCGGCTTCTTTAAAGGATATTTTTTCTTGGAGATAATCTATCAAATCATCAATTGAGTTTCTATCTAGCAGATAGAAGAACAATTCAAATAATAGTCCAAATTGTTTTGATGAGATATAATCTGAGTATTTTTTTAAATGTTTTGTATCCTGATCACATTCATCTAGTGGTTTTTTAAAATTACATCCTATAAATAATAAAAATTTTATATAATCGTACAAGTCAACTTTTATAAAGTTTGTGGCATCTTTAAAAGAACTTTTATCTAGGCACTCTTTACATTCTTTATATCCACTATGATATTTATATCTATTTGCTTCAAGAGCTGATATTCTTCTATCTATTTCGTCTTTGATGTGAGATATATTCATTATTTATCGCCCACTTTCTTAGCAACTTTAGATTCTTTTTTGTTTCCTAGAATATTTTTTAAATCCATAACTCTTTTTTCGTTTTCACATAAAAAGTCTTCTTCTGTACTTACTTTTTTTAACTGTTCTTCTATTTGCTTATAATCTAATATAGTGTGTTGAATGTGCTCTCTATATGCTTGATCGGCATTTCTTTTTACGAAACCTGTTATTAATGCATATTTATCATTACTTAACCTTTTGAATACTATTCTTACATCACCACAGCGTAATTCTCTAATTCCTTTAAAATCTTTTATTTCTACAAATGCTTTAACCCTTCTTAATACACCTTTTTCTAATGATGTGATTATTTCTATAAACTGGAAGTAAAAATCATTTGGAATACGTTTTAATTCTTCTAATAGTCTGATACTTCCGGTTGATGTTGGTGCAAGTATAATTGTAATTTTCTTTTCATTATCGGTGCTTTTTTCTGTTTCTTTTTGTGCACTAATTTCTTTTAATAGTTTTATTTTTTTATTTTCCAATCTTATTAAATGTTTAATTTCTTCTAGATCTTCTTTTGTATTATTTTCATCCGTCAAAAGTTCAGACAGTTCTTTTATTTCTTTAAGCGAAGATAGGTGTAATCTTATAATTATATCTTGATATCTGTAGTCAGATTTTGTGGGAAGAACTAGTTCAAGAGCCCTTTTCGTAAAATTATCGCTTAGTGTTTGATAATCCTCTAGATAGCATGCAAGAGCATCTTCAAACTCTTCATCAACTTTTATTTCTTGCACTGTCTCAGGTGTTGTTGGGGTTTTAATCTTATTGGGCACTTCTTTACTCTCTGCTTTCGGATGTTGTCTTCTTCTATTATTTGTAATTTCTCTTTCCATTTTTGATGCGATAGTTATGTTTTCTTGGATAACCTTCAATATTGAATCACTGGAATCGTTGTATTCAATCTGTTTAAATTCCATGATTAACACCCCTCTTTCAATAAAACGAGGTTATTATAACATTGCTTTGTTTTTTTTGCAACTTAACTTGTATTATGTTAAACTAAAACTAGGAGATGATAGTTTGAAATACAAAAGAATTATTCTTAAACTAAGTGGTGAGGTTCTAGCTGGTTCTAGTAAACATGGAATAAATTTTGATAGAGCCTTGGAGATTGCAAAAGAGGTTAAAGAATGTGTAGAGCTTGGATATGAGATTGGTATAGTCGTTGGCGGTGGTAACTTTTGGAGAGGAAGAAGCAATGAATATATGGATCGCGCAACAAGTGATTACATTGGAATGATGGCTACCGTTATGAATGCCTTGGCATTAGGAGATGCGTTTAAGCAAGTGGGAGTCCCTGTTAGAGTTCAGTCAGGAATAGAAATGAGACAGGTTTCGGAATTTTATATTAAGGATAGAGCTATAAGACACTTAACGAAGGGCCGCGTTGTAATATTTGGATGTGGTACAGGAAGTCCGTTTTTTTCAACAGATACTGCATCTAGCTTAAGAGCTGCTGAGGTAAATGCAGATGTTCTTATTAAAGCAACTAAGGTTGACGGTATTTATGATAAGGATCCAAAAAAATATGCTGATGCTATTAAATATGATGAAATATCATATATTGATGTCCTTAATAAAAAATTAAATATCATGGATTCAACAGCAATAAGTCTTTGTATGGAAGAAAATATTCCAATATTAGTTTTCGATATTAATAAAAAGGGAAACCTACTTAAAGTATTAACAGGTGAGAAAGCTGCTACGTTGGTAAAATAAAGAAAAAGAGACAAACTCTTTTTTTTAATTTGTCTCATCATCGCTATAGTATTCATTATTATAATAATAGCTATAATATTTACTTGATGATGCTTTTACTTTATTTAAGATTATACCATCTATTTTCAAATTTGCTTGTTCAAAGCTTTTTTTTGCTTTTTCCAAACTTTCCATTTTTGTTTTTCTTGCTGATACGGTCATTAAATTCAAATCACTAAGTGTTCCTAAGATGATTGGGTCACTTAAACCTATTACTGGAGCACAGTCCATTAGGATTATGTCATACTTTTTCTTTAAAGCTTCTAACAACTTCCTATTTGTTTCACTAGCTAACAATTCTACCGGATTTGGTGGTGTTGGTCCAGTTGGAATAATATCAATGTTATCATCAAATGTAGTAAAAATATATTTATTAAATGACATCTTTGGTTTATAATTCAATATCAAGTTTGTATAACCACCACTTGTAATATTCATTACTCCAAAAATAGTATGTTGTCTTCCTCTTCTTAAATCAGCATCTATTAATAATACTTTTTTTCCTTCTTGAGCATAAGCGATTGCTAAATTTGCAGTTATAAAACTTTTACCATCGCCTGCCTCTGGAGATGTATTAATGATAATTTTTATTTCTTTGTTGTCTAGTGATGAGAAGGAAATGTTTGTACGTATACTTCTTATTGATTCTGCAAAAGCAGACTTAGGATTTTTTGTTATTACTAAATCTTTACTTTTCATGTAATGCCTACTCCCTTCCTACTCTTGGAACAGTACCTATTACAGTAAGTCCTAGTTTGTTCTCAATTTCATCACTAGTTTTTATTGATGTATCAAAATAAAATATTATAAAGATAATTCCCATAGAGAATACTAATCCTATTATTGTATAAATCGCATTGTCTTTAAGATAATTGACATTGTATGGGGTTTTAGCATCCTCAGCTTTATCTAGTATTGTAACGTTATTTAGTTTATAAAATTTATTTATTTCACTTACAAACACTTTTGAAATTTCATTAGCAATCTTAGTCGCTTTTTTTGTATTTGCATCTGATACATATATATCAATTATTTCTGTATTCTCTACAGCTTGTACAGTAACTTTACTTTTTAGTTCTGAATACGAATTTTTTAATTTTAAGTTTTTTATTACTTTGTCAAGAACTGCTTTAGATTTAATTATCTCTGAATATGTACCTACTAAGTTTTTATTTAATTGCTGTTCACTATTATTGTAAGTTGATGAGTCAGTTCTATGTTCACTTACTAAAACAATTGATGAATTTGTTTTGTACATAGGTACTCTTGTAATTGCTGTGTACACATTACCAATTATTACTGCTACTATCGCTGCCAAAATAATCCAAATAATTTTTCCTTTAAAATATTCAAATAATTCTTTTAAGTCTATTTCTTCCATAAATTCACATCCCTTTTTAATAAAAACATCTACGATTTTAACACAAAAGTCTTGAAAAATCAAGACTTTTGTTTTGCTTTATAAATTTTTATACATATCTATTCTTTTTAAAATTCTATCTTTTCCAAGAATTTTCATAATACTATATAAGTCAGGAGACTTTAATCTTCCTGTAATCATTACTCTTATTGCTTCACATATATCTCCTACATGACCTTTAAAGCTATCTGGAGCAGCTTTATATTCTTTAGGAGATGATGCATATCCATTCTTTATAGCAAATTCTCTTACTGTATTAAACCATGTTTCATTATCACGATCTAATTCTAAATAATTATTTACATAATCTATAATTAAATCTGTATCATATGTTTTTTCTGATTCGTTTTTAGAATAGTTTTCTTTTTCAAAAAGACTATCTATTGCATAAGAAAATTCTTCTTTAACATCAGAGTATTTTGCAATATCTTTTCTTGGGCGTGGTCCATCTTTTTCTATATTTAAGAATTTAATCATATCTTCTTTATTTTCTTCTAATAATTTTGCATATTCTTCATCATGTTTTAATGCCCATTTAAGTGTTTCTTCAAAAATATCTTTTGCTGGTTTATGAGAAAAATATGTTTTACATAAATTAACTAATTTAGCTTCATCAAATGAAGTTCCACCTATAGCTTGTTTATCAAAAGAAAATTCAAAATCACTGATATTTTTATCTGGATTTGCTAAATACCACTCTTCAAAATTAGTATTAGTAATAGTAGCTAAATATAAATGTAATGCTTCTATTGGAATACCATTTTCATCATAATATTTAACTCCAAACCATGGATCTTTTCTTTTACTTATTTTTCGAATATTTCCTGTTTCAGCATCTTTTATTGTTATTGGAGCAATATGAGCATATTTAACAGGAGTAAATCCTAACACTTCAAATAATTGGATATGTAAAGGTAGGCTTGATACCCATTCATCTCCTCTTATTACATGTGTTGTATGCATTAAATGATCATCAATCGCATGTGCAAAATGATATGTTGGTGTTCCATCTTTCTTTAATAGAATTGTATCTACATCATGTTCTGGAAATTTTAGTTTTCCTTTAATGCAGTCTACTATTTCTATTTCATTTTTGGCATTACCTGGTGATTTTAGTCTAATAACATATTCATCTTTATTATTTAAATGTTCTTTTACTTCATCAAGTGATAAATCACGATCAACTGCATAAACTCCATATATACCAATCTTAGTTTTATTGATTTCTTGTTCTTCTTTAATATTAGCTATTTCTTCTTCTGTCATAAAACAAGGATATGCTAAACCTCTAATAATTAAATCTTTTACGTAAGTTTGATATATTTCAGTTCTTTCACTTTGTCTATATGGTCCATATTCACCATCAAAAGAATATCCTTCATTTGGTAAGATATCAAAATCATGTAATACACCTACAATATTTTCAATTCCACCATCAATCATTCTTTTTTGATCAGTATCTTCAATTCTTAAGAAAAATTTACCATTTGTTTGTTTTGAATATACCATATCTGCAAAAGCACTAAGTAAATTACCTAAATGTACAAAACCAGTAGGACTTGGTCCATATCTAGTTACCATAGCTCCTTCAGGTAATTTTCTTTCTGGATATTTATCTTCATAATACTTAGTTTCATTCTTTATATTAGGGAATAAAAGATTTGCAAGTTCAATTCTTTCTTCACTTGTCATAGATACACCTCTTCTTATACATAATTCATTAATTATTTTATTATATAAAGAAAAAAGAGTAAACTCTTTTTTTATTCATATGGCTGCCCCAGTTAGATTCGAACTAACGCGTAATGGAGTCAGAGTCCACTGCCTTACCGCTTGGCTATGGGGCAATCACAAGTACTATTTTACTATATTTTTTATTTTTTTTAAAGAGGTAAAATAAAAAAACGATAAATATCGTTATTTTATTTTGATTAAATTATCTAAAATATACAGCTTATTATAATATCTAATATAAATATAATAAATATGATAATAGTTATGATGTCGAAATATTTGATTTTTTTTGCATTAATTTTATTTAAGATTGGCCAAATTATATAAACTAGTAATAAACTACATATCGAAAATAATAATACACTTCTTAGACATATATAGCCGCCAATGTTTCCAAAGTTTAATATTTCATGATTATAATCCCATAATCTTAAATGAAATACATGATGTAATATGTATCCTGATATGAACTCAATTAATCCTGATATTGCCCCACCAAGTGTAAGAACTATAAGGGGTTTATCTTTGTGCTTAATGCAAATTAGGATAATGAATATTGAACCAAAGGCATAAATTGGGATCCAAGGTCCATATGTTATTCCTCTTTTAACTATTTTTCCCAAATCTATCAAATAAAATAGTTCCTCATATATAAAACCTAATATTCCTCCAATTACAAAAAGTTGCATAAATTCAAGATACTTATTTTTTTCTTGCATACTATCACCTACTATTATTTTACCATGTTTATATATATTTAAAATATATTATAGATACTATATTTCTACATTTTTTTATTGATTTTATCATCTTCTTCGGCATATTTGATTGCATATTCATGAAGGTTTGTTATGTTATTTTCACGGTATAAACCATCTAAGTCATATAATTGTGTTGATGTTTGATATTTCATTACAAGTGCAATGTCAAGTATATCTTCAGCCAATTCATAAAAACTTTCTACTCTACATGATAAGTCATCTACTCTCCAATCATTAATTAAATCATCATAGATACAATATGATTTTATGCTTGATTTTTTACCTGTTTCATCTTTTATTCTCTTAGCAATTACTTTTGCTGTTTCACTTGGCACTTTTTTCCCTTTATAGTGTGTTTCCACTATTTCAAATTCGTCTTTATCACATGACTTTACATATTCTAATACTTTATCAATAAATACTTTGACTTTGCTTCTAAAGTTTCCTCCTCGAAATACAGGAATAATCTTAGCAGCATCTTCATATTTTTTCACTTGTTCATCCGTCAATCCTGCAGTTCCAAGTATTATTGGCTTATTATTTTCAATAGCAAATTTTATCATTTTATCAAATTGTTTAGGATTGGAAAAATCTACTATTACATCAAACTCTTCATTTATTTTATCCAATTCATCATAATGATAATATTCCAAATTATTTCTACATACTCCTGCAACTATTTCTGCATATGGGCATTCTTTTATTATTTCTTTTGCATGAGTTGCAGTTCTTCCTGTTATACCACTCCATAAAATTTTTACTTTTTTCATATATTGTTCTCTCCTTTTCTATATTATATCAAAAAAAGAACCATTACAGTTCTTTTATTCATTTCCTTTTAAACTTGATACCATATCAATATTTTTAATCTTCTTTGATAATAATTTTGATACTAAGTATGATACTATAAACGTTGATATTGCCGCAATAACGTAAGTCTTGAATTTAATACTTGCACCAAAATCATAATGCTCTTCTATTGCTGTTTTAAATAACCAATCAGTTAAATAATAACCGAGTGGTAACCCCATGATTATTGATATTATTGCAATCCAATTGTTTTGTTTGATAAAGATTTTTGTAATTTTTTTATTATCAAACCCTAATACTTTTAAAGTTGCAAATTGGTATTGTTTCTCTGTATATGATAGTATTCCAAGATTATATATAATTATTGTACCTAAAAGTATAGCAAAGCCTATGATTAGTACTAACATAGTTTTCATCATAGATAACATATTAGTCATATCTTCTTTTAAACTTTCAATGTCTTGAATTGTCTCTACGTTATCTATTTCTTTTTCTTTATTTAAATCAATATTTGTATATAAAGAATCTGGCTTATAATTAATGCCTAAGCTTTCTAAATACTTTCTAGTCATTGTAACATTTTGATTTTGAGGATCTTTATTAAAACCAATAATTTTTGATGTGTAGTATTTATTATTTCCATAGATATGCCATGTTATTGTATCACCTAATTTATAGCCTTTAGTCTCTGATAATTTTTTTGTGATAAAGACTCCATTATCTTTAGGTGGTGAAATTATATTATTTTTTCTATCTACAAATCTAACATAGTTCTTGGCATCTGTTACAAAAATATTATTTGATTCTCTTTTCCCTTTTTTATTTTTAATCTCTATACCAATTGTTTGTGATGTATGAGAACCATATTTTTTATATAGCTCATCTAATTGATTATTATCTATATTATTATTAAGATTTAATTTATAATTAAAATTATATAAAGTAGAAAATTGTAAATCTACAAAAAAGTTCATTGAATCTAACATACCTAATGCACAAACTATTAACATACAACATCCTACTACACCTGCAATGCCCATGAGTGTACGCATTTTATTTCTTAAGATATCTCTCAGATTCCATATAGATTCAAATTTCAATTTTTTGAATATGCTTTTTTTAGTAAAGTTAATACTGCGACTTTTAACATTTGGTATTTTATTGCGCAATGTTTCTGCTGGATTTTCTTTTAAGATGCTTCTACCTGTTATATATGTTATCAAGGCAACTATTAAGACTACTCCTAGTGCAACTATGTAGCTACTTGTAGCCATAGCTGGTTTTCCATTTGGTATTTCAAAGAATGCCATTTCTAGACTAATAAATACTCTTCCTATGAAAATATATCCTAATAATAGACCTAATATAGATGCTATTACTGCTATCCAAAAACCATATCCTATATAATGAAATAGAATTTTTCTATTATTAAACCCTAAAGCTTTTAATGTACCTATTTGCTGCCTTTGCTTTTTTACAACTCTAGTCATGGTAGTTATAACTGATAGCATCGCAATAAATAGAAATAATCCTGAAAATACTCCTACATATGTTTTTCCCTCATCTATTTCGCCTTGATAAGTTACGTATGAAGATGTATCTTCAATATTTATAATAGCTTTTGCATTTTCTACCTTATCTTCGATATCTTCTTTTACTTTGTCTCTTTTTTCTTTAGTTTTAATATCCACCATTACTGAATTAAATATTAAATAATCTTTATAGTTAAAGTCTTTTACGTACATATCAAATATATTTTCATCGGTAATATTCATTTCTTTCATTGCTCTTTTTTTGATATAATCTTCTTTTATTTCATTGATACTTACATAAGCAAAACCAAATTCTTTTCGATCTGGATATAGTTCAGATTCATCTCTTACATCATATAGATGATCAGGTACATTAATAAGCCCTAAAACTTTTTCTTTTAATTCTAAATCCTCATACTTTACTAATATTGTATCTCCTACATTAATATCATTTTCTATAGCATAGAAATTATCTAGCCAAATACCTGATTTGTTAGGGTCGAATTTTTCTCCTTTAAATACATAAAATTTTGAAATATTATTTGATTCTATGAAATTTAAAAGAAGTGTTTTATCATTATCTGTAGTAGCAGTTACTGAGAGTTTTCTTTCAGCGCCATTGACATTATCGATATTTTTAATCGTTTTTAAATCATCTACTGTAAAATTAGCTCCAATTACATTTAAGTCTTGAATATTATTTTCAGAGTAGAATTTATCTTTTGTTTTTTGCATACCACCCATATATGCCTCAATTCCAGAGTATGCCATGACACCGATTAAAATCATTAAGAATATAGTAATAAATTGAGATAAGTTGTTTTTTATATCTCTAAACATCTTCTTGTTTAACATATTACCACTTAACCTCATCGATTTTTTTTGGATGGCTATTTAATTTGTTTTCTTCTACTTTACCATTTTTAATTTTTATAACTCGATCAGCAATTTCAGCAATTAAAGAGTTATGCGTAACAATAATGACTGTTGTATCCTCATCTGACTGTTGTCTTAATAATTTTAGTACTTCTACTCCTGTTTTAGAATCAAGTGCTCCTGTTGGCTCATCACATAGTAATAATTTTGGATTTTTCATAATAGCTCTGGCAATTGAAACTCTCTGTTGTTCTCCTCCTGATAATTCTTGTGGAAATTTATCAGCATGTTTTAACAATCCTACTTTTTTTAATACTTCTTTTGATTCCTTATTAGTTTTAGTAACATCTTTTATTAAATTAACATTTTCATCTACTGTTAAGGTAGGCATAATATTATAGAATTGGAAGATAAATCCTACGTCATTGGCCCTATATTTAGTTAATTCTTTATCATTATATTTTCCTATATCCTGATTATCAATCATAATACTACCGGATGTTATTTTGTCCATTCCGCCAAGTAAATTTAAAAGAGTTGACTTTCCGGCGCCTGAAGGGCCTAAAATTACAACTAATTCTCCTTTTTTGATTTCTAAATCAACACCATCTAACGCATTAAATTTTTGTTCTCCAATTACATACGTTTTTTTTACTTTTTTTAGTTCAATAAAATTTTTCATTTAATAACTCCTTCTACATAATATGAATTATTTTTCACATTTATTATATTATATCTATAATTGATAGTCAATATAATATGAATTTTAATTCATATATGGTATAATGTGTGAAAAGGAGTAGTATATTTATGGAATATGAAGTAAGAAATCCTAAACAAGTTAGGGCTATTAGGAAAAAAGAATTAATTATTGAGGCTGGTTTTAAACTTATATGTAAAAATGGTTATTATAATACAAATACTGCCCAAGTAGCTAAGGAAGCCGGTGTTTCTACGGGAATTGTTTATCAATACTTTAAAGATAAGTATGATATTTTTATGGAAGGGTTAAAAAAATATGGGGATGATATATTTTTCCCAATGATAAAAATTGAACACGATAATTTTGATATTAGCAATTTCGATATAATACTTAAAGAAATGATTGATAAATATATTAATAATCATAAAATGTCTAAAACTGCTCATGAGGAGATTACTGCAATGATTCATTCTAATCATGATGTTGCGAAGTATTATTATGATAAGGAACTGGAAATGACTAAGAGTATTCATAATACTTTACTTAAAAATAATTTCAAGAGTAAAAATTTAAGTGAAAAGGTTCATATAATGATTGGGATGATTGATAACTTATGTCACGAAGTTGTTTATCATCAACATGAAAATATGAACTATAATGTAATGAGTGATATTGTTATAAAAAATATCGTTGATATGTTCAAAGAATAATTATTTTTTTCTTATTTTGATATTATCGCTTTCCTTTAAGTTTCCTATAAGCAAAGATGAATTTTTGTCATGGTTATTATAATTTTCATTAACTTGTTTCTCATCATAATTAGCATAACAATATTTACAAAAATGTTTACATGAATTATATGCTCCTATGTCGACCATTTTAATACAGTGACATTTTCTTTCTTTTCTTGCTTTCCACTCTTCTTTATATATTTTTCCGGTCAATTTAAACGCTAATTCTCTTGATAAACATTCATCTTTTGAAAAACCATACTCAACTAGATTTCGATCTTCAAAACAGGTATGAACAATCATTCCATGTTTTTTTGCGCTTTCGGAGAAACTTTTGCCTATCGTTTCATAGTCTTTTTCTGTTAACTTTTTATATCTTAATATTTTTTTGTTATTGATAACATTTTTATATTCATCTAAAAACGATATTAATATTTTATCTATATACCCTTCTAGCAATTTGCATATTCTTTCAAATGCTTTTATGTGATACTCTATCGTATATTTATTGTTTATAAATACTGGATCATATCTTACCACAATATTATCATGTCCAATAAGTTCTGATATTTTTTTGATTGATTCTATTATTTCTGTTTTAGGGGGAAGATTTGGTTCAATATCTCTTTTGTATGGAGTTAAAGTAACGTGGAAGTATATTTTTTTATTAATATCTTTTATATATTTAACAATAGGAGTTGGATTCTTCGTACAGAAAAAAATCAAATCTACATCATCCATCATTATTCTACTAATACTGTTTTGATTAAATGGATTTCTAACATCGATATATCCATCTTTTAGACGATTCATAAACCATTCAGTATAAAATGCTACAATATCTGTTCTGCCACTTACATTAAGAATCATTTTATCACTCCTTAATATGAAAAGCACCTTTTACAGGTACTTATTTATTTTAATTTGATTTTGTATTTTCAACAAATTTTTTTATTTTGTTTTTGTCCTTTTTCCCTAATTCATTTTTACAACCACTATTTACATCGACTCCATATGGATTTACAATTTCAATTGCTTTTTTTACATTGTCTGGATTTAGCCCTCCTGCTAAAAAGGTTGGTTTGTCCAGTAGTTTAATTAATTCTTTACTTTTTTGCCAGTCATGTGAGATTCCTGTTCCTCCTACTTGATTTGTTTTTAAATTGTAGCTATCTAATAAGTAGAAGTCTATATATTTCATTTTCTTATAATCTGTTATTACTCTACCATCATCTGATATGTGTATTAATCTAATTAATTTAACTTTTGGAAGAGATTTTACTATCTTTTCTACTTCTTCTTCATCGATATTTGAATGAAGCTGTATAATATCATTTCCTATATAATTTGTTAGTTCAATAATATCTTCTGCTTTCGTCAAATGTGTTACTAAAGCTACTGGGCATCGTTTATTTACATAGTCTACTATTTTTTTTGCTGTCTCTTTATTAACAAAGTCATCACTATGATGTTTTTTCCCTACTAGTATTCCAATTATATCTGCATTGGCTTCTATGCAGTTTTTAGCATCTTCTATACTTTTATTGGCACATATTTTTACTTGCATTTTTTCTTTCCTCTCTCAATTATATATATCTTTTATTATATATTATATTTATTACCTACAATAACTTCTCCATCTAAGTTACATATATAGCATGATGGCAATTTATTCTTTATATATTCAATAGCTTTTTTATCATTTTCTATTTTTCTTCCTACAAATACACCCTCTATTAATGTTTTTGGTAACCCAAACATTATGGCCGATTCTCTATCTGTTGTACTTGCGTTTTTGTATAGTCTATCTTGATTAATAAACTGTTCTATATATCGATAATCTAAAAATGGTTTAAGAGTTTCTTTATCAAATTTAATGTTCCATATATCGTTATATGCTAATTCTTTTGCATAATCGCTTTTCATATTTAAGATAAAGGCAATTTGTCTTTTTTCAGAAACAAGGCTCGGAATAAACCTTACTTCTTTAGTTTGTTCTCCTGAATATGCCCAGACATCTTCATTATTATTTATGTTTTCTGTATACTCATCAAATTTATGGTATGGAATCAGTTCAGTTTTTGATTTGCTTTCTGGCCCTCTTCCTATGCAATAAGTAATTGTAAATCCGCTATACAAATTTATGTAATCTTTTAAAAAGATATCTTCTTGAATATTCCACATACCAACACTATTACATATTTTATTAGCTCTTTTTTCTGATGTAAAATCTGCAGATATAAATCCATTCTCAATAGTAAAATCAAAATTTTCTAACCCGCCATATATTCCATGTATAAATGTACCCTTTTCTAAATAAACTTTTTCTCCTTTTAAATATCTATTTATATCCACTTCTTCATTTTTATAAAATAAATTTATTTGTTTTGTAAGAATTTCTTTTACTTTACCATCAAATCTACTGTTTACTATTTCTAAATATTTTTCTTTATTATTCATATTGCTTTCCTTTATAGCCCATCTGAGAAGTTTGTATGATAATCATGCTCATTTTCTGGTAAGCCAAACTTCTCTTTACCAAGATTAATTGATTTTATCATAAATGCCATATTTCTTCCTAAGTTGCGCATTGTTTGCAATCCTTCTTTATCTTTTTCTACATCTTCTTTTGTAAAACCATGGACTTCATTCCAATATGAACTTGTTACAACTGGCATATTACTTATACCATAGTATTTATATATTTCATCTAATGCTGAAGTTGAGCCTGCTCTTCTAGATGATAGTACTGCTGCTCCTACCTTCATTGTTTTATCAAAGCTTGAACTATAGAAAAGTCTATCAAGTAATGTAATAATGCTACCATTTGATCCTGCGTAATAAACAGGACTGCCTACTATAATTCCATCAGCATGCTCAAATTTTTCAGCTATTTCGTTTACAATATCATTAAATACACACTTGCCATTTTTAACACAACTTCCGCACGCAATACATCCTCTTATGTCTTTGCTTCCTACATCTACAATTTCAGCTTCTATATTTTCCTTTTCTAGGATATCTGCTACTTCTTTTAATGCTCTCTTAGTGCAGCCATCTACTTTTGGGCTTCCATTTAATAATAATACTTTCATCTTTCTTATCTCCTATCTAATATTTTATTTCGAAAAGTTTTATTAATAAGTTGTATACCTTGTGCCATGAACTTATATATGTAACTTCGTCTGTTGTATGAATAGATTCCATATTGGCACCTATGGATATAATGTCTAGATTGGGCAAATTATTTTTTATTGTTGAACACTCTGTTCCACCATGACATATATTTTCTTTTGGATATTCATTATATATTTTTCTATATAATTCTTTATATGCTTTTAGTAGTATAGAGTTTGTATTAATACTCCATATATTATCTTGATATATTCTTTTACAATTAAAGCCATATTTTAATTTTTCTATTTTATCAGTAAATTCATTTAACTTATCTTGATTTGAACTTCTTATTATATAGTCTATTGTTACTTTATTATCTATAGTTTTTATTACTCCTAAGTTGGCTGATGATGAATATTCATTAATTATACCTGACTCTAGTGATTCTATTTGTGCAAATATTTTCTTGGTATCATCTTTAGTAAAACATTCATTTGATTCAGTTTTTTCTACTGTAATCTTTTCATGTGTATTTAAAAAACTTAAATCATCATTTGTACTAATAATTACTTCACATGAGGTTGCGATATCATTTTCATATGTTCCTCCATTTATGCTATGTAAATATATATTTTTTGTATTTAATAGTTCTACCATTGTTATTATTGCATTATTTTTAGATTCATTAGGTTTGTTTCCAGAGTTTCCTCCGGGAAGGTTTTTTAGTATAACTTTGTAACATGGTAAATTATTACTCTCTAAAACTCCGACATATGAGAACTCCTCAAGGATATCTCCATCTGATCCTATGACCACTGTATCGTCTTTGTCATTATCCAAATTAATTAATCTTTTGCTCTTTATTATTTCATATGAGAAGTTGTCAGCGCCATTAAATGTAGTTTCTTCTTCTGTAGTTAATATAAATTCTATATCTGGATGTTTAAGATTATTATCTTCCATTATTGTTAACATCATAGCTAATCCAACACCCTGATCTGCTCCAAGCGTTGTATCTTTGGCAGTTACTTCATCTCCATTTATTATTACTTCAATTCCATCAGTTTCAAAGTTGTGCATACTATTATTCTTTTTAACGCAAACCATATCTAAATGAGCTTGTAAGGCTATTGATTGTGATTGAATATTTCCTTTTTTTCTTATGAAAACATTGTTATGTTTATCCCTTCTGTATTCTAGCTTATTTTTCTTCGCAACCTCTATAAAAAAATTGGCGATTTTTTCTTCATTACCTGACTTTCTAGGTATTTTTGAAATTCTTAAAAAATTATTTAGTAGTATATCTTTCATTATTACACTCCTATATTTTCATATCTTACTTTTATTATACTATATGTATAAGATCTTTTGATCTATTTTTAATATATTTTGTTCTACTTCTGGATACTATAATAGTGTTACTGATAGTATTTCAAAAACTCCTGGATTTAATTGATCGTTATATCCTTCTAGATTATCTCTTTTATAATAGTTTAATAAGCCTTCAATATGTTGAAGTGCCTCAAGATAGTATTCTCTTCTTGCGTCTTGATTAATTTTTTCATTTATTTGTATATCTACTTTATCTAAATCAATTTCGGCAAGAGAATATAATGTATCTAGAAAATAATCTCTATTATATAGTTTCGAGATTATTCCATATGCTATTGCAGCATCTTTTGTATATCGATTTTTTCCTTCTGGATAATAGTAAGCTGATTCTTTTATAAGTCTTTTTTGTATTTTCGTCTAAAGAAAGTGCCATTTAGTATCCCCCCTATCATGTTTTTATAACTTTCTATTTATTGTTTCTTTTTTTGATAACTCTCATTACCAATATCATTTAGAATATGTTTTTTTAATATATCTATATCTATTAGTTTAGCTATTTCTTCTATATTAAACAATCTTTCAATTAGATTATTTATTTCTTCGTGAGCTTCTTCTTTCGAAAAAATAAGCTTCCCTAAATCAAGTTGTGGTTTACTATAGTATTTTGTATAAAATGTACTGCCATATTTGTCATGTTTTGCACTAAAGTAATTATAATTCATGGTATTTTGATTATATGTAATGACTCTTTCTTCTGTTATTTCATCTATTTTATTCCTTTCATCTACTGCTATTTCATAATCATTAATATATACATTATAGATTCTATTATCTAGCGATAAAACATAGTATGTTCCTTTATTTACTTTTTGTTTTCTATTATTCCAAAGAATACTATTACTTATCATATCTGCAACACCATATTTATCAATTTTATCTATTCTTCTATCGTAATCTCCAATTAAAATATAGTCGCTTATTACCATAATATACATATTACTGGCATTGGTAATAGTTATAGTAAACTGAACTTTTTCTTCTTTACTTGAATGACTTTTACTAATTTCATTCAGTTCTTGTTTTTTATTTTTTAATCTATTTATAAATTTTTCAAACATAATTATATTTCTCCTTTATGTTAACTATTGTTTATTAATCCTTTTTCTAATAGTAAATCTTCAAGGTATTTGTCCTTATCTAGAACAACTATCGAATAACTATAATCCTTCTGGTTTCTACTCCAATTATCAAAATTATACATAACGTCTTTAACTAAAGCTGCATTATTGCCTCTTTTCTCATAAATTTTTAATAGTTTTTTCCGAAACTATAGCTTTATATTAATTTTCTACTTTTTAAATATCCAAAAAGAACAGGGCATGTATCTTTTATATTAATGTTTGTATTTTTTATCGCAAACATTAATATATCAAACATGCTAGAAGAATTATTGATATAGCATGTTTTTATCTTGTCTTTATCAACACCATGATTAGAAAATGTATGCATATTCCATTTATCCATCTTTACCGATTCTAGATCAGAATATAAAGGGGAATAACCAGCTTTTATTAAATACTCTTTACGATAATGCTTATTTTTAATTTGATCTATATCTTCATAACTAAAGTCTATTCCATCTCTAATATTTATATTTAATAATGTAAAATTCTTTAAAAAATTATCAAAATATTTATACGCTACAAACCTATGTATTTTATTTATCTCTGTATATTTAAAATATGCATATATAATTGATTTTGGAAACCATTTGTATCTCATTATAACGCTTTCAATATTGAAAAAGCCTGGTATATGTGGATATTTTTCACAAACATTAATCCAACAATCAAGTAAGTATATTAAATTATCTAGCCCTTCTACAAAAAATACTTTTTTGTTTTTTCAATTGCTTGTGCATGAAAACCTATTTTAGGTATTAAACCTTTATCGTTTATAGAACTTAAATTTTTCTTTTTTGTAAAATGAAAATAATTTTTATTTATGTCCTCAGTACTTAGTTTATATTTATTCATAATTATCTCCCATTATAATAACATTGTCATTATGCAAGTGTGTTTCTAAATTGACATATGTCAATTTATATATATAAATATTCTACTATAAATTTATGTATATTAAAACTCGGACTATAATAGTTCGAGTTTTCTATCAATATGGTAGCGCCGGAGAGATTCGAACTCACGACCTATCGGGTATGAACCGATTGCTCTAGCCAACTGAGCTACAGCGCCATTTATCACGTGCATTTAGATTGTATCAAATTAAAAAATAAAATGCAATACTTTTTTTAAAAAAAGAGGGAATATCTCTATGCATTGAGTCTTCCTTCTTTTTTTGTTTTATATATCTTTTTATATTGTTTTGGATTGTCTACCGTTTCTTTACTTAAAACAATTTCTTCATACTGACCAACATTTGAATATACGTCTGCATAAGCCTCCCATGTTGATTCGTCTACAACATTATTAATTCCTCTTACGCCTGTTTTTCTTTCATATGCTTGTGTAGCAATTTCTTCAATGTAGTCACTTCCTACGGTTAATTTTACGCCTAGTTCTTCAAATAATTTTTCTTGAATTTTTATGGCTGATTCATCTGATTCATTTAATATTCTTTTTAAATCATTAATTTCTAAATCATTTAGTTTAATAATAGATACTCTTCCCATTAATTCACCAGTCATCATTGCATTATTAATAAAGTCTTCTACTTTAGCTTTTCTATCCTTTTGATTACTATCTATATCTCTTCCAAAACCTACTTCAGTTTTATTTTTCAGATTTTTATACACATCTTCAAAAGCTCCACCAAGTATTACAATCATATTTTTCGTGTTGATTTTAACAACTTCTTTTTTTGTCTTTACATCTGGAGTTGCATAATATGATGAGCCTTCAATAAATGGCAACAATGAATTTAATACAGCCGTACCAGCAATATCATCTTTTCTGCTGGATCCCTTCTTATCAATTTCATCAAAGAAAACAATAGCGTTTTCTGTCCTATTAATGTCTCTATCGCATGATATGTATAATTCCCATAGTTTCTCCTCTATATCATCTCCTACATACCCCACTGATGTTAATCTAGTTGAGTCTATTTTTATAAATGGTCTGTTAATATATTTCGCTATCAAAGTTATCAGCTTAGTTTTACCTACTCCGGTAAGCCCTGTAACCAGTAGTCCTCTTTTATTGATATTTTGACTTTGAAGTTTTCTGGCAATCTCTACAATAACTCTTCGTGCTGGTTCATCTTGTGCAATTAATGTTTTTGTTACCTTTTTGTATATATCATTTATATCAATATGATTTGTAATTTCAGGTGGTTTATCATCACTTAGAACTGAGGAGTCGTTTGCTTCAAGTTGTAAGTCTATGGTTTCAAGTAAACTTTCTATTTCAACTTTCTGATTTTTAACAATATCTTTGATTGTTTTTAAATCTCTTGTACTATACTCACCTTCTACTATTTCTTGTATGAAATCTGTAACTTCTTCGCTTATCTCGCTTCCTAATAATATTCTTGGAATTACCTCTTCAGCTTCATTTTCTGTTTCTTCAGGAGTATCTTTTGGAACATTTATATTTGCTTGGTGCATCATTCCTTCTATTGCACCATTTTTTAACATATCTAGATTTAATCTGATATTCATACTCATTTCATTCTCTGTTGTGACATAGTGTAATATTCTCCCATAGACTGTTGCATATTCTGAAATTGCCTCTTCTATACTATCAGCTTGCATGTAATCTTTAATTCTTGATAGCTCTATTATATTATAATATGCATCTGTTATCTCACTTAATAAAAGATTTTTATCTTGCATAGGAAGATATTCATTGCCATAAACATCTTTAAAAATATTAGTTTCTTCGTCAACAGTACCGATTGCTGGATGACTAACTACATATAAATAATTCCTATCTTTTGAATATATTCTTTTCATTATTGTTGCGACATATTTTTCTGCCATACTAATGCCCCCTAATGGCATATATTATATTAAAATGTTTTAATTTAGTAAACTATTTGTTTGAAAAATTATTTTTTTTCACAATATTTTCAAAATATTTTCCTTTTTCTTCAAAGTTTTTAAAATATTCATAGCTTGATGCTGCTGGAGATAATAGACAGCTGTATCCTTTTTTTGTTTTCTCTTTAGCTATATCATATGCTTCTTCTAATGAATCTGTATAAAAAATATTTTTATTAGTTTCTAATTCAAGTATTTTCCCAATTTTTGTGCCAGTTGTTGGCATACATACTAAATTTGAAATATCTGAGTTTTTTAAATAATCTATAAGTTCTGTATAGTCAATTTTTCTATCCATACCGCCAAATATTAATGTATCTACGTTTTTGATTGATGTAATTGCACTAATTGTTGCGGATGGTACTGTTGCAATAGTATCATTATAATATGTAATATCATCATAAGTACCTATGCATTCCATTCTGTATTTTAAACCTTTAAATTCTTTTATTATTTTATTTGCTTTATCTAGATTCAAGTTCATAATTTTAGCTACTGTTAATGCAAACATTATATTTTTTAAATTGTGATCTCCGATTAATTTTCTTTCATCATCTGTATACAATAACTCATTATTTAAATAAACCTCTTTATCTTTTATTCTTACACTATTTTGATTTAAATTCTCATAATCAAATCTAATGTTATATTTTATTCCTTTATATTGGGACGATTCCATTCTTTGGCGCAAATAATAATTATCATCTGAATAAATACAATAATCATTCTCATCCTGATATTTGAAAATATTCATTTTACTATCATGGTAGTGTTCAATTGTCCCCGCGTGATCTAAGTGATCTTCAAATAAATTTAATATGATTGCTATATGAGGGCTCTTATCAACAAACTCTAATTGATCTGAACTCATTTCAATTACTAGAATTGAATTTTCGTCATATTCTTCTACTCTGTCAAGCAATGGATTCCCAATATTTCCTAGTATAAATACTTTATCTCTTTGATCTTTTATTATTTCATAAATTAGAGATGTTGTTGTACTTTTACCTTTTGTTCCTGTAATTCCAATTATATTCTTTCTATAAACTTCTAGTACAAGTTCTAATTGTGATGTTATTCTATCTTTGAAATTGCTAATATCTATATCTTTTAGTGTAATGCCTGGGCTTTTAATAATTAAATCATATTTGTATAAGCCTTCTAGGTAATTTTCTCCTGATATAATATCTACATATTCATCATTTATTTCTTGCTTTACTTTATCAATAATAGTTAATTTTTTCTTATTAAGATATCTTCTTATAAAATTATATGTTGACTTTCCTTCTTTACCAAAACCTAGGATAGCTATTTTTTTATCTTTGAGTTTATTTATTATTTGTTTATACATATTAATTCATCTCTCTTTTATTTATGATTTTCACTTATTGCTAATTGTTTTTTACTATTGATGTAATTTTTGTAGTCTTTTTCCGTCAACCAATAATTATCTTCTTTATTATCGTGATATATTGACATCCTTTCTAACATATCCTCAAAAGATTCAGGTCTTAATTCTTTGATTATTTTTATAAAATCAATAATAGAATATATTTTTTCATCTTCTGTTTGAACATATATATTTTCAGTTTCATAGGTATAATCATCATCTGATAATTCTACTGTTCTAAGTAGTCCTTCATCTATATATGAATAGAATAATTCTATAAAACTTTCGGATGAGTTAGGAATCATTGTATCATTGTAAAGGGAGCTTCTTACTGGGTTAACCAATATGTTTATTAATTCATCTTCAGTTAATAGACCTTTTAGATTAATTTGCTTTTTAAATTTCTTTGCAATATTTAATAGTTTATCACTCACATCTTGAATTGTGTCATCTTCACTACATTGGACGTATATTGATATTGTTTTTTTCTTCTCATTTTCTATAAACTTAGCAAATCCATCTCTAATTAATCTATGAGCTATTTCTTTATTTTCATCACTTAAGGTCTCATATAAGAACCAAACTGTGCATATTCCTTTTTCTTGATGATCGCCATATACGCATTCGGTATCATTCATTGTTGTTGTTATATTATTTCTGTAAAGATATAGCATTGTATCCAGACATGCCGGTTCTGCGTAGTAGGCAACTCCTTTTTCATCATTTATTGGGTGACTCCATCCTGATATCTCTCGTGCTAATGAATTTTTTAATTTAACCTTTCGAATATTATCATCCGGTATGTCTATTTTACTGGGCATCCTTTCTAGATATTGTCTTTCTTCATAATCTAAAGTACCTGAAAGGATACTATAAAAGTCATATGCAATTATATATTCATCACCAATTTTTATTGGATGAAATAACATATAAATAACATCATCCATTTTTTCTTCTATGGCAACTTTAAATACTTCTCTAGGCTGATACTTCGAACGAATTATATTAATTGCAGTTTTATCTACTTTGAATTTTTCTAATAATTCTTTTAGTTCATTATTTCTTTTATTATTCAAACTTTTTCAACTCTCTTCTAACTAATTTATCATAGTATTCTGTTAGATTATTCTTATTGTTATATTTTTGTATTTCTGTTTTATATAGCTCTTTTGGATAGTTATCTTTATAATACTTTAATAAGTATGGTAATTCTCCTTTATAACTTTCTATAACTAAACTCACAGCATATCTTGCTTCTTCATATGTTCCCACACATTCAAATGGTTTTGTTTCTGAGTATCCTAATATTTCTTGAAAGATATTTAATAAATCTTTTCTTTCATATAGATCTTCTCCAAATATTTTCATTAACCTATCCTTATCTAGAAAAGGGCTTAAAATAATGTATATAAATAGGCATTTCGAACAGTTACAGCACCAAATCCATTCTTTTTCTTTACTACCTAAATTGCAGCTTTTAAATGCCATATGATACTTTTCATAATGTGAAAATAACATTGAAATATTAAACTCTGATAGCCCTCTTAATAAGCTGAAGTAATTAATATCAAGTTTTAAATATTTACTTGCATACTCTCTAAAGTCACATTCAAATTCATATGTTTTAGAATATTGATGATTAATGTTTGTACCGATTACTGTTGACTCGTTTGCGCTTGATTCATTTGATAAGATAATATTTCGTTTTCCTGATAAATAGGCTACTAAATATGAAATGAAAGCTACTAGTGAAGAAAATGGCGTATGTCCATTTAAAAATCCTTTATTATTTAAATCAATTATTTTTCTATCAAGAATTCTTTGAACTTTGATAATCTCATCATCTTTATATCCTGCGATTTTACTGCATTCCAAAGATGGCGTTTTTGGATTTATCAATAAACATGAATTATTTTCTTGTTCTTTTAATAATTCTAGTGACACACAAGAATCTTTACCACCACCTACACATATTAAATTACCTTTTCCTTCATAATTGATTTTTGGTAGTTCAAACTGTTTATGAGTACATATAATTTCAAATAAGTCATCTTGATTTATATTAATACCATTTGTATATAATAATTCTCCTAGCCCGTTATAATATAGCTTACTTAAAAATTTAATTTGTTCTTCATTAATATATGATGCTTCTATAATTATCTTTTTAGAGCAAGTACATTTTACATAACTTATTAGTTCAATTAATCCTATATTAAATATTAGATAGTCTAAATATTCATTATTATAGTTATTAGTTATATACTTTTTTGGAATAATTATCTTAGGATTAAATGTTTCTAATCCAGGTATTTCAAAGTCATATTCAATATTTAAATTATCATCTATATTGTACTTATATGACCTATAGATAAACTCTTGATAATTTTCTCTATATTTATTAAACTTTTCATTCATAATGTCACCTTACCTATAATTTACACTTCTATCAAATTTTTCAACTATTCTCATAATTTTATTTGATGTTGATTTTATTTTATTAAAAATAATACTCTTAAATATTTTCCTGTTTGCATATTCTAACTCTAATTCATTTATTTCTTTTAATAAGAGTATCAATTCTTTATACGTTCCTTCTCTACCAACTATATCATCAAACCATTTTGCTATTTCATATACCTCTCCATTTAATCTTAGATTTGCTAAAGTATTTATAAAAGTTTTGTTTTCTAATATTTTCTTGCAAGAGTAACTCTCTAAATAATATGACTGAGAATTATATTTATGATTTGTCTCATTATTAATCGCATATATTGTATTACTAATTTCACTGTTTGCTGGTTTAAAAGATTTAATAATATCGATTATTTCTTCTGTTTGCTTGGTATTTATTATTTCTTCTAATATATATGATGTGTCTTTTCTTATAAAACTAAGCGGATTTTTCTTATAAAGACGATATGTTAACCCGGTTCTTAGATATAGATAATTCTTTGTTTCTTTTATTTCATTTACTTCGGAGTTAATTGCATGATTAAATTCATGTACTAGATTGTCTAATAGATTTATTAAAGATATTTTTTCATAATTTTGAATTACCATCACTTTTACAGTTTTATACTTATTTTGTTCAAATATTGGTCTTGAGGAGTAGTAAGCTTTAATATATTGATCTTTTTTCTCACTAATAATGATTTTGATATTTTTAAATGTATTTAAAACTAATTGTTCTTTCTTTATTCCATATTTTATAATGAATGCTGGAATAATAATATATAAAAGATGTCTTATATTACTATCATAACCATATCTATTACATATATCGTCTATATATGGTTTTTCTCTTTCTATAACTAAATTAGAATCCATATACATCACCATTATTAGTATATCAAATTATTTATAATTATTATAATTTATTTACATTAATATTTACAATACTGTCAATTTTTATTCTTGTATTGTCTGTGAATATTATTTCTTTTCTATATCTATCTATTTTTTTTAGTGTCCCTTGTTTTTCTAGATATTCTCCCCCTTGTTTTTTTTCATCTTTAGAAAAATATGTAATTACAATTTTTGATGATTTTTCTTTTAACATACTTATTGTTTGATCTAGTATATCTTTTCTTTCTTCATCAAGAAATATTTGACCACTTGTATATCTTTCTGTCTCCTTTACCTGCTCCCCATATCCTGTTAAGGCCGCAAACGGTGAAAATTGGCCCGCTCTCATTTCTTTAGGTTGTCTTTTATGGTTTTTTGGTTCCGGATGTTCTAAATATAAGATATCTTCATAAGGAAACTTAGCCCTTGTGTCCTCCAACTTGCCCATTTCTTTCAATTGCAGTTCCTCCCTCTTCTAAATTCATCCCTTTTAATATGGCATTTTTACCATACTTATTTTTAATATTTATTAGTGCTTCTTGTAAATTGTTATCTTTTTCTTCCTCTTGTTTTTCTTTTGTTTTTTTTCTATCTTCTGCTTCATAATTTGTAAACAAATCTATTTGCTCATACACTTTTTCTTTTTGAGCCTTATCTTTACTTATTATATTTCCTGCTATTACATAAATTCTTCTGACTAATAATTTTTTATTAATAATTTGATCAAATAGTTTAATCGCGTGCTCTCTTAGTATTTTAGATGAAGATGTTTTATGATCAATTCTAATTGTTCCATGGGCATGTTTAGGGATTTTCCTGCCATATCTATCTTCCGTTATTTCTCCTTTGTAGAATTTTATATTTTCTGTGTCATATCCTATTTCTAACACTAACTGATCTGTTACAAAGTTTTTGCTAGTAAGTGCAAATGATAAATTATCAGTCATTTCTTTAACAATTAATTTAGTATGTTCATAATCATATGGTTTGTGAAGCACTTGACCTTCTGATAGACTATTTATTTTTGGTTTAAAGTTTTTAACTTCCTTCATGGTGCATGGTTCCCAGCCCCAGGCATGATCAATTAAATATTCTGCGTTAACTCCAAATAGTTTATAAAGCAACTCTTCGTCTTCTAGTGATTTTCTGGCAACATCTCCCATGGTATACATATTGTTATCAGCAAGGCGTTTAGCAATACCCTTTCCTACTCGCCAAAAGCTTGTAATTGGCTTATGTGCCCACAATAGTTTTCTATATGTAATTTCATCAAGCCCTGCAATTCTAACTCCAAATTTATTAGGCTCCATATGTTTAGCCACAATATCCATTGCAATTTTTGCAAGATACATGTTTGTTCCTATTCCGCCTGTTGCAGTTATTCCAGTTGTTTCATATACATCCTGAATCATTTTAGTTATCATTTCTCGTGGAGTCATTTTATAAGTTTTTAAGTATGCAGTAATATCACAAAACACTTCATCTATGGAATAAGCGTATATATCTTCTGGTGCTACATATTTTAAGTATACATCATAAATAGTAGTACTATAATTCATATATTTTTTCATTTGAGGAGGAGCTATTATATAATCAAGTTCTAAATTAGAATTAGCATTTAATTCCTTTTCAGAATAAGACTTGCCACTAAACTTTTTATATTTATTCTTTTTTCTCCTTTCTAAATTAACCTCTTTAATTTTTTGTACCACTTCAAAAAGCCTTGCTCTACCTGGTATACCGAATTTCTTTAGGGATGGGGATACAGCAAGACAAATAGTCTTTTCAGTACGGGACTTATCTGCAACTACCAAATTAGTATCCATAGGATCTAGACCTCGCTCTTGACACTCGACTGATGCATAAAAACTTTTTAAATCAATACAAATATATACTCTATTCATATAAATCACCATTTGTATATATTATACTATAAAACAGATGTTCGCACAATGAAAAAGACGTATAATTATAAATATTATACATCTTTGTTGGTTCTATTACACTTTGTAAATCGCTTGGTAATTGTCCTAGTAATGTATTATTTAGGTAATCAAATACTAGTGTTGCGGGATATCCTCCCACATTTGTATTCGTATTTCTCATTTGCATCTCAGTTATACAATCAACAAACTCTACTACAAATCCACTTGATTCATTCTTCACTATAAATGTTGCCACCTCACTATCACCTAAACCAGTTAAAGTTGATACACTAAATTTTGCAGTTATATCATCTTTCACTGATACAGTATTACCTTCACCTGTTATTGTAGGAGTAACATTTTCTTCACTCAAGAACTTTACATTGAAATTTTGATTATTTACAGATGCAGTCGCATCTCCATTTATTACTAAATTAATCGCAGTTATTCCAACATATCCAATACCTAGTGTTATTATCGTGACTAAACTAAATATTAATACTTTTAATTGTTTGACGTTTCTAGTATTCATATTTTTTATTCTCCTATTATATACATTGTAAATTACCCCTCCCGATGTCAAATTTTACTTGCTTTTTTTGACAAAAAAAGTAGACTTTACGTCTACTATATACTGTCTACTCTATACTGATGCTTCATATATTTTTTCTATTGCATCACCTAATGCTTTATCAAATTCTTCATCTGTTTGATATGCATATATGTTTTGGACTAATGCTCTTGAGAATGATGCAATCATTTTATCATTTTTCTTTAAAAGTTTACATGCTAGATCTGTTGTATATCCTCCTGATAGTGCAACTACTCTTACAACGCATTTATAATTATATAAATCTAGGTAGAGATTTTCTTTTGTTGGAATTGTAAATTTAAACATTATTAAATCATTTTCATTCCAATTATTTAACTCTTCTACTATAGTTTCTTTTAATATATCTTCTGCACTTTCCTTATCAGTGATATTAATATCTACTTCTGGTTCAATTATTGGAACTAATCCATTATCGCATATTACCTTTGCAAATTCAAATTGTTGTTTAACTACTTTTTTTATGCCTTCTTTATTGGCAGATAAAATAACACTTCTCATTTTAGTTCCAAATACATGTCTTTGTCTTGCTACTGATAATTGTTCTTCTAAGTCTGGAATTGGCTTCATCAATTTTACATTATCTTCTTCATTCGCAAGACCTTTATCAACCTTTAAGAAAGTTATAATATTTTTATCTTCCCATAAGTAATCAGCTGTATACTTGCCATTTACTTTTGATTCCATTGTTTTATAGAATAATATACTGCCTAAAATGTGCTTGCTTGTAAAACTTGGTGATGTAATAATTCTTGTTCTCATTTTATGCACTAAATCAAACATTTCATCTTCATTTTTGTATTCATCTTTTTTTATTCCGTAGTTCTCTAGTGCCTTTGGAGTAGAACCCCCACTTTGATCAAGTGCAGCGATAAACCCTTTTCTTTCTTTAACGACCTTTAGTTTTTCCAAATCCATATAATCTTTCATAATAACCTCCATCTTTAAATTAATTATACAATTAAAGTATTTTTTTTTAAAGAAAAAATGCAAATTCTATTCTGATTTTGTTATATTCACTTCTATTATTATACTTATAATTAATAGTATGATTCCTACTACAGGATAAATAAATATTAGTTTATTTGTTGTTCCATATATATCTAATACTCCTTTTACAATAGATGCTAGAGTTAACGTTATGACTCCTGCTGTAAAAATATTTTTGGATATATGAAAGACTTTTATATTACATTTTATAAATAATATATTTATTAGAAAATTAATTATAGGAATTAGAAATGCAAATATCATAAAATATGAGATTACTCCATGAGAAAAAACTTCATATATTATTCCAAATAACAAGATAAATATAGAAAAAACTATATTAAAAATATTTTCATTTTTTAAATCTTTAATATCCAATATAGACAATATCTGATACACTCCTTTCATTTATTCTATTACCATTAGTAGTTGGATTATTTACAACATTACCATTAAAATACATTGTTGATGAGCCTCCGCCGTCTAAGTTGTATGCATATGTACATCCTAAACTTTTCATAAAATTTGCTAATTCATATAATGTTAGTCCAGCTGACTCACTTGTTCTACCATCACTTACTACGAATACATAGTGGTTAGTACTTATTTTTCCTACTGCAGTTCTTGGATTACTTCTCATTGATTTAGCAACCTCATCACTTGCCGTGACGGAAATAGTACTGTTTTTTATCAAAGACGGACCAAATGATAAAATGTTATATGCGCCTTTATTTAATAGTTCTTCTAGGGAAATATCATCCTCATTTATAATTTCCCACATCCCATTTTCATATATTACTAAATCATCTTTTCCCGATGAGGAATTTCGATACATTTTTCCATTTTTTAGAACGTATCCTTTTTCTTGAACACCATAATAATCTCCATTTATTGCTAGAATAGCATTAACATCTTCCGCTATATTTGATGTTTTATCAGTTACATTTTTTCCATATGTATTTGATGCAAATGCTGTCTTTAAATAATTGATATCTTCTATATATACATCTGCGACATAAACATTTGTATCATTTTCTCTGTACTCTTTTATATTTATTTTGATATTGTCATCTTCATAACTATTATCTGTTGAAGTTATATCTCCTGTTTCTTTTTGTTCATATGAATAATCATTTGATGAGGCTACTTCATATGATGAAGTTAAGACAAAAGTATCAAGCAATACATAGATTGTAAATGCTATTAGGATCAGAGAATATAGTATTAAGAATTTAGATTTATGCAAGCATTGTCATCTCCTTTAAATATTATTATCTTTTGTACTAGCCAACTAATAATAAAAAGCGTTATTTCAGTAATAATTTTTGATATATAAATATTAAATACATTTGACAAAAGTGTTACTAAAACAGTGTTTAAAATTAAGATTGAGACTGCTAGTACAATATATTTATAAAACTCATAGTTTCTATTTGATTTAAATACATATTTTTTATTCATATTATAATTCGTTGTTGCACTTATTGCTCTTGCCAAAAGATTTGAAAATATAATGTTATTGGTTAATAAGTTAAATAGTATATACAAAATATAGTCTATTATGAATGATATTATTGATGAGAGAGAAAATTTTATTATTTCTTTGTATATTTTATATGAGTCTTTCACTGAATTAAAATGAGTATGTTTATTATTTTCTATATATATTGTTTCGATAGGTAATTCTTTTACCTTTATATTATTTCTTTTTAAGTTTAATAAAACATTCATTTCATATTCAAACCTATCTCCTTCTATTTGTAGCATATAATCTATTAATTTAGAGTGGAATGCTCTTAGGCCTGTTTGAGTATCATATATTTTGTTGTGTGTTATGAAATCAAATGTAAAACAGGTAATCATATTCCCAAGAAAACTTTTAAGTGGTGTTTTTTTGCTTCTTTTTCTAGAGCCTAAAACTAAAGTACTCTTGTTATGTTTTAAATACTCTATTAGTTTATTAGCATCGCTTACAGTATGTTGCCCATCTGAGTCCATTGTTACAATATATGCATTTTCATAGTTATTTTTAATAAACTTTAATCCTTCTTTTAATGCATACCCTTTTCCTTTATTATTATCATATGAGATTACTTTACATTTACATTTATTGAATATTTTATCATATTTTTCTTCTGACCCATCATTAACTACGATAACTTTGTAATCGTTTTTATTTAATTCACTAACTATTTCAATTAGTTTTTGATCAGGCTCAAAGGAAGGTATTAGAGCAATCTTAACACTATCTTTGACCACCTCTCATACCTCCTCTTTGCATACCACCTTCACTCATTTCACCATTGGGCATTCCTCTATTCATGCCATTTCCCATTGCTTGAGTATTTCCGGTTGAAGACACTGTATTTGTTAGGGATATCGATTGTTGCTTAGACCCTGTTTTTAAAGTATATTCTTTGTTAAGCTCTAAGCTACTTGAAGAAATTAATACTGATTGGTAATTTTTCTTTGGTGAATATGTGATATTTCCTAGTGAAATATCTCCACTTGTTTGAGCGTCTAAGTTTATTAATATTGTATTTTGTGTTGATGTATTTGATACATTTTGAACCATTCCTGATGAGCCTACAGCAATTAATTCTCCTCCTGATATTGTAAATTCGCCATTATAGTCAAGCGCACCATTGCCGTTATTTGTTGGCCCATCTACATGGACTACTCCGCCTGTCATTTTAATACTTCCATTCGAATCAAGACCATCCCCGTCGGCGTTTACATAGATATTTCCACCTGATATAGTTAGTAATCCTCCATTATCTTGGTCAAAACCATCTTTTCTTCCATTTGCACTTCCAGAGTTATCATTACCTCCTCCAATATTAATACCATCATCACTTGCTGTAACTGAAATGTCTCCTCCTTCTAAATTAATTTTATATGCTTCAATTCCTTCACAAGACTTTTCTATTGATACTGTTCCTTTTTTTATAGCGACTGTATTATCTGCATGTATTCCGTCATCACCACTGGATAGTTTAAATGTTCCATTATTTATTGTAATACTATCATTTGAATGAATAGTATCATCTATTGATGTAATTGTAAAATCACCATTATTAATAGTTAATGTTTTAACTGCTTTTATACCTTTTTGTGATTCTTCTGATTTTGTTGTTCCAGATGATATTTTGTATTTTCCACCATTTATTACAATGTTTGAGGATGAAGTTATACCATCATTGTTGGCTGTTATTTTGAAGGATGCATCTTCAATCAATATTTCTCCCTTTTTTTCTTCGTTTGTCGTTTTAATACCATCTTGTTTACTTGTTATCGTATATTCTCCTTTTTTTATTGTTACTGAGTCTTTTCCTTTAATTCCGTCCCCATCACTATTAATTGTATAATTTCCTGATAATATGTATAAATCATCTTTACTACTTATTCCATCCTTATTTGAATTAATTTCTATACTGCCTTTACCATACAGATATAAATCATCTTTTGAATATATTGCTGCATCTAATGTATTTGTGGTAGTTGAATTAATTTTGTTTTTCCCTTTCAGTTCAATATAAGTGTTTTTGGCCTTTTTTACATAGATAGCGGGATTATTTTTTGATGTAATATTAGTATTATTTAATACTAGTTTTACATTATCATTTGTATCTACTGTGATTGTTCCATTTTTTAAGGTACCGGTAATATTATATACACCTGCTTTTGTAATTTTAACATTACTTCCTGCAAGTTTGATATCATATACTTTATATTTTGACCAATCTATTCCTGATTCATCTTTGCCTTCTTTATTACTCGATTCAACAAACGATGTTTCTATGTTTCCATTTAATACCATATATGTAGTGATTCCTCCCAAAAGAGAAATACCAGCAATTACAGGTATTATTATTTTAGCTATTTTCTTTTTATTTTTCATATTATTCACCTCCATAATTTATGTTAAAAGCTATATAATCTTCTTTATCTTTTATAATATATTTTTTAGCAACACCACACCAACCTATAATTGAAAGTGTAATAATTGCGATAATTATAATTTCTTTTATAACTTTATCATTCATTATAATGACTCCCTATTATCAAACTCATGAGTTAAGGATACTTTTAGATTACCATTACGTACTCTAATACTATCTATCAATTCTTTTTCTTTAATATCTGTTTTCAAATTAACAATATAAGTTAATTCAAACATTGAACCCATATTAATAGTCTTTGACTGTCTTAAACTAACACTGTCTAAATATTTTTTGAATATATCATCAAAAGCTTCTTCATAATCTAAATCCTCTGGAATTGCAATTTTTAAAATCCTGTCTTTTGTTTGATCTTCTCCAAAATTTGTTTTATATAAAATATATGATATTAAACTAGTTATAAGTGTAAAAATAACCGCGAACGCTATATATCCAGTACCAACTGCAAGCCCTATAGCCATTGCGAAAAACACATCTAGTATTTCCTTAGAATTTCCTGGAATTGATCTGAATCTTACTAATGAGAATGCCCCCACAACTGCCACAGACGTACCTAAATTGCCATTTACTAATAATATTACTACTGTTACTAATACCGGTAATATTACTAGTGTTGTAATAAAGTTTTTGTTGGATTTTGTAGTTTTCATATGTAAAAGGGCAACTACAAAACCTAAAATAATTGATGTTATTATGCATATTGAAAAAGATTTAACCTGCAAATTTGAATTTATTATACTATTAAACATTTAAATATTCCTCCTTTTGTTTACTGTATATGCTTCCATATTTGGAAAATGATCTTGAATAAATTTTTAATTCAGATAAAACTTTTATAAACCATAATGGAATTGATGTTAATGATTTTAACTCCATTATATAAAATTTTTCTTTACTAAACAGTTTCCCTGTATCACCTAATTCTAAATTTAAGTCTTCATTTCTGCTTCTTAAGTTCATGTCAAATGTTACTCTGAAATTTACATTATCTTTATCATAGTATGATAGTCTATCGTATGCTAGAAAAATTTTTGGTTTTAAATTGTATTTCTTTATAATATAATCAATTTCTTTCATCATTTGATTATTATTATTTTTAGGGATTGTGCCAGATTCTAAATACTTATATAATTCATCTAATCTTATTTTTTCTCTTCTTTTAAACACTATTCCTTTATGTTTTCCTTTTAGTTCTAAAAACACATTATCATCAACATTCGGTACATTATAGCTTCTTACTCTAACCTTTTGTTTGTATGGTGGCTTTTCTAAAGAATTTACAATTAAATCATTATAATCAGTATCAAAATATAGATTACATATTGTGCTCTTATAATAGTAATCTTTTTCTAGATGACTATTTATTTTTTCAAATAATAATTTATATTCTTCTTCAGTTAGTATATATTTTTGCTCAATTCTTTGGAAGAAATTCATATCTATTACCTCCTTCATGTTTTTAATTATATGTTCTAATTATGAACTTATGGTGATATAAATGTGTAATTTATGTGAAAAATAATTTACTTTTACCTAGTGACTAGCTATAATAGTAAGCTAAATAGAGGTGAATTACAAATGAATAATGATGATATTACTAAACTTACAAACGCAATAAAAAAGAAGCGTGAAGAGTCTTTGCATATTCTGCTTAAAACTTTAAAAAATAATCTAAATGATGAGGACAAGAAAATAAAAGTAAGCAATAGACTTCTGCAAGCCATTTTTTTGAAAGAAGAGACATCTAAAAAACATGGAACAATATATTACTTAAGAGATGATGATCTAACTTTAGAATTGTATAAGTATTTTGACTTCTCAGAATTTAGATATAAAAATTTATGTATAAACAAAGGAGATTTATTTTTATTTAGAGATTACGGCATCACTTTTTATCCTAAGGATTTTTATGATAAATCTGCTCATTGTTTTGATTTTAAGGGAGTAAAAATTGAAGGTGACTTTGATGGATGGGATATTGCTTCTGCAAAATTTGGTGGTTGTTTAGGGAAACCAATTGTTCATCCTGAAAAGCTTAAAAAAAATGGACTATTTTGTACAGATCTTAAAGATTGTTATGTGTCAGGTAATTGTAATGGAGTTGATGTAAGGTGTGTTTCATTTAAGGGCGCACATATTGATTATGATAATTTTAGTTTTGATCAGCATAAAGTTAAAAAAAGTGATCTTGAGGGTGCTTGTTTAACAGGTGTACCTATGAATGGTAATTTAGATGATGTTTACATTTATAATACAACCTTTAACGGTTTTGTTGGTGATTTAGTTTTTAATGTTGATAATTATAGTCTGAGAAGTCTTCATGGTGTTCGCTTTGGTGGTGTAACAATTAACGGAAATCTTGCTTCAATTAATCTTGAATACAATAACTTTACTGGTGCTAAAAATGCTGTTTATGATGCAAGTCCTGATATTCCAAGGCGTGATATTAAAACTAATAAATTTAGAGATGTTTCTTTTTATCACTTTTATTGCTTACGTAATCATGATGATTTTTATACAAATGAATTTGATGATGCAGTGATTGTTTATGATGCAACTAATAAACAGTTGGAATATGATTTAATTCAAGACAGCATTAATAATAATGATTCTGAAAGCCATATGTTTAAAAATATTAAGTTTTTATATTTAGATGAAGAATTAGAAAAATTAATAAATGGTATTATTGAGCCAGAGATTTTAATTCAAAAAACAAAAAAGATTACAAATACAGATAATTAATTTAGTCACTTTTAAAGTGGCTTTTTTATTTCAAATAATAATTAAAAAAGCCAAAGAGTTAATTCCTTTGACTTATATTTTTATCTATATCTTTTTCTATAATTTACGTTTCTACTTGGCAATTCAATCATGCCAGCTAAATATTTCTGTAGTAATGTTTCATCCAAGACATTAACTGATCCATCTAGATTTACATCGGCATTCTTTCTTGCTTGATCATTTAGTGTTATTCTTTCTGCCATATATTTTTGTAGTTCACTAAGATCGGTAACGTCAATTGATCCATCTAAATTTACATCTCCATATGAGACATTTTTATATGGAAGTGTTGCTTTTTCTGCAAGATATAGCTGTATTACTGCAACATCATTATCGTCTGTTTTTCCATCTAAGTTAACATCTGCATTTTCTCTTGCTTCTGCATTTAAAGATGATTTACCCGATGTGTAATACTGTAACGCTGTTACATCTTCAAGCGTTACATCTCCATCTAAATTTACATCTCCATAGATTACTAATGTTCCAGTATATGGAAGAGAACTGATTAATTCTGCTATGTATTTTTGTATTATTATTGTATCTTTATTATTAGTTTTACCATCTAAGTTTACATCTGCATTTGCTTTCGCATCAGATGAAAGTGTAATTTTATTAGCAACGTATTTTTGGATAGTAGTTGCGTCCATAATATCTACATTACCATTTAAGTCTACATCCCCATATAGTCTGTTTTTTGGAATATAGTTTGTTTCATTGTGAATAATAGTTCCGCCACTATTTGATGTGCTTGACTTGTATGGGTCGCTATTTTTATTTTTTTTACTAGATGTTGTATTTTTATATGAGCTTGTTGATTTTGTTGATTTGCTTGATGTTGTATTTTTATATGAACTTGTTGATTTTGTTGATTTTGTTGATTTGCTTGATGTTGTATTTTTATATGAACTTGTTGATTTTGTTGATTTGCTTGATGTTGTATTTTTGTATGATTCACTTGTTTTTGTTGATTTGCTTGATGTAGCATTTTTATATGAATTATTTGTGACGTTTGCATCATCTGATATACTTGATGATAGTGAATCAACTTTACAATTACTTTTAACATCATTTTTTGTTATTGTTTTATCAGATGTTGCTACTACACACCAACCACTTTCATCTAATCCTTGAATAATATATTTAATTTTGCCATTTTCTTTTGTTACTAAAATATATGTATACTCATCAACAAAATTTCCAAAAGGACTTTCAAAATTCTCATCTAACGAAAGAAGATCAGACAGTTTATATAACTTTGTTCCACTTTCTGCTAAGTCTGCATCTGCTTTTGACTCAACAACTTTTTTCATTTCAGTTATTTTTTCTGCATATTCTTCTTTTTTCTTCGTTTCCGTTGTATATCTTGCTGTAGGAACTATGAACATAAGTGATGTACCAACAACAATTAATAATATAGCGATACTTATAATAATTATTTTTTGACTTTTTTTCATTTTGACTACCTTCCTTTTATTCTTTTATATCATATTTTTTTATATATAACTATTATTTTTTGATGGTTTACATTATTTCTAATTCTATTGGACAGTGATCCGATCCTTCAACTTCATTTAATATTTTAGAATCTATAACTTTTTTTATAAACTCCTTGTTAACTATAAAATAATCCAGTCTCCATCCTATATTTTTGCTTCTTGAGTTTCTCATATAACTCCACCATGAATATTTGACTTCTGTAGGATAAAGAAATCTAAATGTATCAACGAACCCTGATTCTAATAGTTCTGTCATTTTATTTCTTTCCTCATCAGTGAATCCTGCATTTCTCCTATTTGCAGCAGGATTCTTTATATCTATTTCCTGATGTGAAACGTTTAAGTCTCCACAATAAATTACATTTTTTTTAGTTCTTAAATCATTTAGATATTTATTCATTATCTCTTCAAAACGCATTCGAGAATCAAGTCTTAAAAGTTCTCTCTTTGAGTTTGGCACATAACAATTTACTAAATAGAAATCATCAAACTCCAGTGTTATTGTTCTTCCTTCACTATCGTATTCTTCATCATCAATCCCATATTTTACAGAAATCGGTTCTACTTTTGAGTAAATCATTGTCCCTGAGTATCCTCTTTTTTCAGCTGGATACAAATATTCATTGTATCCATATGGATGATATGGGTTCTGTTCTTCTATTACTTTTGTCTCTTGAAGGCAATAAATATCTGCTTTTTCTTTTTCAAAAAAGATATCAAAACCTTTATTAAGGCAAGCTCTTAAGCCTGCCACATTCCAGGAAATTATTTTCACTTTTTAGCATCCCCAATCTTTTTTTCTAATAATTTTATTGGACCTGACTTGTCTGTAAGTATTGGTGACATAGATATGTCATTATACATATTATAAATAATTTTTGCTACTAATTGTGAGCAATCACAGACATGTAACCATGGAGCTTTTTTGTATTCATCAGGGATGTATGAAAGATTTGTTGTATACACTCCATCCAACATTCCTTTTTGATAATATTCTTCAAATTCTTTTATTCCATCTACATACAATGCAAATGTCACAACTAAATATATATGTTTAACTCCTCTCTTTTTTAATTCCTCAATAACTTCAAACATACTCCCGCCTGATGAAATCATATCATCCGGAACAATTGCAGTATATCCTTCTAGTTCACCTGTACCACTATAATCATGGCTGATAACTGGATTCTTACCATCAACAACAACATTATAATCCCTTTGTTTTACAAAACTTCCTGCTTCACGATGAATATTTTGAGTATTAAAAGAATTTAAGTAAACATTTCTTCTTCCAGTCGCTCCGTTATCAGGGGCAACAAAAACAATTTTTTCAAGATCTTCTACAGGAGTATCATTTATGTAATCAGCAAGAATTTCATTTGTTGGAAAAAAGTTTGCAAATTCTGTATCATGAAGAGCTTGTTCAACTCCTGGATCGTGGGCGTCAAATGTTATAACACTTTTTACGCATCTTTTGATATCTAAATAATGTAGATACATTGCACAGGCCAAATTTTCTCTTGAGTTTTTACGATGTTGTCTTGCTGCATATAAAATTGTTTCTATTACATTTATACATTCAGCATGACTACCACAAGCACCAATACCATCTAGTAATTGTACATATAGATCATTTGGAGATGCATGATTTATATAACCATGATTTTTATATTCAATAGAATAATTTCCTACATCGGTCATCATAAATACATTTTTGCCTCTAATTGATTCTAGTATTTCTACTTTAGAGTGCCCATCTGCAAAAAAGCTTTCTTTAATTGGAACCATAAATGTATATTTGTCTGGGTCAAGATTATGCTTTTTTACCAAATGATAATCTACTTTATCTCCCAATTCTTTTGCACTTTCAAAAACAATTAATCTTAACTTTGAATCCTTTACTAATGCTTTTTTTGTTTCTTCTTTTTCTTTCTTCATTTTACTTCTCCTTCTCCCACCTAAAAAGAGTAACGAAAAAAATTACTCTTTATTTTATTAAAAAGTATAGTAATACAAGAATACCTAATGCTATTCTATAGTATCCAAATACTTTAAAATCATGTTTTCTAATATAATTCATTAGGAATTTAATAACTAGTATGCTTACTATAAATGCAGTAATTGTTGCTATTAACAAAATTGCTACTTCTAACCCACTAAAAACAAAACCTACTTTTATGATATATTTAGCAAGCTTTAGTAGCGATGCACCTGCCATTACTGGAATCGCCAAAAAGAATGTAAACTCTGCTGCCACACTTCTTTCTAAACCTATTAATAATCCACCAATTATTGTAGATCCACTTCTTGATGTGCCTGGGATGAGTGCTAATAATTGAAATGCACCTATTTGTAGTGCTTGTTTATAGGTAATTTTTTCTACAGATTTTGTTGTTCTTTTACCCACATTTTTGCTTTCAATTACTATAAAAACAATACCATAGATTATTAATGCTAATGATACTACAACACTATTATATAAATGTTCATCTAACCAATCATCTGCTACAAGACCTATTACTGCCGCTGGTATGCAAGCAACAAGGATTTTTCCCCATAGATTTAGTGTTTTTTTGTCTAGTACCACCTTTTCATTCTTCTTTTTTAGAGGCCAAATACTTTTGAAAAATAATACTACAACTGCAAGTATCGCACCAAGTTGTATTACAACTTCAAATAATTTGTAAAAATCATTAGATACATTTAAATTAATAAATTCATCTAATAAAATCATATGACCTGTTGATGATATAGGTAACCATTCTGTGATTCCCTCTACTATACCAAATAATACTGCTTTAATTATCTCTATCATATATACCCTCCTATTAGATTGTATCATAAAATAATATTAATATTAACTAAAATACATAATTTTACAAATTATTTTTTTTAGGAATAAATTTATTTACTCCACCTAGACAATAATTTTCAATATATTTTGCTAAAACATCAGCTGATACATTGAAGTCATTCTTTACCCAGTAGTTTATTACTCCGAGTGCTCCATTAAAAATAAAAACAACTGAGTTTTGCAATTCTTTATTATCATCAAAATGTTTGTTTTTTTCCCAATTACCAATACACTTTTCATAAGCAATTTCTAATACATCATCTAAAAAGTATATATTACTATCTGCATTAAACAAGACCCTGACTAATTTTTTATTATTTTCAAAAATATTTAATATCTCTTTTGTAAAAGTATAAATTGAATGCTCTTGCATATGCATCATTGAATTTGAATTTTTGATTTCTTCAATAAATTCATCTTCAATTTTTTTTAATAAATCATAGATATCTATATAATACCTATAAAATGTTCCCCTATTAATATCTGCCATTTCACATAGTTCTTTTACAGATATATTGGAAATATTCTTCTTCTCTAAAAGCGATAAAAATGTATCTTTTATTACTTTCTTTGTATATTTAACTCTTCTATCCATTTTTGCTCCTTTTTGAACACTTGTTTATTCATTTGTTCATTAATGTACATATATAACAAATCTGATTATTGATTCTTTAATTAATTCAATTATATAATATATTTGTTACTTATTCAACATATGTTTAAAAAGATAGGAGAGTTGTTATGAAATTATTTTCTTTAAATAAAAATAAAAGAAGATGGTATAAGTACTATCGCAAGGATGAAAGAGAAGTAGAAACCCCTGATATGTCCTTATACCAATATTTATATAATTCAAATCTTAACAGAATGAATAATATTGCTATTAACTATTTTGACAATAAAATTTCTTATAAGAATTTTTTTATTCAGATAGATATTTGTGCTAAAGCTTTGAAGAGCCAAGGTATTAGAAAGAAAGACGTTGTTTCAATATGTATGCCAAATACACCAGAAGCTGTAATTATGTTTTATGCGGTTAGTAAAATAGGCGCTATATCTAATATGATACACCCTTTGTCTGCTGAAGAAGAGATAAAAAAGAGCATTGTCGATACGAAAAGTGTAATGTTAATAACTGTCAACTTTAATTATAAAAAACTTAAAAATATAATCGATGAAACTGAATTATATAAAGTAATTCTCTCATCTCCAAGAGATTCAATGCCATTCGCTATGGGACTAGGGTATTTTTTTCTGGAGGACAGAAAAGTTAAATTACCTAAAAGTAATGAAAAATTTATTTTTTGGAAGGATTTTTATAATAAAGGAAAAGATTATGATACAAATATTATTGTTGATACTTATAAGGACGATCCAGCTGTTATTCTGCACAGTGGAGGAACAAGCGGAAGTCCAAAGAGTATTGTCATTTCAAATGGTGCAATAAATGTTGTACCTAATCAAGCGCATGTTGCTTTACCAGATATTAATGATACTGACTCTATGCTTGGGATTCTACCTATGTTTCATTGTTTTGGTTTGGTTGAGTGTGTACACTATCCGCTAAGCACCGGACTTGAACTAATACTCGTGCCAAGATTTGATGCAGGAAGATTTGATAAATTACTAAGAAAATATAGACCAACTTTTATTGCTGGTGTTCCAACATTATTTGAAGCACTACTTAAAAATAAGCATATGGATGATATTGATTTGTCCAATGTCAAGTATGTTGTTTCTGGCGGAGATTCGCTAAATGCTGAGAGAAATAAAAGGGTTAACGATTTTTTAAAAAGTCATGGCTCAACTAGAGGCATTGTACAAGGTTACGGTATGACTGAAACAAGTGGAGGTTGTATCTTTTCAACTACTAATTCGTATACTTTAGGGAGCGTGGGAATCCCTCTACCATCTAACGATTTAAGAATTGTTGATGTAGATACTCATAATGAGGTTGATGTTGGTAAAGTCGGAGAGATTCAAATCAGTGGTCCTAGTGTTATGCTTGGATATTTAGATGATGAAATAGAGACTAATAGAGTTTTAGAAAAAGATGATAAAGGAAAAATATGGGTACATACTGGTGACTTAGGATATATAAACGAGAATGGATGTTTATTCTTTGTTCAGCGATTGAAGAGGTTAATTATTTCATCTGGATACAATGTTTATCCATCACATATTGAAGAAGTCTTGAATAAAAATAAGTATGTATTAAATTCTTGTGTAGTAGGAATCCCCCACCCATATAAAGTTCAAGTTCCTAAAGCATATATAGTATTAAAAAGCGACTTTCATGATAGTTTTAAAATTAGAAGTGAGATTAAAGAATATTTGGAAAAGAATTTAGCTAAATATATGATTCCTAAAGAGTTCGTTTTTAGAGAAAGTCTTCCCAAAACAATGATTGGGAAAGTTGACTATAAAAAATTAGAAAATGAAAAATAATCAATATTACATTTTAAATTTCTAATTTTTTTGTTATATTTATTTTAGAGGTATATATGAAAAAATTTATTTTTGTAATAATGATTATAATTTTTATGGCCGGGTGCATTCAAAGTAAAAAAGTATCAGAGATAAAAAAATCTCCTCAAAAGAAAGAAGAAGTTACTAACGATTATAATGATTCAAATAATACTCCTATTGGTATTTATAAATTGTCTGGTAACACTTTACAAAGAATAGATACTATAAATATAACTCCTGTTGTCGAAGAAGATATTGGTATCTTTCAAATTTATCCATCGAATGATGATAATATTAAGCTCAGTAAAGCTTTTGGTTTATCATTTTATGACGAGTGGATTAAATATCCAAATATTAAAATGGGATTTAATATTAAGTTTACTTTGCAAAATAATGAGGATGTTTCATATAACTTTTTTAATCCTGATCATACATTTGATAAGTGGGAATACTTAATGAATTATTTATATGATGATTATAACAATTTCGGAAAAAGCTTTTATTCTCATATGGAGTCAGACGAATTTAACGATAATAGTTTAATTACATCAATAAAGCTGCAAAGTAGCTATTCAGTTGATCAGGTTGTATCACCTATAAAGTTAACCGTTTTTACATATGATACAGATGATGACTTTATTGATAACGAGTATCGTGGTAATAGTTTTCATACTCTTACAATTTGTATTAATGGAAGAGAATGTTAAAAGGATTCATATTTAGTGAATCCTTTTTTTGTATCTAATATATATACCAATGTATTGTATTGCCAACTATTACAACTTGATCTAGACTAAAATATTGCCAATGTTTATTTTTAAAATATAGATTGTATATATTATTATTTTGTTCTTTTTCTTTTACTTTTCTATTAGAATAATATACATATAATGCAGTAGAATTTGGTTGTTCATTTTTTGCACTTACATTAATATTATCATTTATATCATTGTAAAACATATGAGAGTTTTCTTGGTTATATACAGATAAATATTCTACATTGATGCCAGTTTCTTCTTCATACTTTTTAACCTTATCTTCGATTTGATAAATAATTTGTTTGTCTTCATAATTAACAATGTATCTATTTATCTCAATTTTTGTAAATGAATATAGTTCAACTGATAGAAGAACTATCAATACTGCTGATGTTATCTTTATATTTAAATTCTTATTATTAATAATAAATAACAGTGGAATTAATGAAGCAAAGGCATATGATGTTCTTGGAAACATTATTAGGCTATCACTATTTTGGGGAATTACTGGCGCTATTGTAAACAAGTATGTAACTAGCGTAATATAAATTAATGATAACATGTAGTTTCTTTTTCGTTTATTCTTTATTGTATAATAAATTAAGATAACAAATGTTACTAAAAGCATTGTTGGGTAGAAACCATTTGGAAGTAACCCAAAACAATTAATTAATTGTTCTTTAGTAGAAATGATTATCATTTTAATGACTTTAATTAGATTGTGATTTGCACCTACCCTTTCCCTACTTATCATAGTTATAAATATATAGTTAATAATCGTTGGAACTATATATATTATAAACATCAAAATATTGTTTTTTATAAATTTTTTCTTACTTTTTGAATTTTTTATTATTGATATTGCACAAAGACAAGCAAATAATGCGATGGTTCCCTGATATGAAAACAATGCAGCAATCATCCATAAAAATGACTTCCCAATTAAAGATTTATTTTTAGTTTCTAAATATTTGTCAAAGTTTTTAAACCCCTTAATACAGGCAAAAATTGAAAACATCATAATTCCTGATTCTATAAAAAGCCATAGTTCTATAATAAATGGATTAATAATAATAGCAATTGATATTATGGCTGATAAGAACTTATTTGAAATATATTTATCTAATACCTTATTTAGTTCATATATTGAAAGTGTTGAAAAAATGATTGCTAATAGATATGAAGTAATATACATTACTATATTTGGAATATGAAAAAAACCTTGAATAAAGAAAAAGGCTGTGGTAAAAATTCTGCCTGCTGATAAGTACTCATATACATACTTCAATTTAGGCGATGCTAAAAGCAAATATGTATCTACAGAATAATTCATAATACTGAATGTTTTAAAAAACAGGAGTACTATTAACAAAAATATATATAGTTTTTTATCTTTAAACATTTTTTTCATACTTAGCCATCCTTATGTTCATTAAAATTTTCTATTAATTTATCTAATTCTTTGTAATTATGAACAATAATTAATTTATCTTTATAGTTTATTAGCTTGGGTCTTAGTTTTTCTATCTTTTTGGAATATCTATTTTCTATCCAATCTTGAATGTTTTTTATTGTCTTTTTATTATCAAAGTTTTTTCTTTGCTCTAATTTTCTTTTTACCTTTATTTCTCTTGTTGTATAATTTTTTATGCATTCTTCAATATTAGATTCAAAAAAGATTAGAAGGTCTGCTTTTTCTAGTCTAGAGTCAATATAATCTAGTGCATTACCTTCTATAATCCATTTATCTTTTTTTATTATATTTTTATAGTCTTTTAAAAATCTTTCATTATTTTTAATACCATTTTCACTGTACTTCCATCTAATTATATCTAGAGAATATAGTTTTATTCCTAACTTTCTAGAAAGTAATTGTCCAAGTGTGGTTTTTCCTGTTGCTGGCCAACCAAAGATGGCTATTTTATTAGATTCTAATATTTTATAGTTCATATTTTTAAATTATACGCAAGTATATCCACCATCAATTGGCAAAATAACTCCTGTTACATAACTTGCTTCATCACTTGCTAAGAATATTGCTCCTGAGTTTAATTCGCCTTCATTTCCATATCTTCCTAGTGGTACTGTTGCTTTCATGTATGCTGTAAATTCATCTGATATTAATGTTTCGTGAGTCAATTCTGTATCAAAATATCCTGGGCAAATTGCATTACATGTAATATTATATTTGGCAAGCTCTGCTGCTACTGCACGGGTGAAGTTAACTACGCCTCCTTTTGATGAATGATATGCTACTGTATCTAGAGCAGTGTTTCCTACTAGTCCATACATTGATGCTATATTAATAATTCTTCCGTAGTTATTTTTTTTCATGATATTAGCAAATGCACGAGTCATTTTAAATACTGATGTTTGATCAGTTGCTATAGTAAAATCCCATTCTTCATCTGTCATATTTAATACTCCAGCATTCTTAGCTGATCCAGCACAATTAATTAAGATATCCACTTTCCCAAAAGTATCTTCTGCCTCTTTGGCAGCACTATTAATCTCTTCAGTATTAGTCACATCACATTTTATAGGTAAAACTTTAACACCTTTTGCCTCCAATTCAGTTTTTAATTCTTCTAATCTTTCTATTCTTCTAGCTAAAATAACTAAATCAGCACCTTGCTCAGCAAATCCTTTTGCCATTTGTTTACCTAAACCAGATGATGCTCCAGTTATAACTGCTACTCTTCCTTTTAAATTAAACATTATTATCCCTCATTTCTACTGTATTTTATTTAATTGTATCATTCAAATGTGTTATTTTTAGTTTATATTATTCGTTTTTACACATATTTTACAATCACTTATATTTTTTTCGTTATATTGTTTCATATTTATAATACCATCACAGCAATATGTTCTCTTATCTTCAAGTGATATTCTTACTAATGTATTATTTATTATATAATAATCATAATTTTCAAAGATCATTGGTTTTTGATTTAATATATAATTATCTACAAAATCCTCATCTAATTCTATATCATCTAGTTCACCTATAAACGGTGAGACTGCAAGTTTATTAAAATCATGATCAAATACTTTAACATAATTTGAAAAATCTATTAATAATACATTATTGTTTGTAGAAATAATATTGTAGGCATGTAACTCTTTTTCTGTAGCACCAATTTTTAGTGATCCAATTACTAAATAACTACTTATGTCAAATATACTTAAAATATTTTGAGCCATTATAGAATATTCTGTACATAATGCGTTCCCTCTCCCTTTGAACCACGATATTCCATGTTCGTTAATTGGTTTTTCATTTTTTTCTTTACTGTTGACTATCATACGAAACATTTCTTCTCTACTGTTCACAGGTATATATCCATAGTGGTCTCGCAAGAAATCTAGTATATATTCAAAAAGTTCTGCTTCACTTTCTATCGAAAATTGCTTAATATACTTACAAAAATCTACAATATAGTCATCAGTATCCATGTAGTAATAACATCCATTATTACTTACATTTCCTTCTCTATCATAGAACATACCAAAGATTATTTTTTTCCCTTTGCTTATATAACCTGGATAAAAACATCTAATATTAACATCAAATACTGTTGTTCCATTGACATCCTTTGATTCTGCTTTATTAAAATTATAGTCTATATCATAACCTATAAAAGTTTCTTCGGAAGTTGGTTCCAACATATCTATTTTGTATCTAACTAGTTGTTCTATCTCATCATCGGTTAGGTTTATAAGTTCGTTGTAGAAGTTCATTTTACGCCACCTTCTTCAAGTTCTTTGTTTTTTTATTATAACATAGTAATTTAATTTCGTTGATTTAAATTGATTTTTTTGAAGATTTATGTTATTATATGCTTTGTTTTTTAGAGGTGGTTATTGTGAGTACTTTATTTGAAAAGGCAGAAGTAAATTTGGCATTATCATTTATGGAACAGGTTAACAAGAAAGAATTAATTTTATCTCCTAGTGAATTTAAATCAAGTAAGTCTAAACTTATTTATGATTCTTTTATCGACTTGTCAATTAAATCTAGGCCTAATGCGTATTTTCAGAATGAATTTAACAAATTGCCGATAGATGCTGTTATGGAGGCTTTTACTCTTGCAATATATACTATTCTCGGTGATGATTATAAAATAACTCAAGAGATAGAAGAGTTTTTAGGATGTGTTACTCTTTCTAATGATAACGAAATTTTATCGGGAATAAAGTTAACTGCTCTTAATAAAAAGACCGGTAAAATTATTACTGTTGTAGAAATTCCTAGTATCAATAATACTTCAAGTGTTGTCTCTTTGGTTCATGAGTTTATTCATTTTCATATCTCTAAGAATAATATTGATTTGAATAAAAAGTTTTATTATGGTGAAATATTCTCAATTTATTCTGAAAAAGTCGCAACATATATTGTTGAATTTTTCTTAAAATATCAAAATGATATGACTAAAAAGATTGAAAATACGAGGTTAGATAGCATTGTGTGGCATTATACTGAAAGGATTGAGCAACTTAAAGAAATATACAAAATTTATAATACAGCAAAAAAGAACAATTCTCTACCTATGGCTATACTTAAGGAAATGGAGAGAGATTGTCCGTGGCTTATTAATACTAAAATAAAAAATGCATATTACAATTATAAAGATAATTTAGCATATTCGTATGGTTTTGGTTATTTATATGCGGAGGCATTATTTCAAAGGTTTCTTGATGATACTGATAAGGCATCAAATGATTTTATGGACACATTAAATGGTAACATTAAAATAGAGGATTTGTTTAAAAATTATGGTGTTGGATTAAATAGCCATACTTTAACTGAAGCTAGACAAAAGATTAAATCTATAAAAAAATAAGTATATCATAAGATATACTTATTCTATTTAGTGGTGGTGATGCGATTCAGTTTTAACATTATCAATTTTGCACTTGGTTTCCGCACACTTCTCATCTTTAAGTTCTAATTCAATGGTTGAATGCATGATATTATGTTCCCTTAGCTCTTTTTTTAGTTCCACTTTTATTGTTTGATCATATTTTTCTATTACAGCATGCAGTGTTGCGAAATTGTTAAATCCATCTATGCTTCTTACATGAATATGGTGAATATCAATTACTCCTTCAACTTCTTGGAGATGTTTTTTAATTTCTTTAATGTCTATGTCATCTGGAGTTTTTTCAAGAAAGATATCAACGATTGATTTTAAATTTTTGATAACATTATACATTATAAAAAGAGCAACTAAAATAGATAATATAGGATCAACATAAGTTATTTCAGTAAACTTTATAAGCAATGAACCAATTAATACAATGATCCAACCAAAAACATCTTCTAACATATGTAAATTAACTGCTTTTTGATTGAGAGAAGTTCCTTCTTTTGTTTTATTTGCGGCAATTAAATTTACTATCACACCAAAAATTGCAAATAAAAGCATACCATCGTGATTAATTACTACCGGGTTAATAATTCTTTTGACTGATTCATATATTACGAAAGCTGAACCTATTAATAATATCATTGTTGTGATAAGACTCCCCATAACAGAATATCTAATATATCCATAAGTATACTTGTAATTAGGTTTCTTTTTACTTCTTTTTTCTAAAAAGTATGATAAACCTATACTAATTGCATCACCTAAATCATGAATGGAGTCTGATAATATTGCAATACTATTGGTAAATAGTCCTCCAAAAAATTCAAAGACTGAAAATGATAAATTAAGAATAAATGCAGTGAAAATATTTTTTTCTGTTTTTATACAAATCACCTCTACTCTATATAATTATACCATTTTATATTTAATAATAAAAGATATGTAAATTTTACATATCTTTTGTTTATATATGGTGTCCCCGAGGCGATTCGAACGCCTGACACCTGCCTTAGGAGGGCAGTGCTCTATCCTGCTGAGCTACGAAGACATATATGCCTTATAAAAGGCAATATACTTTTTTATTATACTTCTTGTATTACAGTAATAATCATAGGTTTTGATTCTGTTTGTTGATAGAAGAATTTTCCTAGTACTTCACGTACTTCATTTTTTATTTTTGAATAATCTACTCTTTTGGTATTTACTTCAATGTTTGATTCTATTACTTCACGTGATATTTTTTTTGTTTCTTCTAATAAATCTTGGCTTTCTTTTACATAGATAAAACCTCTTGTTAAAATTTCTGGTCCCCCAAGTACTTCTTTTGTTTCTTTATCTAATGTACAGCTTATTATAACTATTCCATTTTCTCCAAGCATTTCTCTATCTTTTAATACTAAGTTTCCGATGTCTCCTTGACTATTTCCATCTATTAATACTTCATCAACATCAATATGTTCTGTTGTATTCGTATTTTCTCCATTTACCATTTCAAAAACATCACCATTTAGCTTTAAAATAATATTTTCTTTTGGTATGCCTAATTCCTCTGCAATTTCTCCGTTGTTATATTGATTTCTATATTCTCCTTTAACTGGAAAATAGTATTTTGGATTCATCAAATTTATCATAAGCATAAGATCTTCTCTAGATGCATGATGTAATAGGTGTTTTTTACTTGATAAGCAAATTGCATCTGCACCTAACATAGCTATTTCATCCATAATTACTGCCAATCTTTTTTCAATTCCTGGATATGATGGTTCAGTAATAAAAATTGTATCGGTATCTTTTATACTTATATATTTATCAAAGCCCTTAATAATTCTTTCTAAATTTCCAAAAGGTTTTTCTTTTTCATCTGAAATTAATACAATAGTATTTTTGCTTTCTAAATCTGCCAAGGTTCCAATCTTATCTTTATCTAAGCTTAAATATCCATCATCAATACCACTATAAATAATTTCTTGTAGTTGTTTTCCCATTATAACTATTTTTCTATGAGTTTTTGATACCTCATTAAATATCTCTTGCATTCTGTAGTAATGCGCTGGGAAGACGGTTGCGATAATTCTTTCTTTTGATTTATTAATTACTTCTCTTATAAAGTCACTTACTCTATTATTTGGACTTGTATGCCCGACCTTATCAGCATAAAATGACTCACATAACAGGCATAACACTCCTTGTTTTCCAACGTATGCCAATTTTCCTATATCAGTTTTATATGATCCCATCATGGTTGAATCAAAGACAAAGTCACCGGTATATACTATCGCACCATCAGGTGTATATAACACATAACATACTGCATCAGGAATTGAGTGTGTAACGCTTATTGGAAAGATTGAGTTTTTTCCAAAATCTATTTTTTGATGTGGTTTTATTTCTATTAATTTAACTTTATCAATTATTTTTTTAGAAATGTCTTTTTTTACCAAATCTAGTGTTAATTTTGTTCCATATACAGGGACTTCAGGGATTATTTCTAGAATATCCGGTATCGCTCCCATATTACTTTCATGTCCGTGTGTTAGAAAAATACCTTTTATATTTTTTCTATTTTTTACTAAATAGTCTATATTAGGAATAATATAGTCTATTCCTAAATTTATATCATTGTCATACTTTAAGCCGGCATCTAATACAAAAATATCATTATTAACTTTTACAACGTACATATTCTTACCGTTTTCATTTAATCCGCCTAAAGCAAATACTTTAATTTTACTCATATAATCTCCTTTCATATATTTATTACTTATATATAACGAACAAACAGCAGTATCATTATAACAAATTTTTATTAGAAAATAAAGCCCTAAAAAAAGATTGATTAAATATTCAATCTTTAAACAACAACTTTTTTGTATCTTTTTACAAGAACTTGAGTTGACGGAGTACCAACTGATAATTCATATGTTCTTGTTCCTATTTGATGTGTTTCTTTGATAGAGGTTGTATTCTCATTACCATTTAAGTCATATGATAGTATTTCTATGTATCTTTCTCTAATGACACCCGGAGCCTTTTCCATTTCAAGTTTATATTTCTTATGATAAACCTTTGATTGCATTAAGAACTCTGGTGTTGTCCTTACATTACATTTTCTCAATAGTTGTGCCAGATTTACTATTTGGTCATATGCTGCATCCTTCAATGGTTTACCTTTTTCCATTCTTTCAAGTTGGTAGTATACAATATCGGTTGGAATACATATTCCCGTCCATAATGCTAAATAATGGATACTTTTTTGTATGGCTTCATCTATTGTAATTTCTTCTGATAGTGCTTTCACAGTAAATGATGTAATAAATACAGTTGGTATAATCCATTCAGCTTTATTATTTTTAGCCCATCTTCTTATTTTATGTTTTCCATTGGCTTCATAAATCTTATCAATCATGTCATAGTTGATTTCTATACCCTTTAGTGACATTACATTCCCCCCTAACTATGATTTCTTTAGTGAAATAATTTTCTGGTATTTTCTTTATCTTGAATATTGTTTTCTGTTTTAGGTATTGTATTATCTAATAACGTTTGTATCTCACTATTATCTTTTGCTTCTGTAAAACTTGAAATTCCAGTTAGATAGCTATATGCCATATCAGCAGTATAATCTGTTGAACACATATTTAAAATTAAAGTTATACTTTTTAAGACTTCATAACTATTGCCATTATTATTCAATAAATCTATTAAAGATTTAATACGATTAGAATCATTTAAAATCATACTATCTTGAGGAATAATATTATTATCTCTATCCCTTCCTCTATAAGTGAGATAACCTGGTAATATAAATTTATGAAGAATCTTTCTATATAGTTTTATACCACTAAGCATTCTTTTTGAATACATTATTTCATCATACCTAGATAGATTATTATTTTTAGCGAACTCATGAATACGTTCAGATATTTCTTTATCATTAGTCAAATCTTTTATTTCATTTAACTCATTTGCCAATTTTTCTTCATTAAAAATAATTTTACATAAAATGTAGTGATTATCATTGCAGTTTTGTTGATTAACCCTATCAAATTCAGCTAATGCCTTAGTGTGTTTATCCTTTATATTTACATAGCCATAAGTATCAATAAACAGGTTTGTGTAGAATACTACATTTGATAATGAAAATCCATCTTCTATTAATTCAATTATTCTATAAAAAATTTCATTATTAATATTTAATGCATTTGACTTGATTTTCTTCCTACATTCTTTAACAATTTCTTTTTTTATATCTTCTTCATTACTACTAATTAGAAAAGTAGATGTGTAGTTTTCCCCATTATAATTTTTTTTATAATCATCATTACTACTATATGTTGCTAAAAAACCTGCTGCTACTGCTGTAAATGATTTTATATTTATATCTAATAAACCCAATAAATATGTTAAATCGGCCAGTTTGGCTATATTTTCTTGATTTGGAGTTAATGCCATTACATCATTTATGCCAAATAAATGATCAAAATCTTCTCTTCCTAAAGAATATTTTCCATTTTTTCTAACTAGCTCACAACTTTTTAATTGATCAAAAAACATTATATTACCATCTCCTACTACAAATTTTATCATTAATTTTATATCTTTACAACTTTCTTTTTTACTATAATTCTGTATAAATTTACAAATAAATAGTGTTTATCTATTACCTTTGTTTCTTCTTGTTGTGTGTTATATCATTTTTTTATTCGAAAAGAAAAAATAGTATATACTATTTTCTTTTTGAAAGTTCTACTAATTTTCTCCATAAAAGGGGCCCCACAATACCATTTATATCAAAATTGTAATCACTTTGTATTTTTTTTATGGATTTTTCGGTTAGCTCATCAAATACTCCATTTACTCTAACACCAGGTATGGATTTATCATACTTACATATTGCCAGTAAAAATCTTTGGAGACGTCTTACATCTTGTCCACTCATTCCTCTTGTTAGGAAATAATCCGGATAGAAGTCATTAGTATATTCTTTATATTCATCAGGAATTGAGTTTAAAATTTTGTTATAAGCATTTTTTAAGACTTGCCAGTCACTATATGTGAAAATTCCTGTAACTGGCAAATTATATTTTTGTTGAAATGCTTTAACCATTGTAATGGTGTTGTTATTATATATTGAATTTGTGGGTAATCTTGGTATATCTTTATCTAGGAAAGCTAATGCATCTAAATAATAGTGGACATATTCGACTTCTATGCCTGTATCACCATATTTTAATTGATCTGTATATAGAAACGTAACTTCATCTTCTGTTAGGCCTTCTGAATATAAATCAGATAATTTTTTTACGCTTGTATATACGTATTTTATTTTGTACCATGTTGCTTTATTAACTATTCCTGTTTTTGGCAAATCAAATATTTCTTGAAATTTTTTTACTGCATTAACTGTTTCTTCATCATATATACCTAATGTATTTTCTATGTCTGGTATTGCGGGATAGTTTTTTCTTATTCTTCTTAAATCTCTTTGTATTGCAAGTACTTGATTTCCTGCACTACCTAAGCCTATTTCATATCCTGGATAACCTTGTGTATTATCTCCTACGGGGGCATCTTCTTTAATAGATATATCACTTCCGTAATAATATCTTAATATTTCTAGTGGAGTTTTTCCTTGATTTGCTAGACTAACACTACCCCATTGGGAGAGTCCATCACATGTAGTTATTCTCCCATCACAATATCTTGTGAAATATGGTTGTACTTGAGTGCCTTTGACAACATAATTATTAAATATCTCTTCTACTATATTTTCAATATTTTCATACACTGATCTGTTTTCTGTATAAGCTTGATCATAAATTGGGCTTGATGTTATATCAAAATTATATCCTTTTGATCTATACCATTCATTATATATTCTATTCATTGCAAAGGAAATGATTGTATATATGTTGGCAATTAGTGCATTCCTTGGCCATGTTGGATATATCTCTGATGATGCAACATTTGATATATATTCAGTAAAAGGAATAGTAATATCTCTTGCTGCTTGATCAGGTGCTCCAAGATGAACAGTTATGTTATTTGGTACAACAGGGTATCTTATTGCCATCTAAAAACACCTGCTTCTAATGTCTTAGGAGCTACATTAATATTTTGAACTACGCATATTCCTTCATACATATTTACTGAATATACTGTATTTAAGTTTTCTTCTGGATATGTTGCTAATATCTCATACGTTGTTTTATCAGGAACATCTAAATTATTTGTAATACTTTTGGGTGCAGGTAGAGAGATTCTATCTATTAAGCCAGAGTTATTGGTTTCTCCTTCAAAAAAAATAATATTATTTCCATTAAATTCTGTTGAAATTATCACTTTAAGTCCTTGTACAGGTAGAGCTTCATTAGCAGAATATGCGCGAATTCTTAAATAACCATTTGATGGGTTTTTATTTATAAATTCTTTATATAGACTAGAATTTAGAAAATCATTGTCATTTACATTATATGTGTTCATATGCCTCCTTTATATCTTTAATTGTTGTCCAATAGACAATAAATTTGAATTAAGGTTATTTTTCTTTTTTATACTATCAACTGTTGTGTTATATTTTTTTGATATATCATAAAGATTATCACCTTTTTTTACAGTATAAATGATTGTGCTTCCTCCAGATGACGTTGTTGGTATTTTTAGTTGTTGACCTATATAAAGATTAGATGATGTTAAATTATTTAAATTTATTATAGCTGATACACTAGTATTATACTGACTGGCAATATTATATAAATTATCACCTTTTTTAACTGTATATATTGTTGTATTTTGAGTAGTACTTGGCGGTGTATAGTCCGGTCCAAAACATTCATCCTCTATGACCTCACTAGTAGTTCTTATCTTTAGTTGTTGGCCAACATTTACTATATTACTGGTCAAGGCGTTGTCTTTTTTTAGCGTATCTACATCAATATTATTATTAGCTGCAATAGAATATAGGGTATCTCCTTTTTTGACTATATAATTACTGTATTGAGGAAGATACATTTCTTCTGCTGGTGTATACATTTCAGGTATTCTCAAAACTTGCCCTACCTGTAATGTGGCACTTTTTAAGTTATTAAGATCAATTATTTTTGATGTTGTTGTATTATATTTTTTTGCTATAGAATATAGAGTATCTCCTTTTTTGACAGTGTACATAAACATATTATTAGGATTAGTACCACTTTTTGTAGGAATATTCAAAACTTGTCCTATTTGTAGTGATTGGGCATTTACATTATTGATACTTGCTAGTTCTGTTACTGATACCCCAAATTGATTGCTTATTCCATATAGAGTATCTCCAGCTTTTACAATATATGTTTGAATTATTATCACCTCATTAAATAATATGCTAAATGATATATAATTAAGCATTAAAAAATCATCCTATTATCTAAATCAGTTAGATTCATAGAATGATTTTACTTTTTTTATATATAATTATAATCTTTTTCTTGCTCTTCTTTAGATAACTGCTCATATGGCACGGCCAATTCATGATTACCATTCTTTTTTTCTCTTTTAACATATCGTATCATACTTTCAATTATACAATTCTTTCAACAATCTAAAAAAAATTAATATTCAAATTCTACATGTATTGGTGATAATTCTTCTAGTATATTTAGTACACTCTGTTCTTTTATACTGTCTATACCAGATATGCAACTTTTGCAGTAAATGACCTTTTTTCCTATATCTATTAATTCAAATATTGTTGATAAAACACAACATTCTGCAACTACTCCCGTAACGTAAATTCTATCATATTCTTTTAATTTTTTATATAGGCCATTATTTTTTAAGCTTGAATAAGTATTTTTAATATATGAATTATTACTATTTATATATTTTTTTAATTCATCTACATAATCATTTAAATAATCATTTGAATTAATATTGGAGTATTCTTTATTGTAGTCTTCCCATGTTCCAATTGGATTTTTACTTGCGATAAATTTTGAGAAAAAAATATGCCTTTTGTCAAATCCTTTTATCTTCTTCTCTATATTATTTATGGTATTTACTATATTTTCGCAAGCCCATTGCTTATTTGGTAAGTATACTTTTTGCATATCTATAATTAATAATGCGTCTTTCATATATCATTTCTCCCTATAATAAACTAAAATATTTGTTTTCATTTATTATTCTGTGTTTTGTCTTCCGGTTTTATGCTGCATATAGGGTTAAAATGAAGATAGAGAATGTTATTTTTTAATTGCTAGTTTTTTTAGGGCATATTTAGCTGCTTCTTGTTCAGCTTCTTTTTTTGATGAACCAATTCCAGTTCCATATACAATGTTGTCAATTATTACATCCATTGTAAACGTTTTATTATGAGCTGGGCCTTCTTCATTAGTAATAACATACTCTATGCTTTTTTGTTCGGTTTGGACAAACTCTTGTAGACTACTTTTATAATCACTGAAAAAAGTTATTTCTGGATTTTCTATATATGGAACGATAACTTTTAGGATAATATTTCTTACAGTGGCGTAGCCTTGATCAATATATATCGCTCCTATTAATGATTCAAAAATATCTGCTACTATAGCTTTTTTAACTGGTTCTCCTTCTTTTGACTCACCATGTCCAACCAATATATAATTTTGTAGATTTAAGCTTGATGCATACTCATAATTTGCATTCTCACAAACATAGTTTGCTCTAACTTTGGTCATTTCACCTTCTGTTTCTTTGTAGTGTGTATATAAATAATCTGCAACTACCAAGTCCAGTACGGCGTCACCTAAAAATTCTAATCTCTCATAATTATTTTTTACTTTGTGTTCATTGACATAAGAGCTATGAGAAAATGCTGTTTTATAAAGTTCTATATTTTTTGGTTTTAATTTTAATTTTTTAAATAATTCTTCCATAAAATCACCTAATTAATTATATCAAAAAAAATATAACTATTAAAGTTATATTTTTTTTGGTTGTATTATAGATAGTGTTGGTGAGTGTAAATTCACTACACTATTTTATTTATTAAAAAGACATAGGTTTGATACAATGTAATTAGTCAATAAAACATTGAAAGGAATAAACCTATGTCTATGAATGATTATATATTAAATTTACTAAACATTTAAGATAAAAATATTTTTATTTTACCTAATATTGAAGAAAGAATAATCAAAAATAAAAAATATAAGATTATTGAAGGTTTTCTAACTTACAATCCCGAGTTTTGTCCCTATTGTGGCTGTGTTAATGAATCCCATAGTGACATCATAAAATGGGGATATAGAAAAAATTGTAAAATTAAAATCCCTAAGATTTCTAATTGCTTTTCTTTATTAATACTTCATAAACAAAGATTTCTCTGTAGAAACTGTAATAAAACTTTTATTGCGGAAACTACTTTAATTAATAGAAATAAAAATATTTCTAATAATACTGAACTTCAAATAAATCTAGAACTTATGATGAAACAAAGTGAGAAGGACATTTCTGAGAGATTAGACATATCTGTTTCTAAAATTGATAGAAAATTAACTGAAATATCTTCTCATACCGTTTTAAGACATGCATCACTTCCTAAATCTATGAATTGGGATGAGTTTAAAGCTACTAAGGATACCAAAGGAAAAATGGCTTTTATTATTACTGATAATGATACTGGTAACTTGTTTGATATTCAAGATTCTAGGAAATCTATTGATTTAGACAAATACTTTAGAAGATATTCTAAAACTGAACGGGATAAAGTCAAACATATATCTACCGATTTTTATTCTGGTTATATCTTTTTAGCTAAAAGATTATTTAAAAATGAAAATATTTCAATTGATAGGTTTCATATCGTTATTCAAGCATATAATGCTTTAAACACAACCAAAGTTAAGCTCTGTTATAAATCTAATACTAATTATAATAAGTTAAAAGATTATTGGAAATTAATAGTTAAAAATGAAGATGATTTATCAGAAGAAAAAAGATATTCAAAACATTTTCATAAAGAAATATCTCAAAAAGAAATAGTTCAATTCATTATTAATACTGATAAATTTTTAAAAGCCACTTACGAATGTTATCAAGGACTAATTCATTCTTTAAAAAGCAAAGATTTTTACAAATTTAAATCAATAGTATTACATCCAAACAAAGATGTTTCAAATAAAATGAAACAAGCTTTAAATTTATATAAAGAAAACTTAAAATATATAGAAAATTCATTCAAATATGATATAAACAATGGAATTATTGAAGGAACAAATAATTTAATTAAGTGTCTAAAAAGAATTGCTTTTGGTTATAGAAGATATGATCATTTTATAGCTAGAATTTTTCTAATTAAAGGTATTATAAAAGAGTGATTAAAAAATCACTCTCTATAAACAATTCATTTATCAAATTCATTGTTCACCAACACTATTTGACAAAGAACCTTTTCTCTTTTATTCTTGTTGCTGTGTAAAGTATCCTGGTGTTTCCTCTGTATCTATTCTAGCATATG
>CACWWC010000002.1 GCA_902764545.1 uncultured Erysipelotrichaceae bacterium | reverse complement strand
ATATACTTATAATATATTCATTACCTTTTGTGTCATATAATTTCATCTTTTCTTTCCAATCTACTTGAGATTGATATCCTTTTATTGTTTCAAATCTAATTGTTAAATTGGAAATAATTTCTTGTTTTTTAGAAGAAACATATTTATTTACTATTCCATATTTACCTGTATATCCATATTTATTCTTTAAAAGAAAATAAATACCAGTAGATGGAATACTATTATCTTCTAATTTTTCATCAATAATAGTTTTAAATTGATCCAGCTTAGAACCATAAATTCTTTTCTTCATTTCTGTTTTATATTTTTCTGGATGTAATCTTCTATCTATTGTTCTCCAACAACATCCGTATTGTCTAGCGGTTTCACTTATGTTCACTTTTTCTCCTCCTAACATAATTTTTTCTAATGTAATATCTTTTCTCATACTTATATCAACTCCTCTTATTATGAGATAATAAAAGTATAACAAAAAGAGTCATAAACACCTTAAAGTTATGACTTTTTAACTTTAAAATATTTATGACTTTCTATTTTACAATTTATAATTTAGTCATTTGAAAATAAAGAAATAAGAATACACCATGAACTTTCATAAAAAGTTCATGGTGTTAGTTTTGATAAAAAGGAGAGATAAATGTCATTAACCTAAGCATGATGTATAATAATACAACTGATAAATCAGTAACCTAAGCATGATGTATAATAATACAACTGATAAATCAGTAACCTTGTTTAAAAGATTACCAAGTGGTCTTGATTATGTTGATAATGCATATGAGCTTCAAAAAGAAGTGATGATTTTTGCATCAAAATTATCAGCTAGATGGGCAAGAATATATCAACAACCAGTTGATAATCTAGCTTGTAGGCAAGCTGATTTTGTTAATATGGCACATAGTATAAATATTCAAAGTGTAGAAGACTAGATAACAAGAAGATGGTTGATTAAAATGTTGAGGGCAGTTTGTACAGCAGTTATACTTTATAGTTCTACCGGTGGTTTTCCAGCTTTTAGGGTTGGATAATTAAAAGACATAGACATAATTGTCTTTTTTTTTAGTATAATTTAGTATGATGATATTTTTATATTTACTTAGTATTTTTTTAATGGTACTTGGGTTAACTTTTATAATTATTTATACTAATTTATTTTCTTTTGGATATAGTTTTTTAAATTATTTGGAATTTATTTTTAGTAGGATTGAATGTTTGATTTTTTTTATTGGATTTATATTATTAATTTTTGTTTTAAGAAAAAGATAGATTATTTGTAGTAATCTATCTTCATTGCTTTTTTAACTTCTTTAATTGTTTCTTTTGCTTTTTCTCTTGCTTTTTCTGTTCCTTCTTTTAATATTTTATCTACTTCTTCTGGATTATCGTCATAATATTTTCTTTTTTCTCTAATTGGTTTTAAGAATGTATTCATTGCTTCTATAAGTTCTTTTTTACATTGTACACATCCTCTTTGTCCTTCTTTACATTCACTGCATATTTTATTTATGTTTTTTTCATTATTAACTAATTTATGATAGTAATATACCATACATACTTCTGGATTTGCTGGGTCATCTTTTTTTATTTTATTTGTATCAGTTAATGCTCCCATTATTTTTTTATTTATTGTCTCTTCACTATCTGCTAGATAAATTGCGTTTCCTAAGCTTTTACCCATTTTCTCATTTCCATCTAATCCTTTAATTCTTGGGGTTGTAGATAGAAGAGGTTCTGGTACTTTTAATATTTCACCATAGATACTATTAAATTTTCTAACTATTTCTCTACATTGTTCTATAAGTGGTAGCTGGTCATCTCCAACCGGTACACATTCCCCCTTGAAACATGTAATATCTGCTGCTTGTGATACTGGATATCCTAAAAAGCCATAAGTAATTGATTCCCCGTTATTACCAAATAGTTCTTTCTTTTGAGATATTTCTGTTTTTACTGTTGGATTTCTTTGTAGTCTAGATACTGTTACTAAGTTTGAATAAAAAACTGTTAATTCTGCAATTTCTGGTATTTCTGACTGTATAAAGAAATGTACATTTTTTGGATCTAGTCCAATAGATAATAAATCTTTTGTTATTTCGTATACATTTGTTCTTACTTTTTCTGGATTATTAAAATTATCTGTTAGGGCTTGTACATCAGCAATTTCAAGATAAAAGTCATACTCATTTTGGATTTTATACCACGTTCTACCTGCTCCAAAATAATGTCCAAAATGTAAGTTACCGGTTGGACGAAGCCCAGTAAGTATTGTCTTTTTCATTAAAATCACTTCCTTTATTAGATATTTTATCATATTTAATTATTTTATACTAGATAAAAGTAAGTAATTCTAAATTGTATTATTATATTAAATATGTTATTATAATTAACAAATTTTGGAGAAGATTGTATGAATTTATTAAATATATTAGATAATGAATTAAAGAATAAGCATTATAATAATTTTGAAAAAGTTAGATATATTTATTTAAGAACGTGTGAGCTATTTTCTTTTGATGCAAGATATTATTTTGTAGAAAGTTTTAATAAAAAGTTATTTAATAATATTATTGATAAAAAGATTGATATTACTAATGTAGATGATTTTTTAGTTATTTGTCATTCTTATTCTAAATATGTTTTACTTAGATTGGTTAATGAATTAACTACTGCAAATGTTTCATTACACTCTGGTCCTCATAGTTTTGTGGAATATAAAGATGATGATGATTTACTGTGGCGTCTTGATGCTACTTATGGGGATTTATCAAGAGCAAAAATAGGAATTAAAACAACGGGGTTTAGTTGTCTTGAGTCGTGGAATTTTACTTATCAAGATGATTTAGATATGATTGATGAGTCTTTTGGATATAAATATAAAGATAGAGAAGATTTTTTAAAATTATTGGATTTGAATTCTTTTAATAGTTTTATTAATGGTATTGATGGTTTAATTAAAGATAATGAATTAAAGTATTTTACAGATGTATTATTTTTTGTTAAATGGTTATTAAATGGAGTTTTTTGTGTATTTAGTAGTTCTACTGGGATGGATGATAATTATAATTTTGGCACCTTTATTTATGATGAAACTAATAAAGATTTATTTTATCTATCAAAAGAAGATGATAATTATGGTATTAAAAAGATACCTTTTGAAGAGGGATTGCAGTTATCAAAAAGAATGAGTATGAATAATAAATCTATTTTTAATAATTAATAAAAAAAATATGGATTTCCATATTTTTTAAAAGATTTTTGTATGTGTTAGAAAGAATATTCCAAATAATAGTCCACATAAAGCACCAATTAAATGACCATCGTGATATACCTTTGATTTTCTTTCAGTTATGGTTTTTTTAAATTCTCCTATAACATAGAATATACATATTAATACTACTGTTATTGGTATTTTTCCTTCTTGTATGTTGGAGAATGAACTTAATACTATCAGCATGTATACATTACCTGATGCTCCTAGTATTGAATAATTGTTAAAAATAATATTGAATAAAGCTATCACTAGTGATGTTATTAAAAACATTACTGTTAAATTTATACTACCATATTTTTCTTCTATCATTGGACCTATTAGTAATATATATAAAAAATTACCAACCAAGTGGTCCCAATCTCTATGTCCAATAGCATGAGTAAACATTCTAATATATGTCATGGGGTTTAGTGGTGATGATCTATAACTCTCAAATAGTAATTTATTCGATTTTCCTCTAGTTAATATATTTAGTAACCAAGCGCCTATACTAATTAATAAGTATGTTATAATTACTGTTGAATTATAGTCAAATTTAATATTTGAAAAATCAAAATTTAAGTTCATTTTATTACCTTCTTTTATTACATTATATAAAATAATCTTGATTTTATAAAGTGTATTAGTTATTATTTTTATTGGAGTGATTTTTATGTTTGATTTTAATAATATTGATTTAGAAACATTGAAAAAGATGAGAGAGTGTATTATAAATTACTCTGATATTTCTTCATTGCTATTAGATATTGATAATTCTATATCAGAAAAGGAAGAAGAAATGATGACTTCTTTAAATGTTAGGTTTAATATGGAGATGTTTATTAAATTAGAAATATTTACTCCTGATGAATTAAAAGTTATAAGAGATAATAATATAAATAATTTAAAAGAATTAATTGATTGTGATTTAAATGAATTAATTGGAATTACTCCTTCAATAAAGTATTCTCTTTTACAAAAAAGAAGATTTTATGATATGGATGGGAAAAGGCATAAATAAAATTTTGTATTGTTTTTTTAAGCTTTTTAATGTTATAATATCAATTACTTTTAAAAGAAGGGAGTGAATAATGTGAAGAAATTTAAAGCTAGTTCTGTTTTAGTGAGTGTTTTAGCTACAGGAATTGTTTTGCTTTCTGGATGTGGTAAGGAAGATGAGGTAAATAATATTATTACTAATAATATTACTATTGAAGATGTTTTATCTTCTCAAGATTCTGATCTTAATCAAAGCCTATCTGCATTAAATTATAGTGATGATCTTAGTGATTATTCTGATGCAAGAACAAAGAAGTCTATATCTAGTTGTTCTCATGCTTTGTCTAATTTAGGAAAAAAATTATTAGAGAGTTCTGTTTGTACTCTTTTAGATATAGATGTAGAAAATGTTGTTGATTTTCAAGTATCTTGGAATGATAAATCAAAGGATACAGATAGTGATGCGGTTAATGCAACTATAACATATAATGATTATGTGACTAATGTTGTTCCAGGTAATATATCTGTTGTGGATAAAACTGAAAAAGTCAAGAAATTTAGGTTAGTAGATGAAGCTAAGGATATAGGACAAGCAATATGTAGTGCACAAGATGGTGAAATATATGATTTGGAATTCATCGATTCAATGTATAAAGCTTTAGAAAGATTTGTTTTAACTAAGGGTGAAAGTTATAGTGATTGGATTGATGGAGATTGTATAAAATTTACTTATGATGATGATAAGATTAAACAGTTTAAAATATATTCTAAAAATTTAAATAAATAGATTATTAAGGTACGTCTTTGGATGTATCTTTTTTATTGAATTAAATATTTATTAATGATAAAATTATTATGTAAAATGGGATGGTAATATGAGTACAAAAATAACTTTTTTTAATAATAAATATATATTTAATGAATTAATTTATAATGATAAGAACATGTATTTGTATAAAGTAAAGAAATCTAATGAAGTATTTGATTCTTTTTATCTTGTAAAACAGATAATTATAAATGAAAAAAGGTTACTTGTTAAGTATGAAGATAAGATCAAAGATATGCAGAGAATGAAAAATTCTACTAATTTTATCTCTATTGAAGACTATGAGATAATATCTGATAAAAATAATATATGTATTAATATTTTATTCGAAGAATCTCTTTGTTTAGTTAAATACTTATTTGAAAAAGATATAACTAATAAAGAATTATTAATGCTTTTTAGTAATGTTATATCAGCTGTTTATGATGCTGAAAAAGTAGGTATAGATAAGTTTTATATTGATTTTGATAATGTTTTTGTTAATAGATTTGGTAATTATAAAATTGATTTAACTAATCATAATGAAAATGTTTCAAATGATTTGCGTTGTGAACTTGGAATATTTTTATATAAATTGTTTAATAATGGGAGATATGATGGTGAATATAGTATTAAAGGTTTTGCTGAGATATTAAGCCATTGTAATTTAGATTCTAATATTGTTGATATAATTAATAAAGTTATTTTGAAAAATAGTGATTTGTTAGAAATTAAACATGATGTTGATAGGTTACGTAGAAATATTTTATCAGAAAAAGTTGTTTTTTCTAATGAGGAATATATTGATAATTTTTATAAAACGGTTAATTTTAGTGATTGTGACTTATCTTTATATGATTCTAAAACCAAAAAGAAGATTGAGAGTTTTGAAAAGACTCATGTAATAAGTGATATAAAAGATAGTCAAAATACTCTGAAAGTTGATTTAGATAAAACAGTTATCATAAAAAAAGATAATAGAATTGTTGATAATAAAATTGACAATGAGGTAATTGATTTAAATAAAACTACAATAATAAAAAATAACAAAGTTAATAAAGAAAATATTGAAGATTTTAATAAGACTACTATTATTGAAGATAGAAATGTTTTGAATAATTCTTCTGATGCTGATTTTAATATATCAAATAACAATAGCAAAAAGGGTAAATTCTTTATTATTTTTGGTATTGCTTTGTTAGTAATTATTTTAATAGTTGTGATAGTTTTTGTCTTTAAAAATAATAATTTAATAGAAGTAGATAATTTGGTTGGAAAAAGTGGTTCTGCTGCAGTTCTTGAAATAAAAAATAATGAGTTAAATTATAAAATAAAATATAAGGTTACTGACCAAGATTTAGTTGGTAAAGTTCTCCATCAGAGTAATATTGGTAAAAAGATTGATAAAGATAGTAATGTTACTATAACTGTTGGTATATCTTCTGAGAAAGTTGCTGTTCCTGATGTGTGTGGTTTGAATCGAGATGCTGCTGTTAGGAAACTTGAAGATGTAGGACTATCTGCAATAATAAACTATGGTACAGGGGATTCAGATTTAAAAGATAAAGTGGTAGAGCAGATGGTTGATTCTGGCAGCATTATTAATAGGGGAATGTTAGTTGAAATAATTGTAGGCAAATAAAAAGTAAGGAAGTGTAAACGATGGTTTCAAAGAAGGCAGATAAGGTGTTTTTCTTTCAGAATAGGTGGGAGTCTATTGGTTTAATTGGTGAAGGAAGTTATGGAAAAGTTTATAAGGCTCGTCCTACTAAAAATAAAGGTAATGATATATCTGCTATAAAAAATATAGTTATAAAGAAGAGCAAACAAGATGTTGATAATTTAGTTGCTGAGGGTCTTTCTCAAGATGAAATAATCGAAGAAGTAAATGAAGTTTTAGAAAAGTGTATATCTGAAATTAAATTAATGCAGAGATTAAAGGGAAGTTCTAATATTGTAGTTATTGAAGATTACGAAATTATTAAAAATAAAGATGGCTTAGGTGGAGAAATAAATATTAGAATGGAACTTTTAGAAAGTTTAGAGAAATATTATAAGGGAAAGAAAATTACTAATAGGGATATTATTAAGTTAGGAATTGATATAAGTCATGCTTTAAGGGATTGTGAAACTGTTAAAATTATTCATAGAGATATTAAACCTGACAATATTTTTGTTAATGAATTTGGGCAGTATAAATTAGGTGATTTTGGAATTGCTAGAAATTTAGAAAAAACTACTACTGGTCTTTCGCAAAAAGGGACATTTAATTATATTGCTCCTGAAGTATATAAAGGAAATAGATATAATAGAAGTGTTGATGTCTATTCTCTTGGAATTGTTCTTTATAAATATTTTAATTATAATAGACTGCCATTCTTTCCGGAATATCCTAACAGAATAAGATTGGATGATAGAGAGGAAGCTTTAATTAGAAGGTGTGATGGGGAAAGAATAGTAAAGCCTGTTAATGCATCTGAGAAAGAAAGTAAAGTAATACTTAAAATGTTAGAATATGATCCTAAAGATAGGTATACAAATATTAATGAGTTAATTGACGATTTAGAGAGTTTGCTTGATGAGGATTTGAGAGAGATTCCTTTTCCGGAAAAGGAAGTTAGTCAAAATACATTAAAAACTGATAATAATAAAATTAAGAAGAACAAAGTTAGTTTTAGAAAAATAAAGAAGATGGCTTTGTTTATTATTCCTATTATCTTTTTGGTGTTGTCACTTACTTTTGGTTTATTATATTACAATAATAATTATGTTGAAATTCCTTATGTAATTGGGAAAAATAGTTCAACTGCAGTTAGATTGCTTGATAAGGCTAAGTTAAAGAATAAGATTAAATATATTACTGTTGAAAATGAAGATAGTATTGGTAAGGTCATTAGACAAAACTTAAAGAATAAAAAAATAAAAAAGTGGTCAGTTATTAAGATTACTGTTGGATTATCTACTGAAAAGGTTTTGGTTCCTAATGTTGTTGGTTTAAGTAAGGACAAGGCGAAAAATGAGTTAGAAAATGTTAAATTAGGTGTGTCTTTTGTTGAAGAATATAGTGATACTGTTTCTAAAGATATTGTTATTTCCCAAATGACTAAAGATGGAACAAAGGTTGGTAAAGGTACTGTTATTGAGGTTTTAATTAGTAAGGGAAAAAAGGAAGAAGAAAAGAGGGAAGAAGAGAAAAATTCTAAAGATAGTAGTGAGGAAGTGAGTAGTCATTCTTCTTCTGAAAAAAACGCATCTAAGGACACAAAAGATAAGAATACTAAAACTGCAGTATCTTCTCCGTCGCCTTCACCTAAGGCACCAGCAACTCCAGCACCAACACCAGTTTCAACTCCAGCTCCAGCTCCAGTTTATGCAAAAAGTATGTATATTACTTATGTATCTAAATGTGCAGATAATGGAGCAACAAAATCATTAAGAGTTGGATTTACTCCTTCAAATGCAAGTGATGCTGATAGTTTAAGAAGCCGTGTTGTGTGGTCAAGTAGTAATTCTTCAGTTGCGAATGTTGATTCTAATGGTAATGTAACTTTTAAAGGTAGTTATTACAGGCAGACAAGTGCAACTGTGACGGCATCTATTCCTGGAACATCATTCTCAGACTCAAAAACTTTCTACGTTAATAGAGTAGGAATTGTTAAAGATTTAGATGGAAATGGCAGAATTGATGCAAATGATGCGGCAACTTTAGTAGAAATGATAAAGGAAGGGTCAACTATAGTTTATAAACATGATTATACAGGTGATAAAGTAGTTGATCAAAATGATGTTGATCATCTGCTTAACTTATTTAAAACGGAGGGATGTTAATATTTGGAGGTTTATATGAAATATAGAATTGTTGGAGCATGTGATTATAAAAAGGGTAAATTTAGAGATAATAATGAAGATAATTATTTCTTTGATGGAAATTATGTTAGTGAAAATACTAATGATATATCATCTGTTTTAAATATTAGTTTTACAAGTCATGATCATGAATCTTTTGCAATCTTTGATGGTGTGGGGGGAGAAGCTAGTGGAGAAAAGGCTTCTTTTCTTGCTGCTAAAACATTAAAAGAATATAAAGGTGCTCATGATGTGGTAGATAATATGTCATATATTATTAAAGCTAATGATAAGATTGTTAACTATGATGGAATTAAGAATATGGCAACTACTTTATGTTTGATTAACTTTAATGATAATGATATCAATGTATGTAATTTAGGCGATAGTAGAATATATTTATTAAGAGATGGAAATCTAAAAATGATTTCTGTTGATCACACGGATGAAAATATTAGTAAAAAGCTTAACGTATTAGAAAAGTCTAAGCCTAGATTAATGCAGTATCTTGGTGTTGATAGTGACGAATTATCTTTAGAGCCGACTATAAATACATTTGAATATAAGGTTGGAGACAGATATTTACTTTGTACAGATGGACTTACAGATTTTGTTAGTAATGCTGATATTCAAGATGTTATGAGAACAGGAAGTTGTGCAAGAGATATTGTTGACAGATTAATGAGATTGGCACAAGAAAATAAAACAAAAGATAATACTACTATCCAAGTGTTTGAAGTAAAAAGATATAATAAGATTCCTTGGATAGTTGGATTAATGATATTATCTTTTATAATAATTATTTCTATTTTGTTTTTCACAACTAGATTTAGTATAAAGGATGAGTGTAGTTCTCTTGTTGAAGGTGATTCCTGTGAATTTAAATTTAACAATAGTAAATATGATATAGAGATAAATGATGAAAATATTATTGAATATAAAAATAATAGACTGTATGCAATAAATAGTGGTACTACTGAGATTAAAATTAGTAAAAATAATAAAATGGTATATTCTAAGGAAGTAAAGGTTTTTCCAAATAGTTAGAGGTGATGCATAATGGATTATAATAAAACGCAGATTTTTAATAATAAAGTACATGATTATAGTGGTGATTCTGCAAAGATTACTATTTTTGATGGACAAAAAAAACAAATTCAAATGGATTTAAAAAAGTTTAACAAAGATAAGATTTTTTTTGGACGTGAGGAAGTTGTTGGTGATATAAAAAATGATATTGTTATTGATAATAAATTGTTATCTAGGCGCCATGGATATTTCTTAATTGTTAATAGTGAAGTTTTTGTTGTTAATACTAATGAAAGTAATGGGACGCTTGTAAACGGAGAATTAATTGATAAGAAGATGCTAAAAGATGGTGATGTAATTAGGATTGATGACTTGGATAATCCTAGGGATGATGGTGTTTCAATTATCTTTTCTTCAAGCGATGCTTTAGATGAGTGGAAAAGTTTAAGTGTTGATGGCAAAAATAAGATTTCAATTGGTCGTGATAGGGGAAATGATATTGTACTTGATCATGTAAGTGTATCTACCATTCATGCATATATTGAAAAAGATGGAAATGATTATTATGTTGTTGATAATGACAGTACTAATGGTTTAAGTGTAAATGGAGAAATATGTAAAAGTAGAAAGTTAAAGGAAAAAGATGTAATTGTAATTACTAATTCTAAAATTATTTTTAGTAAGACTTTTATTTCATACATTACATATAAAAAAGGTGTTGGTTTAGATGCTAGGAATATCGTTAAAACAGTAAAGACGAAAAATGGTAAAAAAAATATATCAAATCATGTATCTCTTTCTATTAAACCAGGTGAGTTTGTAGCAATTATTGGAGGATCTGGGGCTGGAAAAACTACTTTTATGAATTGTATAAGTGGTTATGATAAAGCCACTTCTGGAAAAGTAATTGTTAATGGTGATGATTTATATTCTAATTATGAAATACTTAAAAATATGATTGGGTATGTTCCACAACAAGATATTGTTTATGATAATTTGAAGTTATTTAATATGTTAGAGTATGCTGCTAAACTTAGAATGCCTAGGGATACTAGTAAAGAAGAGAGGCATAAACGAATTAAAGAAGTCATTGATATGGTTGAACTTACTGGGAGAGAGGATACTTTTATATATAGTCTTTCTGGTGGACAAAAGAAACGTGCAAGCATCGCAGTAGAATTATTAAGCGACCCTAATTTGTTCTTCTTGGATGAACCTACTTCTGGGCTTGATCCTGGAACTGAAAGAAACCTGATGAAAACTATGAAAGTTCTTGCTAGTAATGGTAAGACAATTATATTGGTAACTCATAATACTTTGAATTTACATTTATGTGATAAAATTATCTTCTTAGGGCCAGGGGGGAATTTATGTTATTGTGGTAGTTATAATGATGCACTTGATTTTTTTGGTGTTGATAATTTGGTTGATGTTTATAATATGCTTGCTAATGATTTTAATATGTGGAAGAAAAAATATGCCGAAAGTAAATATGTTACACCTTTACAATTTCAAGATACAGCTATTAAAAAGAAAAATCAAAAAAAGAGTAAGGAATCATTTATTAAGCAAACTTTTGTTTTGTGTGAGCGTTATACAAAATTATTGATTAATGACAGACAAAGACTACTTATTTTACTTATACAAGCTCCATTATTGGCTTTTTTGATAAGTATAGTTGCTGATAATAATGCCTTTAGTCAATATGAAATGACTAAGTCAATTCTTTTTGCTCTTTCGTGTTCGGCTTTTTGGATTGGGATTTTAAATAGTATTCAGGAGGTTTGTAAAGAAAGAGTTATATTAAAGCGGGAGTATATGACAGGGCTTAGACTTACATCTTATGTGCTTTCAAAAATGATTGTATTGGCGCTTTTATCTGTTATTCAAACATTTTTATTATTAATAACGTTTGTTATATTTATTGGTCTACCTGAAAAAGGTTTATTATTTCATCCATTTATTGGATATTATGTTACAACATTTTTAACAATGTTTTCTGCTGCATCACTTGGCATATTTGTTTCATCAATATTTAAAAATAGTGATAGAGCAATGACGGTCGCTCCAATACTTTTGATGCCACAGATTCTTTTTTCCGGTTTAGTATTTAAACTTGAGGGATTCTCTCAAAAAATATCTGTTTTGGCAACATGTCGCTGGTCTATGGAGGGCTATGGGACAATAGCAAATCTTAATAAACTAGATTTAAGACTTCAAAAGGATATACCGACTTTAGTACATGAAGCAGAATCATTTTTTAGTTATACAAAAATACATTTATGTAGATCTTGGTTAGTACTTTCTTTTTTTGTATTTTTATTTGCTATATTTAGTGTAGTTTCTTTAAGAAACATTGATAAAAGTTGAGTATTATTCAATTGCCTTTTTGATGTAAAATAATTTGACATACTTTATGTCAGTTGTTAAAATAAAGTTATACTGTACAATAGGATGTGATTTTTGTGGAAAATACGGATTATTCAAATTTTGATTTTGATGCTGCAGAAAGTACTTATCAAGATATGTTAAAAAATGAAAATCCTAATAATGTTAATATTTTAAATGTAATTGGTGACTTGCATGATTCTCTTTCTAAGGTGTCTAGTGAACATGGGAATTTTTTAAAGGGTGCTTTACCTATGCTTGAAGATAGCGGTAGTGTAACAAGAGAGATTTCTAGTGCAGATGCAAAATATGTTCAGATTATGAATGCAGTTGGTGAGCTTGTTCAGCAGCGCAGTGTAGATACTAATGGTTCTGTTGATGCGCCGAGCAGTGCTGCTTCTTCAAGTGGAGTTGCATCAGGTGGGGGTACTGGTGGCTACTCTAGTGGCTATTCTGATTCAGGAAGCAATTATTCTGGTTCAAGTGGATCTAGTAGCGGTTTCCAATCAGGTGTTGTTGGTGAGTCTGCTGGTTCAAATATTACTCCTAGTTCTTCAAAAGGATCTGATGATCTAGTTAGGGATGCCAGTTCCTTAAAGGTTACAAGTAATGGAGAATATGGAGTATCAAGTAGTGATATTGATGTAGATGATTTTCAAACATCTGCATATGGTGGTTTAACAAATCCAACAGTAGCAGCTGTAGGCGGAGCTGTTTCTTCTGGAGCAGTTGGTGTGGTTTCTTCTGTTGGAAGTGACAGTGCTTATGTTAATAATGACTACGCATTAGGCAATCATGTGGTTGAGCAAAGTTTTATTAGTAATATGACCGATGATGAGAGAAATTCTTTTGTTAATAAATTAGAAGATGTTGGATATAACAAAAAGGAAATTGAGGCAATAATTAATGGTGATGTACAAACATCTAAGGTTCTAGTTGATGAATTGTCTGATACTTTAGAAAAAGCTTATATTTCAAATCCTGGAATAAGAGAAGATATTAAAAATCTATATGGTGTAGATGTATTTAATGATGACGGAATGATTGATGATAATAAGTTATCTTTGGTATTAACAATAGATGATTATAGTGGAAAAGATGATTACAGTATTATTAATACATTAAGCAGTAAATATGGTATTAATATGGTTGATCAGAATGTTTTGGAAAGTTATGCAGGACAGTTGGAATCATTAATACTAAAGAAATTTGATATAAAGAATGCCATTGAAAAAAAATATGGTTTTGATGTTTATAATCCAGATTGTACAATTAATAAGGATAGACTTACTTTAGCAATGTTAATTGATAAGAAAGGCGGAAATGAGTATTCTTTAGCTAGTATTATTAGTGATGTTGACAATTCAGAGTTAACTGATATTGTTGAGACAAGTTTGATTAGGCCATCAGCTAATGGAGATGCTAATAAGAATGGCTCTGGTGGTGTTTATGCTGCCATTGCTGCTGCAGGTGCTTTAGGAATTGCTGGTGTTGGTGCAGGAGTTTTAATTGATAAGAAAAATAAAGAAGAAAAAAATAATAATAAAGATAATGCAGATGCAGTAGTTAGTGTGGAGGAGTAGTATGGAATTAAGTGATATTAAATATTCTACACCTTTAGAATCAATTCTAAATAGTGATGAAGTAGAGACTTTGGTTTCAGATGAAACGAAGAAAATGATGCAATATTGTTCGACTAAAAATGGAGTTTTGTTCAGTAATATGAAGGAAGGACGCGGTTTATCTACAACTAATGTTTTAGGTGGAAAACCTATATATAATGTAGCTGCTGGAGAACTTACCTGCGAATATTCTTCTGCAATTGATCCAATCCAAAATGTTAATTTCCAAGTTTCTAGACTTGCATGGGAAAGAGAACTTAGTGAATTACAAACATTAAGAGAACGTGTGATGGAGAGAAATAGGCAAATTCAAACTGATATAACTAATTTTAACAATGAGTATGAAAATGCTGATAAGGGCACAGGGCAGAAAGCTGATATTATTTATGATAATTATTATGGTATTGATGGTTCTGTAACAAAGAAGAAAGCAGAGCTTGCTGAGAATGAAGATAAGATATATCAGATTAATGTTAGGATTTCAAAAGTTAATGGAGGTTCTGCTGTATATAAAAAGTTGTCTAGTGATGATAAGAAACTAATGGATTTCCAAGATGCTAAGGGTACTAAGGATAGTGATTGGAAAGAAGTTGAGACAAGTGGAAATGTTAAGAGGTATACATATACTACTTCTAATAATACTAAAGTGGAAAAAATTGTTGTAGATGATAGTAAGGTTGCTTACTATACTGTATATACAGATGGTAAGAAGTATTATTTTGATAACTCTGGCAATGAATTGAATGAAAAGTTTATTACAAGTTTAGGTAAAACATTTAACTTTAAAGATGGTACTAAATGTATCTTGGATGGTAATGGTAGTTATACAAGTACTGAGGGTAAAAGTGGTGATGAATGGTTTAGTGACGATGCTAAATCAGCTACTGACTTTTATGGAAATTATACATATAATAAGGAAAAAGGCTGGCAAGATGATTATAGTCAGAATTTAAAAAATAGTTCTAAAAGCGAATATGATGCTATTGTTTCTGTAAGTGAAGGAAAAGTTGCATATTATACTATTATTGATACGGATGGTAATCGTACTTACTATGATAGTAATTATAATAGAATATTTCCTGCACAAGTTGATAAAATTGTTGCAGATCATGGACTTAGCAAAGCTCATGTAGTTAGAGAGCCTGGTGTTTATTGGCCTGAACCTACTTGTGATCCAACAGAGCCGCCTACTACTAGTACTGATTCTGTTCCTGATACTACAACATCTGATACAACAGTTCCTGATTCAACGGTTCCTGATTCAACGGTTCCTGAAACAACAGTTCCTGAACCTACTGTTCCAACAGAACCTACTACAGAACCAACAACTGCACCTGTTGAGGAATCTACAGTTCCTGCTGTAACGGAACCTCATGAATAGTATTTATATTTAGAAAAAATCAACATGTGTTGATTTTTTTTCTTTTTATGATATAATATAGCCCAATTATGAGATGTATGTTTGTTTGATAAATTGTTTAAGGGGTGTGATTATTTGAGTTTCGATTTTGATGCTACAAAGCTTTTAGTTGAAGGGTATGCTCAAGAGAATTATAGAAAAGTTTACTCACAAACTAATGAGCATTTAAGACAATTATATTCAAATGTTGATTTTTCTGATAAGAAAGTATTAAGTGTTGCTGCGTCTGGAGATCAAGCTTTTTTGGCATATGCCTTTGGAGCAAAACATATTGATTTATTTGATATAAATAAAATAACTCTATACTACTATTATTTACGGTTATGGACTATTAAATATTTTAATAGATTTTATCCAAAAATTCCTTTTCATAAAAAATTTCTTAAAGATCTTTTACAGATGGTACAAATAAGGGATGGCGCGGAAAAAATCGCTTTTGATTATTGGCGAGCAGTTTTGGATGAGTTTGATAACAAAATGTTGGAAAGAATGTTTGTTTATGATGGCAAATATTTGGAGGTTTCTGCAGGTGAATTATCTGTAATAAAAAAAGCTATAGACTCCGATAAATCAACTTTTTATAATGTTGATATTTCTGATTATGTTAATATTAAAAACAAGTATGATATTATAGTTACGTCAAATATTTATGAGTGGATACGTAGATGGAATGTTGCTATTGAGGAGTATAGAGATAATCTTTACAGTTTATTAAATGATGGTGGTGTTGTTTTATGCTCTAATATGGCTACTAACCATCAGAAAAATATTTTTGAAAAAGACTTTGAATATTGTAAATTTCCTTCTTTTAAGAAAAGTGCTAATTGTAGTGTTACTCCAGGATACGCATTCATAAAAAGACGATAATATTTTTGTTTTATAAAGATTTTTAATAAAGATAATTTGTTGGTGATTTTATGTTAGATTATAATATAGATTTCTTAAATACTATTAATCAAAATTATAATAAAATGGATTGTTATAGTAGTTTATATTACTCTTCAAATGAGAATTTTACTGATTTGTTTTCTTGTTTTGACTTTAAAGATAAAGATGTTTTCTCAATTGTAGGTTCAGGTGATCAGGCTTTATATTTTTATAATCGTGGATGTAGACAAGTAGATTTATTTGATATAAATATTATAAGTATATATTATTACTATTTACGTTTATGGTCTATTAAATATTTAGGTGATTTATATCCAATGATTAGTATTAGTTACATTAATAATGTGCTTTCTAAGGTTAAACCAAGTGATTCAAAGGAGGAGAATGCGTATAATTATTGGAAAAAGTTAATAAATTATTATGAACATGATTATGAACTTCAATCTTTATTCTTTTTTGGAAATAGTTCACTTCCTCTATATCAGCGTATTTATGATGTTCATAAACTAAATGGAATTATAAGTTCAAAATGCATAAATTACACTCCTATGGATATTACTAATCCTGTTAATATGAGTGAAAAATATGACATTATATTTGTTTCTAATTTATCGGAGTATATTACTAGTGCTAAATCGTTTAGAATTTATTCTAAAAACTTGGATAAATTATTAAAACATGATGGTATTGTAATAGCAAGTAATATTATGGAAGAAGGGCCTTGGGATACTGAAAGAAGAATCCTATTTAATAATTTTGATTATCATAATATTAATAGAGGATATTATTATACGAAAAAGAGATAATACTTGTTTTATTGAACACATGATGATTTTATTGAACACATGATTTTATTGAACACATGATTTTATTGAACACATGATTGAACACATGATTGAACACATGATTGACTTTTTTTGCAATATGTGGTATAATGACGCTGTTAATTGAAGGGGGGAAATATATAATGAATACAATTGATACTGCTCAAATGCAAATGAGAAAAAAAGCATATAGAGCTTATGCAGAGTTAACTGAAGCATTTAGTGAATATGATTATGATGTTGATAGAAAAAATGCTGCTGAAAAAATAAAATATTGTTTAGCATTACATGATGGAGGATATCCTTTACCTAGTGGAAGGTGGGGGACTCCACTTGCTGTTGCACTTGAAAATCATCAATTTTCTTCTGCAAAATATCTTTTAAATAATAAAGATGAATTAAATATTGATGTTAATAGTGTTTCTAGTAACCTTGGTGGTGAAGATCCAATAGGGTTTGCAGATGAGTTAGCTTTTGCTTTAAGTTATTATGATTTGGAAAGTGAAATACGAGCTCTTGAATTTATTGGAGAATTTAATCCTAGTCAATACGAAGCTAATTTTAGAAAATTTAATGCGGAACAGTTTGCAATAGGTATTTTAAAAATATATGCATCTGAGTATTCTGCAAATGAAACTCTTATAAAAGATGATAAAGTTGCTAATGGTGGGGTTGCAAGATAAAAATTGGTAGTATAGTATTACCAATTTTTAAATGCTATAAGATACAATTGACAAAAATTATTAATTATAATATAATATTTTCGAAATCGATGAAGAAGAAAAGTAAATATAATTTATTATATAGAGAGTTAGTGGTTGGTGAAAACTAATAAATGGTTATATTGAAAGAACACTTCTGAGTACTTAAAGAAATTTAGTAGAATAAGTCGGATGCATACCGTTATATATGCTTAGGTTTATTAGAACCGAAAGTGATTATAAGATTATTCTTATAATAAAAAGGGTGGTACCGCGGAAACACTAGTCTTCGTCCCTTACTATATAGTAGGAGATAAAGACTAGTGTTTTTTTATTTAAGGAGGATTTATGATTGAGATTGAAAAATTAAAGGATTATGCAAATAAGTTAATGTTTGATATGAATGAAGAAGAGTATAAAACATTACAAGATGAATTTGAAACAATTTTAAAACAAATGGATTTAATTGGACAAATACCTGATATAGATAAAGTTAGTCCTATGACTTTTCCTTTCCCTAATGAAGATGTTAGTTTAAGAGAAGATGAAGTTGGTGATTATTTAACTGTATCTGAAGTATTGGAAAATACAACACATCAGGTTAATGATCAAGTTAAAGTACCTAAGGTGGTGAATGAAGATGTATAGAGGAAAAAGTATTGTTGAATTAAGAGAAGAGTTAGATAGTGGAAAAACAACACCTGAAGAGTTATTTGATAAAGCTAATAAACTTGCTCATGATTTTCAAGATGAATATAACTCTTTTGTAACTATTATTGATAAATGTAAATATAAAGATAGAGATTCAAAATTAAATGGAATTCCATATGCATTAAAAGATAATTTTTCTACTATGGGAATACTTACTACAGCATCATCTAATATTTTAAAAGATTATGTTCCTGTATATGATGCGACTGTTTATAAAAAGTTAAAGAAAGCTGGAGCAGTATTAGTTGGTAAAACAACTTTAGATGAACTTGCTATGGGAGGAACTGGTACAACAGCTCATACAGGTGTAGTTAGAAATCCATGGAATAAAGAATGTATGATAGGTGGTTCTTCTGCAGGGAGCGCTTCCTCAGTTGCACTTGGTATTGTTCCATTTTCAATTGGATCTGATACAGGAGACTCTGTTCGTAAGCCAGCTTCTCATGGAGGAGTAGTTGGATTTAAACCTACATATGGTAGAATTTCAAGATATGGATTATTTGCTTTTGCATCAAGTCTTGATCATGTTGGACTGTTCACAAGAAATGTAAGAGATTGTGCAATAGTTACTGATATCTTAAAGGGAAAAGATATTAATGATATGGTTACTATTAATGATGATAGAAAATGCTATGAAGAAGAACTTGATAAGATTGATGTTAAAGGTAAGAAATTATTCTATATAAAAGAAATATGTGGAAAAGATACTTATAAAGATACAAATGATGAAGTATTAAAGAAAACTATTGATGATTTTCATAATACAATTGATAAATTAAAAGATGAAGGATTTATTATAGAAGAAATATCTTTTGATAAAAAACTTCTAGAAGCAATTTATCCTACATATATGTGTATTAGTTGTGCAGAAGCAACAAGTAATAATTCAAATTTAACTGGTATTCCATTTGGTCCAAGAGGAGATGGAAATTCAGTTGAAGAGATTATGTTTGATGCACGTACTAAAGGATTCTCTGAATTGATTAAAAGAAGATTTGTACTTGGATCTTATATTCTTCAAAAAGAAAATCAAGAAAAGTTATTCTTGAATGCACAAAGAGTTAGAAGAATGATTGTTGATAAAATGAATGAATTATTTAAGGAATATGATGGAATGCTTGCTCCATGTAGTGGAGGACCTGCGGAAAAGTTTGAATCAACTTCAGAAAAATTATCTGACAGATATCTAATTCTTGAAAATCATTTAGCTATAGGTAACTTTGGAGGATTTCCTTCAATTACACTTCCATATACAATGATAAATGATATGCCTGTTGGAATAAACTTAACAGGAAGAGTTAAGGAAGATGCTGAAGTTCTTGCAATGGCTCAGAAAATTGAGAATGTTACAGGACTTAAAGATATATATAGTAAAGTAGGTGAAGCTGATGTATAAAGTTGTTATCGGACTTGAAGTTCATTGTGAATTAGAGACAAAGTCAAAGAACTTTTCACCTGCACCAAATGAGTTTACCGAAGCACATAACATTAATGTTGCGACTGTTGATTTAGGTTTACCTGGAATACTTCCAGTAGCAAACAAGGAAGCTGTTAAGAAAGCTTTATTTACATCAATGGCATTACACTGTGATTTACCTGATGAAATTATTTTTGATAGAAAAAATTACTATTATGCAGATTTACCTAAAGGATATCAAATAACTCAAAATACTAAACCTGTTGGAGTAAATGGTTATTTAGATGTACTTGTAAATAGAAAAGTAAAAAGAGTTACTTTACATGATGTGCATCTAGAAGAAGATACTGCATCTCTTGAACATTATCCAAAGTATTCATTAATTGATTATAATCGTAGTGGTGTACCTTTACTTGAGATAGTTACTAATCCTTGTATAGAGTCTGCTGATGAAGCTGTAGCATACTTAGAGGATTTAAGAGATTTATTCTTATTCTTAGGAGTAAGTGAAGCTAAGAGTAATTATGGTCAAATGAGATGTGATGTTAATATATCACTTATGAAGGATACTGATACAGAATTAGGTACTAAAGTTGAGATGAAAAACATTAATGCATTTAATAATGTACGTGCTGCGATAGAGTATGAAATCAAAAGACAAACTGAAGTACTTGAAAGTGGTGGAAAAGTAGTTCAAGAAACAAGAAGAATTGCGGAAGATGGAAAAACTTATTCAATGAGAGAAAAAGTTGATGCAGTTGATTATAAGTATTTTATTGAACCTAATATTCCATCAACTCCAGTAACTAAAGAATTATTAGATGAATTAAAAAATAATTTACCAGAATTAAAAGGTGATAGATATTTAAAATATATAGATAAATATAATATGAGTGAATATGATGCTGGTGTTTTATCAAAACAAAGAGATATTTCAGATTATTTTGAAGAAGTATTAAGTAATGGAGTTGATACAACACTTGCAGTTAACTTTGTAACTACTGCGATACTATCTACATTAAATAAGTTAGAAATAAGTATTAATGAATTATTTATTACTCCTAAAATGCTTTCTGAAGTAATAAAATTAGTTGGTGAAAATAAACTTAGTATGGATGCTGCAAAAAAATTGCTTTATGAAGCGATTGATAAGAAAATAGATCCAGTAGAATTAGTTAAAAAAGAGGGCTTATCTCAAATAAATGATGAAGATAAATTGCTTGAGTTAATTACTGGAATCATGGATGAAAATCCAGAAGTAGTTAGACAATATGTTGAGGATGGTAATATGTCCGCAGTTAACTTCTTTGTTGGACAAACTATGAAAAAGTCTAATAGACAAGCAAATCCAAATTTATCTAGAGAAATTATTAGTAAAGAATTAGAGAGGAGAAAGGATAATGGCAAATAAATATAGAACACATAAGTGTTCAGAATTAACTGAAAAATTAGTGGATCAAGAAGTGCGAGTTGCTGGTTTTGTTGAAAATATAAGAGACCATGGTGGGGTAATTTTCTTAGATTTACGTGATATGACTGGAGTGGTTCAGGTTGTATCAAATGATGATTCTATTTTTGATGGAATAACAAGAGAATCTAGTATTACTATTAAAGGTATTATTAGAAAGAGAAATGAAGAAGATTATAATAGTAGAATTTCTACAGGTACTATTGAGTTACTTGTAAGTGAATTAGAAGTATTAGGAAAAGCTAATAATGTTCTTCCATTTGAAGTAATGACTTCTCATGAGGTATCAGAGGATGTTAGACTTAAATATAGATATTTGGATTTAAGAAATCCTAAAGTGAAGAAAAGCATTTTATTTAGAGTAGAAGTAATTGATTTTTTAAGAAAGCTTATGAAAGAGGAAGATTACTTAGAAATTCAAACTCCTATTTTAACTGCGTCTTCTCCAGAAGGAGCAAGAGACTTTATTGTACCAAGTAGGAAATTTCATGGTAAGTTTTATGCTCTTCCACAAGCACCACAACAATTTAAGCAATTGTTGATGTGTTCAGGATTTGATAAGTATTTCCAAATAGCACCTTGTTTTAGAGATGAAGATGCAAGAAGTGATAGACTTTATGGAGAATTTTACCAATTAGATTTAGAAATGGCTTTTGCTGAAGAAGAAGATATTTTAAAGATTGGTGAAAAAATATTTACTGAGACATTTAAAAAGTTTGGTGAAGGTAAAAAGGTTACACCATTTACAAGACTTTCATTTAAAGAATCAATGGAGAGGTTTGGTACAGATAAACCTGATCTTAGAAACCCTTTAGAATTAGTTGATTTAACAGAGGTATTTGAAGAAACTACATTCCGTCCTTTTAGAGGCGTTACTGTTAAGGGTATAGTTGTTCCTGATATCGCAGATAAATCAAACTCATGGTTTAATGATTTAGGAGATTATGCCAAGAGTATTGGAATGAGCGCTGGTATTGGATATTTTAAAGTTGATGATGACATGAAGTTTGTTGGTCCAATTGATAAGTTTTTAAGTGATGATGAGCGAGAGGATTTAATTAAAGTTGCGAAATTAAAGCCAGGTTGTGTAATCTTCTTTATTGCTGATAGAAACAATGCTTATAAATATGCAGGTGAAATTAGAGATGAATTAGGTAGAAGATTAGATTTACTTGATAAAGATGAATTTAATTTCTGTATTGTAAAAGATTTTCCAATGTATGAGTGGAGTGAAGAAGAAGAAAAATATATTTTCACACATAACCCATTCAGTATGCCACAAGGAGGTATGGATTCGTTATTAAATAAAAAGCCGGAGGAAGTACTTGCATATCAATTTGATTTTGTATGTAATGGTATTGAAATGGCAAGTGGAGCAGTTCGTAACCATGATATAGAAATTATGAAAAAAGCATTTGAAATTGCTGGATATCCAGAGAGTGAAATTCAAAAAAGATTTAAAGCTCTTTATGAAGCATTTAAATATGGTGCTCCACCTCATGCTGGAATGGCACCTGGAATTGATAGAATATTAATGATGCTACTTGATCAAGAATCAATTCGTGAAACTGTAGCTTTCCCACTTGCAGCAAGTGGAGCAGATCAACTTATGGGAGCACCTGGTGATGTTGAAGAAATGCAGTTAAGAGAAGCTCATATAAAAGTTAGATAAACATGTCATGTGTTTATCTTTTTTTAAAAAAATAACATCTATTTTGATGTTATTATTTTTTCGACTTGATTAATTATATAATTTTTAGTATCTTCATATGACATATTTAATACAATACTAAATTCAGTATATAGAATTTCTTCTGCTTTATTAAAATAATTGTTATCTCTATCTGTAGTTTTCTTCTTATTATCAAGTCTTTCCTTATTTTTTAAATATGTGGTTTTAATAATTTTAATTAAATCTTCATGATTTCCTTGTAGTAATAATTTTTTATATTCCGATTCAATAAATTTATCATTAATATCTAATATTTCTATTGTTGGTATATTATTAATTAGTTTATCAATTTCTTCCTTAGATATTAACTTTCTTATTTTATCATTTTTTACAGGAATATTTATTTTTAGACTTTTATCTTTTACTGGAATTAGTAAATAATATTCTTCATCATGATATTTTTTTATTTCTTTAACTTGACATACATCTTTACCATATACTAAATAATCATCTATTTTAAACATTTCAGCTCCTTAAAATTAAGTAATCAATATTGATTCGCTATTTACGCTTTATATTATAACAATTTTATAAATTTTTTTCTAGTAAAAATATTTTTCTATTTGTTTTTTCAATACTTATAAAAAAGTAAAGTTTTTATAAAGCTTGATTTATTATTTATACTATGGAGTGTATTATATAATTAATAAAAAAACAACTGAAAATTCTCATATTTACTTTGATTGGAATAATAGTACCGGGTATTGATATGCAGGAATAAGGACATAAGTTATTTGAAATAAAGAGAAAAAATGTCAGTATCTAATTAATGAAATTATGTATGATAAATCAACCTACAATATAGACTTATTGAGTTTGGCAATTCTTTTTAATTGACTTATCTATCTTTTTTATTTATAATATGAAGGCAAGTCGAGGGATTGGTATGGGTGTTAGAAAAGATTTGTTTTTTACTAAAAAGATTTGTGATAATTATTATTTTTATGATTATTCTAGGATTTATTTTAATACTAATGAAAAACTGGATGAATTATATAGTGAGATAGATTTTAATGGTAAAGATGTTTTTTGTGTTCTAGCTAGTTCAGATCAATATTTTAAAATTAAGCAATTGGGTGTGCGAAGTATAGATACTTTTGATAAAAATAAACTTACATATTATTATTACTTTTATAGAATGTGGTCTATTAAATATCTGAATAACTTATATCCCACTGAACTAATTAAAAATGATTATCAATCAATAGGAAAATTATTATCTAAAGTTGAGGTTAATTCTAAAGAAGAAAAAGCAGCACTTACTTTTTGGAGGAGTTTGCTTGATAAAAAAGTTTTATTTTCAAGTCTTTTCTACATAGATAAAAACACTATGTTAAATTATGATACATCTTCAATAAACACAAATCTTGATGCTAGAGTTAATTTTATTAATGTGGATTTATTTAGAAAGAACACTTTTAAATTAAAATATGATATTATTGTTCTTTCAAATATTTTGGAATGGACTGATGGTGATGTAAGATGTATTAATAGATTAAAAAATAATATTAATAAGTTATTGACAGATAATGGAATAGTTCTTTGTAGTAGAGTAAGTAAGTCATATTACTATGTTCATCCTGATGAAAAGACAATTTTTTCTGATATATTTGAATATAGTGATTTAAATAATAATTTAGGTTTTGTATATAAAAAAAAGTTATAATTCATATAATTATATAAGGAGAGTAATATGAGTGTAAAAAATGATGTTTCATATGTAAAAGAATTGTGTAATTGTTATGGAAATGATGAAAAGAGAATTTATTTTTCTACTAATGAAAAGCTTCAAGAGTTATTTTCTAAAGTTAATTTTGATGGTAATGATGTTTTATCTGTTTTGTCTAGTTCAGATCAGGTTTTTTTATCTAGATCTGCTAATGCTAAAAGTGTAGATTATTTTGATAAAAATTATATTACTTTATACTATTATTATTTAAGATTATGGGCTATTAAATATGATAAGATATACTATCCATATGAGTTATTGTGCGATGACAATGTTTGGCTAAAAGAATTATTAAATAAAGTGAAGACATCTTCTAGACTTGAGAAAAGAGCATTAAGTTTTTGGAAAAAGATGAGTAAATATTATGCTATTTCTGAGCTTTTTAATATGGGTAAAGATTTTATAGATGTTAGTAAAGTTGATTTTGAAAAAGCTATTGTTGATAATGGATGCTTTTATAATGTTGATTTTTTCAAGCCTGTTTTTATTGATAAAAAATATGACATTATTGTTGCATCTAATATACTTGAATGGGTTAGTGATAAATATGATTTTATAATGGTAAGAGATAATGCATATAGATTATTAAATGATAATGGTATTATTTTATGTAGTGATTTATGGAATAAAGATAATAAAATGTATGAACATTTAATTCTGGGTACAAAGTTTGATTATCAAAATTTAGAGGATGATTTAGGATACGTTTATAAAAAGCAGTAATGCTTTTTTCTTTTTGAACATTTTTAGCACTCTTGCTTGACAACTGCTAAGATAAGTGCTATATAATAATTGTAGTCAAAAAACAAGGAGATGATATTATGGCTAAAAAAGCATTTAAATCTGAGTCTAAAAGATTGCTTGATTTAATGATTAATTCTATTTATACAAATAAAGATATTTTCTTAAGAGAGTTAATTAGTAATTCTAGTGATGCTTTAGATAAATTATATTATAGAAGTTTAACTGATAAAAAAATTAAGGTTAAAAAGGATAAATTAGAGATTAATATTTCTTTTGATAAAGATAGCCGTACATTAACAATTTCTGATAATGGTTGTGGTATGACTAAAGAAGAATTAGAATCTAATTTAGGTACTATTGCGAAAAGTGGCTCTCTTAATTTTAAAGAGAACATGTCTAAGGATGAAAAAGTTGATATAATTGGACAATTTGGTGTTGGCTTTTATTCAGCTTTTATGGTAAGTGATAAGATTACTGTTACATCAAAGAGCGTTGATAGTGATGATGCCTATGTATGGGAGTCTGAGGGTGTTGATGGTTATACTATTACTGAAGGTAAAAAGAAGGATATTGGTACTGAGATTGTTCTTAAGATTAAAGATGATACTGAAGAGTTTGAATTTTCTAAATATTTAGATGAGTATGAATTAAAACAATTAGTAAAGAAATATTCTGATTATATTGCATTTCCTATTAAAATGGAATGCACTCATCATGAATTAGTTGATGAGGAGAAAAAAGAATATAAGGATACTAAAAAAGTTGAAACATTAAATAGTATGGTTCCTATTTGGAAAAAATCTAAGAGTGATGTTAAAGATGAAGATTATGATAATTTTTATATGGATAAGTTTAGTGATTATGATAAACCACTAAAAGTAATTCATTCTTCTGTTGAGGGTATGATTTCATACAAATCACTTTTATTTATTCCATCACATGCACCTTATGATTATTATACACAGGAATATGAAAAAGGATTGGCTCTGTATTCAAATGGTGTAATGATTATGGAAAAGTGTGGAGATCTACTTCCTGATTATTTTAGTTTTGTTAAAGGTATTGTTGATTCTGAAGATTTGTCTTTGAATATTTCACGTGAAATTTTACAGGAATCTCAAGCTGTTAAATTAATTGCTAAAAATATTGAAAGCAAGATTCGCAAAGAACTTGAAAAGATGATGAAGGAAGATAGGGAGACATACATTTCATTTTTTAAAACATTTGGTGTTCAATTAAAATATGGTGTTTATAATAACTATGGAGTTGATAAAGATAAGTTAAAAGACTTAGTAATGTTTTATTCTGCAAAACATGAAAGACTTATTTCTATTTCTGAATATGTTTCTGAGATGAAGGAAGGACAAGATTCAATTTATTATGCTTCTGGTTCATCTGTTGAAAAGATTAATTCACTTCCTCAAGTTGAACAAGTTAGAGATAAGGAATACGATATTTTATATTTGACTGAATATGTTGATGAGTTCTGTGTTACTGCAATTGCAGAATATAATTCTAAAAAGTTTAAAAATGTTACAGATGAGGGGCTTGATTTAGAAACAGAAGAAGAAAAGGAAGCTACTAAGAAAGCTAATGAAGATAATTCTGATTTACTTAAAGATATGTGTGAAAAGCTTGAAGAAGTAAGTGAAGTAAGATTCAGTAATAAATTAAAATCTCATCCAGTTTGTTTAACTACAAAGGGAGATGTTTCTATTGAGATGCAGAAAGTATTTGATGCTATGCCAAATGATATGGGAATTAAGGCTCAAACAGTACTTGAGATTAATGAGAAACATCCAATTACTAAAAAGTTAAAAACATTATACAAAAAAGATAAAGATGAATTTGATAAATATACAAAGATTCTTTACAGTGAAGCTAGAATGATAGCTGGATTGCCTATTGAAGATCCTAGTGAAATAAGTAAGTTAATTTGTGAAGTTATTTCTAAGTAAAATAAAGAGGTTTAATAATACCTCTTTTTGTGTTAGAATAATTTTTATAGTTAAAAAGGAGAGGTTATATGTCATTGCTTAAAAAAGAAAAAAAGTCATTAGAAAAAAATATTGATGATTACTTATGTTGGTTTGATGAAAATTTTGTGAAGGGACAATTTGTTGAATTATACGAGGGTCAGACTATATCAGAATTACGTAACTTAATTGAGAAAGTTGCGGTATGGTATGAACTTAAGTATCCTGATTATAAAATTAATAGTATGATTCCTTATAGTAATATTACTGACGATAATCATAATGCTTTTAATAGCGATCTATTCCAATTTGAAAATTTTGTAAATGCTCTTCCAATAAATGAACAGTATTATTTTGGAAATATAAAATATGGAAACATTTTATATTTTCAGCCCGAGTTTAGGTTGGCTCATCTTCATTTAAACAATAATGGTTATGTTGAAATGTCTGAAGGGGCTTTGTCTGTTTCAAAGTCGAAAATAACTGATGAAGAATTAGAGGGGTTACATTTAAATGAAGTATTAGAAAGATTTTATTCAGAGAATATTGAATTACCAAAGGGCAATGAATTAGAATCTCAGGCTATGAAAATTGAATTATGGAATAAGCATAAGAAGATGCTGTTTGACTCAATAATATATAGAATAATGGAACGTGGTAGAGATATTGTTGGGCCTAGGAGAGCAATGTTGTTTGCTAATGAGTTTAATGGTGATATGTCTATTCCTATGAAATATGGTATAACTTTATATGATTCTTATATGGATAGTTTTATTAATTATTATTTAGAACATGGTGGTAGTAAGGAATTATCTTGTTATGTTGATTATTTTGTATCTTTAAGAGATAATAAAAAAACTACGGAGGCTACAATTGATGTAATAACAAGTTTATATACAAGTAGTGATAATAATAATGATATTAATAAAGAATTTAAAAAAGTAGAAGGTGTTAACTAAATGAGAATTGTTGTTGATGAGGAAAAGTTGATAAGTGCTTGTAATCAATATGGTCTTGATTACAGAGATGCTAAATATCTTACGAATGTTGTTGTGGTTCCTAGTCGAAAGAGTAAGATTTATGTTTCGTTTGATAAAAATTGTAATACTGTTGGTGTTGAGAAGTTTGATACTACACCTAACAATTTATATAATTATTTTGAAGGTAGTTATCAAATTTTTAATGATGATGTAATTGAACCTGTGTATTTTGATGATATTTCTATTGATAAGGGTCTTTCATTAGGATGTATTGTAAAAATATCTGATAAATACAAGGTAGTAAGTAGAATGTATGGTAATTCTAATAGAATTATTTCAGATGATGGAATATGTGACAATTTAGATGTAAATAAAAGACAGATGCTAAGTTATATTTATTTTTTAAGAACTGTGCTTAATAAATATTTTCTTCTTAGTTATCATATGAAGTCTTGTAATTATAGTATTCCTGATGCTACAAGTTATTTACAAAATATTATAAGTGATTTAGAAAGCTATGTTAATACATGTATAAAAATGAATTCTAAACCATTTGCTATAGATTATATTGATTTATCTGGACAAAAATATTTATTGTTAGATTCATGCAGTGTGTTATCTGATGTCTTAGATTTATTACTTAGAAGTAAAGGGTATAAACAATCTTCTACTAATGTGAATGAAATTGAGAAGATTGAAGATGGAAATATTTTTTCTTTAAGTGATTTATTGAATGAATTAAAAGAGGATATATCAATTAATTCAAGAAAAGCTGGTAGCTCATACATAAAGAAGTCATAGTTTTTTCTATTTTTGTAAATATAATTATAATGGGAGGATTTGATTATGTCAGCAGAAAATTATTATGTTAAAAAGGTTGCAGAAACTGCAAGACGTTTTTGTGAAGATTGTAATGTTATTTCAGATAGTGATAGATTGTTAAATCGTGAAAAACTTTCTAATATATTAAGTGAGTTTGGTGGAAAGTTATATTTTAATGATGGAGATGAATCATATTTTAAATATATAAATAAAGATTCATTTGAGGTTAATATAGGTAGTGAAATAGATAATGAAGATATTTCAATTACTGTGTTAACTGCTCTAGGAATTTCGTTTTTTGCGATGGAGCAATTAAGTGAGGGAATGATTATTAAACTTAATAATCTAGATATTATTAGGACAATGCCTGGTGAGGGAACTGTTTCTATGGTTGAATTGTTTGCTCGTGAGTTCTTGATGCCAGAGAATGATTTTGATAAATGTATGGCAGAAAATTTAACCGATAAAGGGACATTTGATTGTATTAAAATTGCAAATGAATATGGTACTGGGTATATGAAAGTCATGACTAGAGGTTATGATTTGGGTAAGTGGTATTAATTTTTTAGCAGGGGGATTATGGGAGAATGCGTAAACAGATTTGATTTAATATAAGTGAAGATAATTATGATGTTTATAGAGATTTACTGCTTATTATGAAGGGGTATAATGTAGATAATTATAAAGGCAAAAATAACAGAATTGTAGCATTGTTAACTGGGCTTATAGGTTTAATTATATTTTTATTATCTATTATAATTTCAGTAAATATTGAAGGTGCTGTTGTTCCAACAGTATTTGGTATGATTTTTTCAATTGCTACTACAGTGGTTACAAGTACTGCCATTGATAAAAAAATCATTTTAAATAATTTTTCTAAAAAACATCCAGAAATTAATTTGAATGTTAATTTAGATAGACTTTCACATGCATTAGAAAGGTATAGTGTCCTTTCCAATTTACCTAAAGATATTGAAGAGAGAAAAGAACAATATTTAGGGGAATATAATGAAAAGGTTAGAGAGATGACAACTTCTGAAAAAATTGTTTTTTTTAAAGAACAAAAGGAGTTTTGGGAGACTGTTCAGATGCAGGAAAATTATATAAATACAGATGATTTTTATAAGCGTCGATATACAAAATAAACATTTATATAGAAGATGAGGTTGTACTATGTTCAGCTAAACATCTTATTATTTATTGAATTGTAAGAAGATATTTTTAATATCTTTTTAATTTGGAACTGCTGTAAATGTGGTAAAGAAAATAATAAAAGGAATAGCCTTGTATTTCTTTATTTTTTGACATTTTTTGTTATTTTGATGTTTTCATAGTTGAAAAAAATTGATAGAATATATATAGTGCGTTTTTATTGGATGTGATTATATGGCTAAATTATTAAGAATTGGAATAGATGTAGGATCGACTACTGTAAAGATGGTTGTGATTGATAAGAAAGATAATATTTTATATAAAGAATATAGAAGACACTTTTCAGATACAAAAAAAACAATAAAGGATTTATTTAATGAAGTAATAGAAAAATTTCCAAAAGATAAATTTGCTATTACTATGACTGGTAGTGGTGCAATTGCGCTTGCAAAGTATTTAGGTGTTAATTTTGTACAGGAAGTTATTGCGTGTAAGAATGCTATAAAAAAGTATGCTAATGGTGTTGATGTTGCAATTGAGCTTGGTGGTGAAGATGCTAAGATAATTTATTTTGATCAGACAATTGAACAGAGAATGAATGGATCTTGCGCAGGTGGAACGGGAGCATTTCTTGATCAAATGGCAGTACTATTAAATACAACGACTGAAGGTCTTAATAAACTCGCAAGAGATGGAAAAACTATATATCCTATAGCTTCTCGCTGTGGGGTTTTTGCGAAAACTGATATTCAACCTTTATTAAATGAAGGTTGTTCTCGTCAGGATGTTGCGTTATCAATAATGCAAGCAGTTGTTAATCAAACAATTAGTGGTCTTGCTTGTGGTAAGCCAATTAAGGGGAACGTAATGTTTCTAGGTGGCCCTTTAAATTATTTAGATATGTTAAGAGATAGATTTATTAAAACCCTTGATTTAAAAGATGACGAAATAGTAATTCCTGAAGATGCTAGATTATTTGTTTGTTTAGGTACATGTTTAGAATCTGATATGAAAAAAACTTATACAATATCTGAAGTTAAAGATTTATTAAAAAGGATGTCTTATTTTAGAGAAAGTGATTCAAAAAGCTTAAAGGTATTATTTAAAGATGAAAAGGATTATGATAAATTTAAAAAAAGACATGATAAGGCTAAAGTGGAAAGAAATGATATTAGTACTTATTCAGGTGACGTTTTTGTTGGAATTGATGCTGGCTCCACAACTGCAAAGTTAGTTGCAATTGATTCAGATGGTAAGTTATTATATGAGAATTATCGTAGTAATAAAGGTACTCCTGTTGATACAATAAAGGATATGATTCTAGATTTATACAGTAAACTTTCTAAAAATACTGTTATTAGAAGTGCTGGCTCTACTGGATATGGAGAATTATTAATTAAAACTGCCTTTAATTTAGATATTTCTGAAATTGAGACTATGGCTCATTATGAGGCAGCAAATTACTTTTTGCCTGGAGTTGAAAGTATTATAGATATTGGTGGCCAGGACATGAAGTATATCAAGATTAAAGATGGAGCAGTAGACTCAATTATGCTTAATGAAGCTTGCTCTTCGGGATGTGGCTCTTTTATTGAAACTTTGGCAAAAAGTTTAAAAATGAATTTAGATGACTTTGTAAAATATGCAGTTAATTCAAAAGCACCAATTGATTTAGGTAGTCGATGCACTGTGTTTATGAATAGTAAAATTAAACAAACTCAAAAAGAGGGAAGACCTTTAGGTGATATTTTTGCAGGACTTTCTTATTCAGTAATTCGCAATGCTATTCAAAAGGTAATGAAAATAAGAGATGTTTCAACTTTGGGTGAAAAGATAGTTGTTCAAGGCGGAACTTTCTATAATGATGCAGTTTTAAAGGCTTTTGAAAATATTACTGGTAAAAAAGTTGTTAGACCTGATATTGCTGGACTAATGGGTGCTTATGGTGTTGCTTTAATTGCTCTTGATAATTTTAGACAATATGATGATCAGGATGTTAAAAGTAGCATGTTAACAGTTGATGAAATTAATAATTTAAAAATAAAGACAATGCATTCTAGATGTAAGGGTTGTGAAAATAAATGTGCTCTTACAATAAGTATGTTTAATAAAAAAAGTTTTATTTCAGGAAACAGATGTGAAAGAGGTAGTGGAAATAATGGGTCAAATTCTAATTTACCTAATATGTATTCTTGGAAATATGATAGATTATTTAATTATACTCCACTAGATATAGATAAGGCATCGAGAGGAGTGATTGGAATTCCTCGAGTCTTAAATATGTATGAAAATTATCCATTATGGTTTACAATTTTAACAAAATTAGGTTTTAGAGTAGTATTGTCTGATCACTCAAACAGAAGAATCTATGAGACTGGAATTGATTCAATTCCAAGTGAGTCGGTTTGTTATCCTGCCAAACTTGTACATGGTCATATTATGAATTTACTTGCCAAGGGTGTTAAAACAATATTTTATCCTTGTATTATGTTTGAAAATAATGAATTTAAGAATAGTGATAATTGTTATAATTGTCCTATTGTACAGAGCTATAGTGAGGCTATTAAACTTAATGTTGAAGATTTAAATAAAAATATTATTAAGTTTATGAACCCTTTTCTTCCTATGAATGAAAAATCTTTACTTAAGGTTATTTTGGAGTTAGATGAATTTAAGGAGTATAATTTTTCTCGAAGCGAATTAAAGAGCGCAATTCATGAGGGCTTTATAGAGCAGGCCAAATATAAGCAAGATGTTAGAGATAAGGGAGAAGAGTTTATCAAATACATTGATGATCATAATGAAAAGGCTATTGTGCTTGCTGGACGTCCGTATCATTTGGATAGAGAGGTTAATCATGGTATTGATACGATGATAAACTCTTTAGGTTTATGCGTACTTACGGAGGATTCTATTTGTCATCTTAGCAAAATAGAATCTAAGCTTAGAATCGTTGATCAATGGGCTTATCATTCAAGGGTGTTTCATGCAGCTGATGTTGTATCACGTCATGATAATTTGGAACTTGTTAATCTTAATTCATTTGGATGTGGATTGGATGCAATAATTACAGATCAAACTGAAGAGATTTTAAAAAGTAATAATAGACTCTATACAACCATAAAAATTGATGAGATTAATAACTTGGGTGCTGCAAAAATTAGAATTAGATCTTTAATAGCATCTATGAATAAAAGAATTAGTGATTCTACTAACTATAAACCATATAGTTATTCTAAAAATTATTTTAAAAAAACAGATAAAGGACATACTTTATTATTTCCTGATATGACTCGTCAACACATGCCTTTATTTGAAAGTGTCTTAAAGAGCGAGGGGTACAATGCTGTATATTTGAAAGATTCTTCTGATAATACAGTTGAAACTGGTCTTAAGTATGTTAATAATGATGCTTGTTACCCAGCTGTAATTGTTACTGGTCAATTAATTGAAGCACTACAAAGTGGGAAATATGATTTAGATAATACTAGTGTGATTATTACTCAAACTGGTGGTGGATGTCGAGCAACAAATTATATTGGTCTTATTAGAAAAGGTCTTAGAGATGCAGGTCTTGAAAAAGTTTCTATTTTATCATTTAATGTATCTGGTCTTGAAAAAGAACAAGCCTTTAAGTTTACTCCAAAATTAGTAAAGAAACTTTTGGAGGCAGTTGTTTATGGTGATTTACTTATGAAGTTGCTTCTTGCTACTAGACCATATGAGAAGGTTAAGGGAACTAGTCAAAAGTTATATGATAAGTGGATGGATATTGTTTATAAAGATTTGGGTGATGGTAAGTTTTCTAAATATAAGCAGAATATAAGAAATATAGTAAGTGATTTTAAGAAAATTAAAACAGTTGATAAAAATTTGCCTAAAGTTGGAATTGTTGGTGAAATTCTTGTAAAATATCATTTCTTTGCAAATGATAATTTGATTGAAAAGTTAGAAACTGAAGGGTCTCAAGTTTATTTACCTGATTTAATGGGATTTGTTAAATATTGTGCTTATAATGCTATTATTAAAAGCAATTTATTCAAAACTGGTGGGATTTCTCCTTTCTTGTATAAACAGGCACTTAATATAATTGATATTGTTGAAAGGCCTGTTAAGGATGCTTTAAAGGGTACTAAATTTGGTAATGTTACAAATATATATGAGCTTGCGGATAATGTTAATGGGATATTATCTTTAGGAAATCAAACTGGTGAAGGATGGTTCTTAACTGCTGAAATGGTCAGTTTAATGAAACATGGTGTTTCAAATATTGTTTGTGTACAGCCATTTGCTTGTCTGCCTAATCATATTGTTGGAAAAAGTGTTATTAAGAAATTTAGACAACTTTATCCTGATTCTAATATAGTTGCAATTGATTATGATCCAGGAGCAAGTCATACTAATCAAATTAATAGAATTAAATTGATGTTGACGGTTGCAAAAGATAATTTAGAAAAAGAAGATTAATTTCTTTTTTTTCTATTTTTATATGATATAATTATATAGAATAGGAGGGTGTTTTAATGGCTATAAGTAAAAAAGAAATAAAACTAATGGATGAATATTTTAGAGTATTAAATTATTTGAGTGTAGCTCAATTATATTTGTTGGATAATCCTTTACTTAGACGTCCTTTAGAAATAACTGATATTAAACCTAATGTGGTTGGACATTTTGGTACTGCACCAGGCCAAAATTTTATATATCTACATCTTAATAGAGTAATTAAGAAAAATAAGTTAAAAATGATATATATATCAGGTCCTGGACATGGTGGTCAGGCAATGGTTGCGAATAATTATTTGGAAGGAGTTTATACAAAGTTTTATCCAGAAATAACTGAAAATGAAGAAGGGTTAAAAAAACTATGTAAGCAGTTTAGTTTTCCTGGTGGGATTTCTTCTCATGTTGCTCCTGAGACTCCTGGTTCTATTCATGAAGGTGGAGAATTAGGTTATAGTCTTGCTCATGCTTGCGGTGCTGTACTGGATAATAAGGATTTGATTGCTGCATGCGTTGTTGGAGATGGTGAAGCTGAGACTGGACCTCTTGCTACTAGTTGGCATATAAATAAATTTTTAAATAGGAAGAATGATGGTGTAGTTTTACCAATACTCCATAGAAATGGTTATAAAATTTCAAATCCTACCGTATTTGGTAGAATGAGTAACGATGAGTTAGAAGATTTTTTCTATGGTTATGGATGGAAACCTTATTTTGTGTCTGGCTCTAATACAATAAAGATGCATGAAGATATGGCCAAAGTAATGGATAAGGTTATAAGTGATATTAAAAAAATTAAAAGTACAGGACGTGGAATCTATCCTGTAATTGTATTAACTACTCCTAAGGGATGGACTGGACCTAAAAAGTATGAAAATTTAAAAATAGAAGGAAGTTTTAGAGCACATCAAGTGCCTATTCCTATTACGAGAAATGATGCGGTAAATCTTCAGTTAATAGAAAAATGGTTAAAAAGTTATAAAATAGATGACTTATTTGACAAGAATGGAAAACTTATTAAAAGATTAAAAGATTTATGTCCTCCTATGTCTTTATGTATGGGAAACTCTAATTATGCTAATGGAGGAGAAATACTTAAGGATATTATTGTTCCAAATTGGGAAGATTATTGTTTGGATATTGGTAAGCCTGGTAGTTTGATTAGTCAGGATACATTGGAGCTGGGACGATATATAAGGGATGTTTTTATATTAAATAAACAAAATCATAATTTTAGGATGTTTGGCCCTGATGAAGCTTTATCAAATAGATTCCATCATGTTTTTGAAGTTGAAAAGAGAACCTGGAATTATAAAATGCTTATGAGTGATGAATTTTTATCAAGTGATGGTAGAGTAATGGATTCATATTTATCTGAGCATTTATGTGAAGGGATGCTTGAGGGATATTTACTTACTGGTAGACATGGTTTTATTCATAGTTATGAGGCGTTTATTAGAATAGTTGATTCTATGGCTAGTCAACATGCTAAGTGGTTAAAAGTATGCAATCAAATTTCATGGAGAAAGCCAATATCTTCACTTAATTTCTTATTAGTTAGTCATGTCTTTCAGCAGGATCATAATGGCTATACTCATCAAGATCCGGGATTTTTAAATCATTTAGTTACTAAAAAGGCTGATGTTATTAGGATGTATTTACCTCCTGATACTAATTGTTTATTATCATGCTTTGATCATTGCATTAAAACTAAGAATTATGTAAATGTTATAGTTGCTTCAAAACATCCAAGACCTCAATGGCTTACTAAGACTCAGGCAAGAGTACATTGCAGAAATGGTTTAGGTATATGGAAGTTTGCTTCTAATGATGACGGGAATCCTGATGTTGTACTGGCTTGCGCTGGAGAAACACCTACTTTAGAAGTACTTGCTGCAGTTGATATTTTAAGAAAAAGTATTAAAGATATTAAGATTAGGGTTGTTAATGTTGTTGACTTAATGAAGTTACAGTCTCCTGAAACACATCCTCATGGAATGAGTCATGAAGAATATGATGAGATATTTACTAGGGACAAACCTATTATATTCAATTTTCATGGATATCCTTCTTTAATACATCAGTTAACGTATAAGAGAACTAATAGAAATTTGCATGTACATGGTTATAAAGAAGAAGGAACAATTACTACGACATTTGATATAAGGGTTCAAAATGAAATTGATAGATTTAATTTAGTAATTGCAGTGTTAAAACAGATTCCAAAATATAAGAGAACTGGTAAAGTGCTTATTGATTGGTGTTATGATATGCTTAAAGAACATAAGAAATATATTTCTGAATATGGTGAGGATATGCCATATATTAAGAATTGGAAATGGGAAGGTTTTAAGACGAAAGAATAGAAATTTCTATTCTTTTTTTAATCTATATGTATTGATCAATTATTGATTAATGATTATGAATGATGATATAATTATTTTGAGGTGAACTTTATGAGTACTAGAAAAAGTATGAAATTACCAATAATTATTACTTTTATTTTTATTTTGATAATTGTTTATTTATTTATGAATTTAAAACAATCTAAAGTTGTGTGCGAAAGTGAAAAATCATTTGATGGCGGTTTTAGAGTCAAGGAAGAAATTGAGAGTGTTACTGATGGCAAGAAAATTAATACTTTGAATGTTACTAAAACGATTTATATGGCAGATAGATATGTTAATAATAGTGATTCTATTGAAGAAATTAAAAATGTTATTAAGAATACTTTAGATTATTTAGGTGATAATGTTACTTATAGTGTTTTAGATGATAGAATAATTATAAAGATTAATATTAAAAAGAATGGGTTAGTTCTTTTAGATAATATTAATTTTGTTGATAATGGTGGAAAGATTGATGTTATTATTGATACCAATACAAAAAGCAATAACGTAGTTAAACTAGCTATTGGTGATAATTATACTGATGGTGAGTTAATGCAAAGCTTAAAGAATAAGGGATATAGTTGTAAATAGTATGGAATATGATATAGATAAAATTGTTTCTGATATGGATTTTCATTCTAATAGTTTTAAAAATGTTGGTAATTTGATGCTTACAAATCGTGAAATAAGTGTACTTGATAGATATAAAATTGATTATTCTAAGTGTGGTAATTTAAAACAGCTACTATTTGAGATTGAAAGTGTTATTTCAGATATGGAAATAGTTGATGAAGAACTTGAATTGGTTTCAGATAGTATTTCTGAGAGAGATTATTACCAAAATACAAATAAGTAGGTGATTAGTATGGAAGAATATTTAAATTTTGCTATTTCTATTGCTGAGTATGCAGGTTCAGAAATAAGAAAAAATTTTGGTTCACTTTCTAATGTCGAATTTAAAAGTGACAGAACTCCTGTTACTGAGGTGGATAAAAAGATTAATCATTATTTAATTGAACAGGTTTCGAGAGTATATCCCAATCATTCGGTTATTGGGGAGGAAGAAATAAGTAATAACAAATCTAACTATGTATGGGTTTGTGATCCTGTTGATGGAACTGGTATGTTTACTGACGGTGTTCCGGTTTCTGTTTTTTCTCTGGCTCTTGTTGTTGATGGCGATGTTCAAGTAGGCGTAGTTTATGATCCACACCTTAATAATATGTATACTGCTATTAAGGGAAAAGGGGCGTTTTGTAATGGTGCTAGAATTCATGTAAATGATAAGCATTTGGGAGATTTGGGATATAGACTGAATTTCGAAATGTGGAATAATGCCAAATTTGATACCATGCTCATTGCTCATGATATGTTGTCTTTAGTAAAGGTATCAGAGATAGGTAGTGTTGCCCGTAGTTGTATGGCTATTGCGAGTGGTAATTTTAGTTGTGATTTGTTTCCTGGAACAAGTCATGGTAACTGTGATATAGCTGCTTCTGCTTTAATTGTTTCTGAAGCTGGTGGTCGGGTTACTGATTTTTATGGGAATTCTCAGAAATATGATTGTGCGATAAATGGGGCAATTATAACCAATGGTATTTCTCATGATGAGGTCTTGAGTATAGTAAAAAAATATGTAAAGAAATAAACTAAACTTGAAGTTGAGTAATTCAACTTCTATTTTATTTGAAAATAATTATCTAATTATATATAATTAGTATGGTGATGGAAATGATATATTTGGATTATAGTGCAACTACTCCTGTTGACGAAGGAGTAATAGATACATATAGTCGTGTATGCCGGGAATATATTGGCAATCCTAATTCTTTACATAAGCTAGGATTAGATGCTAAAAAATTAATAGATGCTTCTACAAAACAAATTGCATCTATATTGGGTATTAAAGAAAATGAAATAATTTATACTAGTGGTGCAAGTGAGGCAAATAATGCAGCTATTAAAGGTGTGGTTTCTAAATATAGTAATAGGGGGATGCACATTATTACTACAGAATTTGAGCATTCATCTATTATAGGTCCATTAAATTATCTTCAAAGTCAAGGATATGAAATTGATTTTGTAAAAGTCGATTCAAATGGAGAGGTTGATTTAGAAGATTTATCTAACTTGATTAGGGATGATACTATACTTGTATCTATTGCATCTGTAAATAGTGAAATTGGTATTAGACAAGATTTAAAAAAAATTAGTGAAGTGGTCAGAAAAAATCCTAAAATAATTTTTCATAGTGATGTTACTCAAAGTATTGGTAAGGAAATAATTGATTTTAGTTATTTAGATTTGGCATCAATGTCTTGTCAAAAGTTTTTTGGTATGAAAGGTATAGGTGCACTATATAAGAGGGATAAACTAATAATAGAACCTTTGATTCATGGTGGAAAATCTACTACTATTTTTAGAAGTGGTACTCCTGCGACTCCTTTGATTGCATCTTTTGCTAAAGCGTTGCGTTTAGCATATGATGACTTTGATAGTAAATATAAGTATGTATGTGAATTAAATAAGTACTTGATTGAAAAACTTAGTAATTTAGATGTCTTTGTTAATAGTAATTCATTTTGTGTTCCACAAATTGTTAATATAAGTGTTAAAAATATTAAGCCTGAGACTATGCAGCATGCATTGGAGTGTGAAGATATTTACATTTCTACACAGACAGCATGTTCTACTGGTGATTATTCTAGGAGTGTATATGCACTTACTTCTTCAAAAGATAGGGCAAGTCATAGTATTAGAATTAGTTTATCTTATAAAACTACATACGATGAGATTGATAGATTTCTTAAAGTATTTTCAAGGTTAATTAATGATTTGAATATTAGAGGTGGTAATTAGTGAGAGTTATTAAAATTGGTGCTATTTGGTGTGGGGGATGTCTTATTATGAATAAGGTTTGGAATAAGTTGAAAAAATCTTATGAATTTGAATATGAAGAATTTGATCTTGATATGGATTCTGATGCTGTTCAAAGATTTAATCCTGGTGATAAGCTTCCTGTTTTTATAATTCTTGATGGTAATTCTGAAGTAGATAGGTTTGTTGGGGAGTATAGTTATGATGAGTTGTTTAATAAATTAAAAGGTGTTGGTGTAATAAATGAAGAAAGTAATTAATTATTTATTATTATTTGTTCTTTTTATTTTTCCTATAAATATATTTGCAAAGGAAAATGATACTATAACTTTATATTTATTTCATGGAGATGGCTGTCCTCATTGTGAGGAGGAAATGAAATTTTTAGATTCAATTGATGGAGAATATGATAATTTTAAAATTGTTAAATATGAAGTTTGGTATAATGATGATAATTCAGAATTATTAAAAAAGGTACAAGATAATCTTGATATTTCTAGTAAAGGAGTACCTACTAATATTATAGGTAATACTGTAATAACAGGATTTAGTTCTTCAACGGGTGATAAAATAAAAAGAGCAATTGAATATTATCAGAAAAATGAATATGATGACGTAGTGTCTAAGATTATTGATGGCTCTTTTGTTAAAAGTGAAAACAAGGATGATAAGTTTACTGAAGAAGAAAAAAGAACTGATGAAAGTATGAGTGTTGATGTTCCTTTTTTTGGAAGTGTTAATTTGAAAAAGTTTTCTTTGGTGAGTGCTGCTGCATTAATAGGGTTTATTGATGGGTTTAATCCTTGTGCTATGTGGGTTTTATTATTTTTAATAAGTGTTCTAATTGGTATGAAAAATAGACGCAGAATGTGGACCTTAGGATTATCTTTTTTAATTACATCCGCTCTTGTTTATATGTTGATAATGCTTTCATGGATTAGTATTGCGGTGAAAATAACAACGGTTGTTTTAATTCGAAATATCATTGCAGTTGTTGCTTTAATTGGTGGATTTATTAATTTATGGAGTTATTTTAAAAATAGAAAAGAAAGTGGCTGTGATGTTGTTGATTCTAATAAAAGAAAAAAGATTTTTACAAAGATAAAAAGGTTTACTAATGAAAAGAATTTTTTAATAGCATTAATAGGTGTAATTGGACTTGCAATATCAGTTAATCTTGTTGAACTTGCTTGTTCAGCAGGACTACCTTTGGTGTTTTCAGAATTACTTGCTTTAAATAAAGTTAATGGATTTTTTAAAATTATTTATACTTTAATTTATATTTTCTTCTTTTTAATTGATGATTTGGTAGTTTTCTTTATTGCAATGTTTACGATGGAGGTTACTGGAATATCTACAAAATATAACAAATTCTCACATCTTATAGGTGGATTTATAATGGTTTTAATTGGAATACTATTATTAATAAAGCCGGAATGGTTAATGTTTAATTTTAAATAAGGAGTAGTTATACTACTTTTTTTGTTGATATTTATTTATCTTATTTATTTACTTATTTTAAAAAAAATTATATAATATATTTTAGGATAGAGGGATATTATTATGGAAAAGAAAATGATAAAAATAAAAAATTCAGATGGTAGTTTTATGGATGTTGAGTTAGTAACATATTTGTTTGATGAAAATCAGCAAAATAATTATGTTGTATACTCTAAAGGTGAAGTAAAAAGTGCTGAAGGTGATGAAGTTATTTATATATCAAAGATAATTAATAATAATGGTGTCCTTAGCGTTACTGAAATAGTTGATGATAATGAATGGCTTAATGTTCAAAATATGTTAAAAAGGATTGCAAATGCTTAATAGGTGGTGATTGGATGTATAGAGAGTATATTTTTGAAAATAAAAAATATGAATTTGATACAAAGAGTATTCAAGCTATATTATTCGAAATTGTAGCATTTGAAGAAAGTGAAATTTCTTCGTTAAAAGAAATGGCTGAAAGTATGGATGCGGAGTCTAAAAATAAAATATATGAGTTGATTGCTAAAAGAGAAGAATCCATAAAGAAAATATTACTTTTAAGCAATAATTTAAGTGAAGCGTTAAAAGAACTTGATTCATATTATAAAGATGTAAAGTTTATTCAAGATAAGGACTATGCTGCATTAATTTCGAATATACGTGATGTTGATAAAGGACAGAATGTCCCAAATGAGAGTAATACTGCTATTTCTGATGCTGAAAAGGTTAGTGCCGGAAACTTAATGACTTCTGATGGCGTTGATATTAATGAGAAAGTTGAGGTACCAGCAGCTGATTTAGAAGAAGGCGTTAGAAGTGAAGAAGATGAGCAATCTCAGATGGGAATAACAAATGATGATACACAAGATCAGTCTCAGGTTGGAGAAATGGTGGTCGTTGATTCTACTCAACAACTTCAAAGTGATGCAGAAGCAGTGGTGGGAACAGTTGTTTCGGATGCGGCCTCTAATGCTAGTTTAGTTGATAGTTCATCATCACAAGGAATTGTTGAAGTACCAAGTGCTGTTACAAAAGAGGAGAGTACAGTTGGTGCAGCGGGAGAAAAGACTGATGTTGTTGAGAATGCTGCAGTTGATAATACTGGTCAGACTCAATCTGTAGATATAAATGCAGTACAACAAGCTCAAGATAATTCAGAAGGTGTTGTTGAAGTACCAAGTGCCGTTACAAAAGAGGAGAGTACTGTTGGTGCAGCGGAAGAAAAAACTGATGTTGTTGAGAATGCTGCAGTTGATAATACTGATCAGACTCAATCTGTAGATATAAATGCAGTACAACAAGTTCAAGATAATTCAGAAGGTGTTGTTGAAGTACCAAGTGCCGTTACAAAAGAGGAGAGTACTGTTGGTGCAGCGGAAGAAAAAACTGATGTTATTGAGAATGCTGCAGTTGATAATACTGGTCAGACTCAATCTGTAGATATAAATGCAGTACAACAAGCTCAAGATAATTCAGAAGGTGTTGTTGAAGTATCAGGTGCCGTTACAAAAGGGGAGAGTTCTGCTGGTTCAGAAATTATTCCAGTAGATAATTCTATAGGTGAAAGCGCTTCAGCTGATACTATCGCTGAATCAAATCCTGTTTTTCCGTTGAATAATGTTGTTGTATCTTCAGAAAAAGACGTTGTCTCTAATAAACCTTTGATTCCTCAGGTTGAATCGGTAGTTCAGTCTAGTGAGAATGGTTTAGAAGAAAATGGGTTGATATTTATGAAAAGTAGTAATGAGAGCCCAAAGGCAATATTGACCACTGCTAATCAGATTAGAAAGTTGAGAGAATCAAGAAATAATCAGGAATCTGTTTTATTTGCTAAGGGAGTTTTAAAATCTGCAGAAGCTATTGTGCCTGCGGTTTCATCTATCTCTCAAATGCAAAGCCCTGAAGAACAAATAGAGGATATGATGAAACAAGTAACAGAATTATATAAAGAAGGAAAAGTTGATGAAGCTCAACAAATGTCTGATAGAATAAGTGAAATGAATAAGCAATTACAAAAAAGTGCATAATTAGTATACATTTAAGAGGTGAAAACAGTGAGAAATAGAAAGAATAAAATGTTATATTATGCAAATATTTTGATTGCTATCTCGTTTGCACTTTTTTTGTATGGATTAATTTTAGATTTAAGTGGTGAAAGTCGTTTATTTGATCCTATTAAAGATGCAAAGGTAATTAAAGGTGATGATAGTGGTAGTCATACGAGTATTTATAATAGTGATGAAAATAGCATTTCTTCTTCAAATGCCGAAAATGATGACCTTTCAAATACGTATAGTAATAATATGCGTACTCAAAATTTGGATATTAATTTAGTTAATAGTAATTTTAGAGATAGTATTGAGAAGAGATATGATATTGAGATTAAGTATGGAAGCGAAACTGATGGATATTCGGTTGGAGGTCTTTCTACTACATCTATAGGTGATGCTAATACAATTAATTCTTCATTGACTAAGTTAAATAATGTTCTAAGTTTATATCCGCGAAATTTATTTAAAGAAATAAAAAACGGAGGAATTCCGTTAACCGTGTATTTAATTAATAATTATTCTGAAGAAGGTGTGACTGGTGCTACAGATTCTAATTTTTATTTTGCTAATATGTCTATAGCTGTTGCATATTCATTTGATGAGTCTTTTTTTCATGAATCTTATCATTATATTGAGAGATATATGTTAAAGAAGGGGCTAACATATAATACATTAAGTTGGAATTCATATAATCCAATTGGTTTTAATTATGATGATACAATTGAGAATAGTTATTCATATAATGTTAGCTTTAGTGAAAATTCTTACTTTGTAAATAATTATGCTCAAACTTCTGCTGAAGAAGATAGAGCTTCTACATTTGAATATATGATGGCTCCTACGAAAGCAAGTTGTCTAAATAATAATATGCCTGTTTGGAAAAAAGCTAAAATAATGAGTGAGACAATCGATTTAGCATTGGATTCTGTTAGTGAAGACGTTGTTGAATATTGGGAGAGATATTTATAGAGGTGATTTTATGAAAGAGATAATTTTAAATGATAATAATTTACATGATAATGATATTTCTGAAATAGTAATCAGGGTTAAGGGATTGTTAATAAATTCTGATAATAAACTTCTTTTGGCCTTTAATAATAATACTTATCAATTTCCTGGTGGGCATCTAGAAAAAGGTGAAGAAATAGTTGATTGTTTAATAAGAGAAATTAAGGAAGAAACAGGTATTAATATTACTATTACGGAGGAACCTTTTTTAGTTATAAAGACTTATGATAATAATTATTTTGGAAGTGGAAAAAAGGTATTAAACATTATTTACTATTTTAGAGTTTTTTGTGATGAACTTCCGAATTTTAGTGAAACTCATTATGATGAATTAGAGCAAGCTAGTGAATTTAATTTATACTATGTTCCATTTAATGACTTAGGTAATTTCTTGAAAAATGGTATGAATGATGGTATGCTTGATTTATCGATTGGTAGAGAAATGCTTAATGTATTAAGTGTTTATAATGATGTATATGGAGGTTAGTTTATGAGTATACTAGTCACTGGTGGACTTGGTTTTATAGGAAGCCATACAGTTGTAGAATTGTTAGAAAATGACTATGATGTTATAGTTATTGATAATTTATCTAATTCAGATATTGATGTTAAAAAAAATATAGAGAAAATTACCAATAAAAACTTTAAATTTTATGAGGGAGATGTTTGTGATTTAGATTTACTTGATGTTATATTTAGTGAAAATGAAATTGATTCAGTAATACATTTTGCTGGTTATAAAGCAGTTGGAGAGTCTGTTGAAAAACCTATTATGTATTATGAAAATAACTTAGTATCTACTCTTCATTTATGTAAAAAAATGATTGAATATGATTGTGATAAAATTATTTTTTCATCTTCAGCTACTGTTTATGGGGATCCTGAAGTTCTTCCAATTACGGAAGATTGTAAGGTAGGGGAAACGACAAATCCATATGGAACTTCTAAATTGATGATTGAAAGAATATTAAAGGATATATGTATTTCGAATTCTAAATTTACTGCTGTTGTTTTACGTTATTTTAATCCAATTGGTTCACATCCATCAGGATTAATTGGGGAAAAACCAAATGGAATTCCTAATAATTTGATGCCTTACATAGTTCGTGTTGCGAATGGTGAGCTTAAAATATTGAGCATTTTTGGAAATGATTATGATACGCATGATGGAACTGGTGTTAGAGATTATATTCATGTTGTTGATTTGGCAAAAGGACATATTAAAGCATTGGAAAAAGCTAAAAAATCTGATGGTATTTCTTATTACAATTTAGGAACAGGCGTTGGATACAGTGTTTTGGATTTAGTTAATAGTTTTAAAAAGGTTAACAATGTTGATGTTCCTTATCAAATTGTTGAAAGAAGACCTGGTGATATTGCATGCTGTTATGCCGATCCGTCTAAGGCATTGAAAGAACTTGGTTGGAAGGCTGAACTTGGAATAGACGATATGGTAAAAGATTCTTATAATTATATTAAGGTTCAGGAAAGGATGCTTCAGTAGTACTGAAGTTTTTTCTTTAAATAATTGTTGTTTTCATTTTGAATATAATGTATAATATATGTCGTTGGAGGTATGTATAATGGCAAAAAAAAGTGAAAAAGAAGTAAAAAATAAAAATATTCATGAAGTAGAAGTTAAAATAGAAGGTAAAACATGGACTGATGCAGTAGATAAAGTTTTTTTGAAAAAACAAAAAACTGCAAAAGTTGATGGTTTTAGAAAAGGAAAAGTTCCAAGAAATATTTATGAAAAAAAATTTGGAAAGGAATCATTATATATTGATGCAGTTGATTTAGTACTTCAAGATGCTTATACAAAGGCAATGGAAAAGTCAAATTTAGAGCCTGTTGTTCAGCCTGGTGTTGATTTAAAAAAGGTAGATGAAAATGGCGTTGAATTTGTATTTAAGATTATTACTAAACCTGAAGTTGTTGTTAAGAACTACAAGGGCTTAGGTATTAAGCCTGAGAAGGTTAAAGTTACGAAGGATGAAATTGAACATGAATTAGGTCACTTATTAGAGAGATATACTGAATTAGTTGTAAAAGACGGAAAAGTTGCTGATGGTGATGTTGCTATTATTGATTTTGAAGGATTTAAAGACGGTGTTGCTTTTGACGGTGGAAAAGGTGAAAACTATTCACTAGAAATCGGTTCAAATACTTTTATTCCAGGTTTTGAAGAACAAATTATTGGCATGGGAGTAGGGGATGAGAAGGATCTTGACCTAACATTTCCTGAAGATTATGGTGTAAAAGATTTAGCAGGTGCAAAGGTTGTTTTTAAAGTAAAAGTTAATGAGATAAAAGAGAAAAAGGCAAGAGAATTAGATGAGGACTTTTTTGAAGATTTAGGTATGGAAGGTGTTGATTCTGAAGAAAAATTAAGAGAGCATATTAAATCTTCAATTTCAGCACAAAAGGAAAGAGAGAATGAAAATAAGTATGTTGATGAACTTTTAGAGGCTGTTGGCAAAAATGTGGATGTTGATATTCCTGAAGAGATGGTAAATGAAGAAATTAATAGATTAATGGGTCGTTTTGAAGAGCAAATGAAAATGCAAGGTGTTTCTTTAGATTTATATTATCAATTTACAAATTCTGATGAATCACAATTAAGAAGTCAGATGGAAAAAGAAGCTTTTAATAATGTTTTATATCGTCTAATGCTTGAAGAAATTATGAAACAAGAAAAGATTGAAGTAACTGAAGATGAAGCCCAAAAAGAAGCTCTAGATTTAGCAAATAAGTATCAAATGTCTAAGGATGAGTTTTTAAAACAATTTGGTGGAATTGATCTTGTTAAATATGATTTAGAGATTAGAAAAACTGTTGATTTATTAAAAGAATTAAATAAATAAAAAGTAACATTCATGTTACTTTTTTTACATATTCTAAAGTGATTGTATTATGTATTAATATTATTTATAATGTTATAATTAATAGAGGTGATAATATGAGTAGTAAAATAGAAAATAAGTATCGACAAATGTTTGAAAGTTTAGATTGTACTGATTCGAATTATATTGATAATTTTATAAATTTAATTAGTAATTTGTTAATAGAAAGAGATAGTTTTGTTAATAATTCTTCTAATGATAGTAAAAGAGTTGAATTTTATAGTATATTAAAGAAAATATTAATTGATGAATGTGTTGGCGATGTAGGCATTAATTATCTATCGTCTGGACACTCATCTTTGGCTTTTAGAATAAAAAATAAAGTTATAAAAATTGGTAAGACTAATAGCGATAATAAAAGATTAAAAAAGGATTTTCCATGTACAATTCCCTTGTTTCTGGATGAATGCTATAGGATTGATGAGAAGGAATATTATACAATTCAATTATCTTTGTATGTAGATACATCGAATATTTCTGTAGAGGATGTATATCAGGCTTATTTTAATTTGCGAAAAATAGGCTATATATGGAACGATCCAACGGTAGATAATGTTGGAAGGATCATTGAAGATTTTGACTATAATGGATATCATTACTCAAAAGGTGATATAGTGATTATTGATTTGGAGGACTTTGCATATGTTGGGGAGTTTACTCCAGATATAATATTGGATGAAATATGTTATACAGCATATAATGGAAATGTATATAAATTTGAAACAAGATATATAAGTGAAAACCAAAGTGATAATAATAAAAAGTCTAGAGTAATTTAGATTTTTTTTTGAAAGCAGGAGGTTTTAAAGAAAATGAATAAATGCAGTAAAAAAAAGTGATTATTTCTTGATGCAAAAAATATTTTATTATATAATAATAGGCAGTATTTAATATTTGGAGGTGAAGTATCTGTGAAAAAATTATTAGTTTTAATTATTAATGATATGGTCATCTTTCCAAATAATGAAGTAAGAGTAGAGTTTGATAATAATTATGACAAACAAATGGTGGAAATTGTTGATTTAATAGATGATAACTTGATGTTGATTGTTAATCCTATTGATGATGGAGAAACAAGTATTACATCCTTCCCTAAATATGGTGTTTTAGGACGACTTAAATTAAAAATGAATGTCCCAAATGGTAAAACAAGAATTGTGATTGAAGGTCTTGATAGAGTAGAGTTGCATTCAGTTATAGAGGATGGTTATCATTTTCGTGCGGATTACTCTGAGATTGAAATTGTTGAGAATGAAGATGCAAAGAGTTATTTTGATATAGTTGTAAAGTCACTAGAAAAATATGTTTCAAAGGTTTCATATATGGGTAATGCTATAATGAGTCAGTTAAATAGCGTGGATAATTTGAGTGATTTATGTGATTTGATTGTTAGTTTTTTACCGATAAAGTATGAGGAAAAAAAGAAATATATTACTACTATAGATCCTATTGCAAGAGCTAAACTTTTAATTGGTGATATGAATAGAGATTTAAAGTTTGTTGAACTTGAGCAAAGAATTGAGAATGAAGTTGAGCGTGAGCTTGATAAAACTCAAAAAGAATATTTTTTGCGCGAAAAAATTAAGTTAATGCAAAAAGAGATTGGAGAAGGAAATAATAAAGATACTGATATAGAAAGACTAACTAAAAAGGTTTCTAAATTAAAATGTAGTAGTAAAGTTAAAGATAAAATTAAGAGAGAACTTGAAAGATATGAAAGTTTAAGTATTAACTCTCCTGAGTTAGGTATGATTAGGGAATATTTAGACTGGATGATTAGTCTACCTTGGAGTAATTATACTAAAGATACAAATGATTTAGTAAAGGTTAAGAATATTCTTGATTCGAGTCATTATGCTTTAAATGATGTAAAGGACAGGATATTGGAATATTTAGCTGTAAAGCAAAATACAAATAATTTGAGAAGCCCAATTTTATGTTTAGTTGGACCACCAGGAGTAGGAAAGACTTCATTAGCTTTGAGTATTGCTAAGAGTCTTAATAGAAAATCTGCCAAAATAAGTGTTGGTGGTATTAATGATGAAGCAGAAATTGTAGGGCATAGACGCACTTATATTGGAGCAAATCCAGGAAGAATTATTCATGGAATAAGAAAAGCTGGTACAGCTAACCCTGTATTTATAATTGATGAGATTGATAAAATGACTAAGGATATAAAGGGAGACCCTGCTAGTAGTTTGTTGGAGGTGTTGGATCCTGAACAAAACAGTAAATTTTCTGATCATTATATAGAAGAAGATTTTGACTTGAGTCAGGTTATGTTTATTGCCACAGCAAATTATGTTGAACAAATTCCTTATGAGTTAAGAGATAGATTGGAGATTATTAATATTTCTTCTTATACTGAATATGAAAAGTTAGATATTGCGAAAAGACATTTAATTCCTAAGATGTTGGAGGAACATGGATTAACAACTTTACAGGTTCAAATAACTGATGAGGCCATTATGGTTCTTATTAGAAATTACACAAAGGAAGCGGGAGTTCGTGAACTAGAACGAGTAATTGCATCATTATTTAGAAAAATTGTAAAAAAGATATTACTTGATAAGTCAGTTGTTTTTTATAATGTTGATGAAAAATTTATTGAAGATTTATTGGGAAAAAAGAAATTCTTGTATATGGAAAATGATGCCATTGAAGAGATTGGTGTAGTTAATGGAATGGCTTATACTATATTTGGTGGAGATATCTTACCAATAGAAGCTACTTTGTTTAAGGGAAAAGGAGATCTTGTTTTAACTGGTTCTTTGGGAGAAGTTATGCAAGAATCATGCCATATTGCTCTTGATTATTTAAAAGCAAATGCTGATTATTATGGTATCGATAGTAAAATTATAGAAAAAAATGACATTCATATTCATGTGCCAGAAGGAGCAGTTAATAAAGATGGACCTTCTGCTGGGGTTACTATTACTTCTACATTGATTAGTCTATTCAAGAATAAATGTGTAAGTAAAAAAATTGCTATGACAGGCGAAATAACTTTGAGAGGAAGAGTATTGGCTATAGGTGGACTTAAAGAGAAGGTTATTGGTGCTCATAGAGCTGGTATAAAGAAAGTTTTTATTCCAAGAGAGAATGAAAAGGATTTGGACGAAATTCCTAAGGAAATAAGAGACGATATCAGTTTTATTCTTGTGGATAATTACAGTGATATTTATAAAAATATTTTTTAGTGGGTGGTTTATTTGAATGTGAATTATGATGAATATATGGCTCAACTTATCCTCAAAAATTATTTAATATGTGGTTCAAAAGATGAGTTAGTAGAAAAATATAAGCCTTTTGAATACTTTATAGGTTTTTTGGATTCACTTTCGTTAATTTCACAAAATGAGCCAGCTTTTTTCTTGTTATCAGATGCTATTAATGAAAAAATTTTGACCATTATAAATGAGCATAGATCTGAAGATGTTCAGTTAATAGATTATGTCAATGATTTATTGGTATATTTAAATAGAATGGCAAATCTCAATCAGAAGATGAAAATACTTATGGTTCAATCATATAAAAATTTTAATGAGTACTCAAGACAGTGTCAATTTACTGATAATGAAGCTTTTTTTAGATGCTTAGCTTACGATATTCATGTATTTAAATTATTAGTGAGTGGAGATTTCTCATCAATTGATGACTATAATCTAGCTTTATTATCCTTTAATTATTTTTTAGAAACGAATCCACAGTGTTTTAGGGATTCTGTTATTAGAGAAAATGCAGAAAAGTTTTTAGAATTACAAAAGGGAATGACTCATAAATTTAGTAAAAGAAATAGAGTGTTGAAGATAACAAATAAGAGATATTCTAATATTCTGAAAAAGAGTGAATAATTCTCTTTTTTTTTCATATTATTTTTTAGGAGGAAAATATGAAAAAGAAAATTAACATAGAAAAGAAACTTAATTTTTCACAGATGATTTCAGAAGTTACTGCAATATCTCTTGAACATGATTTGAATTTTATTAGTGAAGATAATATTACTGGTAATTTGATAATTTCTGGAAAATATAAGAGTAATGTTGCGTCACAAATTGATGAGGATTTTAACTATAAAATTCCCGTTGATATTTCGTTGACTAATCATTTAGATCAGGATAAATCACAAGTTGATATTACAGATTTTTCCTATGAAGTTTGCGATGGAAATAGTTTATTATGTAATGTGGAAATATTAGTAGATGGAGTGGAAATATTAAATGATGAAAGAGAATATATTGATGATAAGGCATTAGTAGATGATAGGGAATGTGATGGCGATGATATTTTAGATGATGAAAAAGAAATTCCAAAAAAGCAAGTGGAAATGCCTAAATTGGAAGATAAAGAAATGCTAGATTCAAATGATAATGATGTCGATGATATTCGAGATGAAGCAGATATTGAATCTGATGTATTAGAAAAATCAGATCAGGACGAGTCGTCAGAAAATTATTTTTTTAAAATTGATGATGATAAGGAAGAATTTGGAACTTTTATTGTCTATATAATTAGGCAAAATGAGACAATCAATTCCATTATAGAAAAGTATAATACTAATATAGAAGAAATTGAAAAATATAATGATATAAAAGATTTATCAATAGGAACAAAGTTAATTATTCCCCTTCTTAAAGATGAAGATAAATAAAGATTTACTTAGTGGCATAAATGTTAAAAAGATTAATTGTTTTAAAACATGTTGTTGTATTAATGATAATATCGTGATTGTTAATAAAGATAATAAGATTTGTGATATATTTGATGATATGTTTAATTATTTTTTAAAAGATGTATGTTATTCACATTTGCAAATAGAAGAATTGTGTAATAATATACAGAAAAGAATGGATGAAACTTATAACTATTATTTAAATTTGCAAGATAAGATTGAAGAGATGCTTTATCCAAGCTATTCATATTATCTTTTGATTATAAACATTAGTAAAATATACCATACCTTAAATTTAGGTAGATATTTTCTTGAAAAGTGTAAAAAAGTTGATAATGTTATTGTAAGGGAAATGCCTTACCTTGATAGAAATAGAAATGTTTTGGAGTTAAATAAAGCAAAGTATAGGCTATATATATTTCTTTTAGATAATTGGTTTAAAGAAGATTTATATGTTGATTATAAAAAATATAATATGAATAATTGCGAATTATATTTATTTTTGGCTTTAATTAGCACAGTTTATATAATAGGTGGAGATAATCTCTTAGAAGTTTCTAAAATGCTAAAATATATTAATTGTACGTATAGCATCCTTTTAAAAGAATATGAAAACGATCAAAAAAATAACCAAGATAAATTCAAAGAAGAGTATAATGACATTTAGTTTTGTTGTTATAAAAAGAAGTATTAATAACTGGTAAAAAATAATTATTAAATTTATAAGAATTGAGGATAAAAAGAAAATATTATTTTTTCTTTTTTGTTTACATGTATTGCATCTGCAAAATAGTTTATGTTTAAGTTTCATAGTATCACCTAAATTATTATATTCACACAAATTATAACTTGTGAATTTTAGTCTAATGTCGTATAATAGTTAATATAATTTGTTAAGAAATGAGGTATAATAATGGAACTTAAAGGAAGTAAAACGGAACAAAATTTATTGACTGCTTTTGCAGGTGAAAGTCAGGCTAGAAATAAATATACTTACTTTGCATCAAAAGCAAAAAAAGATGGTTATGAGCAAATTGCTGCTATATTTGAAGAAACAGCAAATAATGAAAAAGAACATGCAAAAATGTGGTTTAAAGAGTTAAATGGCGGACAAGTTCCTTCAACTGTAGAAAACTTAAAATCTGCTGCCGATGGAGAAAATTATGAATGGACTGATATGTATGATGAGTTTGCTAAAGTAGCTGAAGAGGAAGGCTTTAAAGATATTGCAGCTAAATTTAGAGCTGTTGGTGAGATTGAAAAGCATCATGAAGAAAGATATAGAAAATTACTTAAAAATATTGAAGATGAGGTTGTTTTTTCTAAAGATGGAGATTCAATTTGGATATGTAGAAATTGTGGACATGTTGTAGTTGGACCTAAAGCACCTAAGGTTTGTCCTGTATGTGCTCACCCACAGAGTTATTTTGAATTGAAAAGTGAAAATTATTAAAAATAGGATTAATCCTATTTTTTTAGTTAAAGGCAATTTCTGTTTCTAAGTTTGAGTCATCTATTATAATATATAAAAATATAAATCCTGAGATTAATATTGCAGTGGATGCAATTAGTATGAGTTTATTATATTTATCGTCTTTATTACTTATATAGGATTTAATTGCGTCATTTTCAAAGTATCCGTAGATAATTATTAGTGCCGAAAAAATAATTGCGTTGATTTTTCGGTATTTTTCTTTGCTTTCCACATTCTTATTTATAAAATAATCTTTTTCAAAGTAATTTGCATAATATGATAGTCCTATTATTATTAAATAGATTATCCATATATAATTTTCAATTTTTATTTGCTCAAGTCTTTGATTAATATTATAATTCATAATAAAATATATTCCAAAAAATAATAAAAATGTTATAATAGCTTTGATATTTGGGGTGATTGTATGAAAAAACATGAATTGCTTGTTCCAGCTGGGGATATGGAGTGTTTACTTCAGGCTGTTTACAATGGATGTGATGCTGTTTATGTTTCTGGGGTTAATTATGGGGCGCGTAAGTTTGCTACTAATTTTTCAATTGATGATTTAGTTAAAGCAATTGAATTTTGCCATATATATGGTGTTAAAATATATGTAACCATGAACACTTTAATAAAAAATGAAGAAGTTGATGACTTTATAGAACAAGCTAGATTTTTGCACAAAAATGGTGTTGACGCTTTAATTGTTCAGGATTTTGGTATGATATGTTTACTTAGAAAAAAGTTTCCAAATTTAGAAATACATGCTTCAACTCAGGCAAACAATTCATCAGTGGATACTTGTTTATTATTTAGTAAATTAGGTGTGAAAAGGGTAGTCTTTTCAAGAGAATTATCAATTGATGATATAGATAGAGTAAATGTTGATATAGAAAAAGAAGCTTTTATTCATGGTGCACTTTGTGTTTCTTATTCAGGTTGTTGTTTAATGAGTAGTATGCTAGGTGGTAGAAGTGGCAATAGAGGTGAATGTGCCGGGTGTTGCCGAATGCCTTTTAGTTTAATGTCTTCTGAAAAAATGATTGAAAAAAACAAGTATTTATTAAGTATGAAAGAATTAAATACTGCATCAGAAATTAAGAGATTATTGAATAGTAGTATTTATAGTTTTAAAATTGAAGGGAGAATGAAGAGTCCTTTATATGTTGGATTTATTACGAGACTATATAGAAGATTGATTGATGGAGACAATGTCGATATTTTATATGAATTATCAAGATTAAAAACGATTTTTAATAGAGATTTTACTTTAGGGCATATGTTTAATATTAGTGGCAAGAAGTTTATTAATGAGAAAAATCCTAATCATATTGGATTAGAAGTAGGTAAGGTTTCAAGGTATAAAGATAAGATAAAAATTGAGTTATATGATGGCTGTGAGTTAAATCAATTTGATGCTGTTAGGTTATTTAATAATAAGCGTGGAATGATTGTTAATTATTTATATGATAATAATATGAATCTATGTAGTAAAGCAAAGGGAATTTGTTTTATTGATAATAGATTGGATTTAGTTTCTGATGATGTTCTTATGAAAACACATGATTATTTATTGGAAAATGAGTATAAGAATATAAAAAATGGTTTATATAAAGATAAGGTTAATTTCAATGTTACTGCCACAATTGGAAATCATCTTTTGATAACAATAGATGATGGCTATAATTCTGCAAGTGTAGAGGGAAGTATTGTTCAAACTGCTAACAATGCTCCTATAGATGATTCAACATTTATAAGGCATTTATCTAAACTAGGAAATTCTCCTTACGATGTTGGAACGATAAATATACATAGAGATGAAAATGTGTTTATTCAAATAAAGGAAATAAATGAGCTGAGACGAAAGTTAGTAGAATGTTTAAATGAGAAAAGAAAGAAAGATATTCCAAAATTTGAAGAAAGAGATTTTTATTTTGAATTGTCAAAAAAAACCAATTTTAAAACAGGTTATACGTGTTCTGTTCATACAGAAGAACAATTATTAAAATGTTTTGAATACAATTTTGATAGGATTTATGTATGTAATAAATTGTTATATCAAAAATATTCAAAACATAGTAATGTATTTTTATTTTTAGATAGATGTAAATTTAAATATGATTTGGATAAAGATTATAAATATTTAACTTCTGACTATTTTAATTATTCTGGTTATTGTGTTGTTGGCGGATATGGGTTAAATGTTTTAAACATTTACACTGCATACTTTTTAAATAAAATTGGACTAAAAAATATTCCTCTTTCTGTGGAGTTATCTGACGTTGAGACTATGAACTTTGTCAAATTATACAACGAAATAATTGGTTCAGGCATTTTTGAGATAATGGATTATGGTAGAGTTGAGAATATGTTTATTAAGGGTAACATTTTGGGATTAGAGAAGAATGAATATTCATATTTTTTGATAGATCAAAAGAAAAGAAAATTTCCTGTATTTTATGATGGAATTAATACACATGTTTTAAATTATGAATTAGTAAGAAAACTTGAGAATAATGATTGTTATATTCATAGACTCGATTTTTATGATGAAGATATTATTTTTATCGAAAAACTGTTAAAAAAAATAAATGTTTCAAAAACTATTAATAAAAAATAAAAATATATGATAGAATAGTTTTAGGATGTGGTTATCAATGAGTATTAAAAATAATAATAAAGAAAAAAACTTTTTTAAAAACTATGTTATTTTAATTATTGTTTTCATTCTATTTGGTTGTTTTGTTTGGTATTTATGTAGATGTTATAATGTATATAATGATTATAAGAAAGAGATCCCTGTAATTAGGGGAACTTTGTCTGAAATAGGATATGAAGATCTTGATCATTATGTTGTTGATGTTCCAAATTCAGTTATATATATATGTATTTCTAGTGATGACAATTGTAGAAGTTTTGAAAAAAAATTAAAAAAATATGTTAATTATAGTGAAATGAATGATAAAATAGTTTACTTAAACTTGAATGGTATTGATAAAGATGATTTTGTTAATGACTTTAATGATAAATATGTGTTTAAGACTAAATTAAAGAATGGTTTTCCGGCTTTTGTTATTTTTAGAGATGGCAAAATTGATGGAATTTTGCAGTCTAAGAATGAAGAATTAAAGATAACTAAGGTAGATAATTTTCTAGAGTTAAATAATATTAATGAAGAAGAATAATTTATTTATTCTTTTCTATTGGAGGTTTTTTATGAATAATATTGTTTTATATCAACCTGAAATTCCACAAAATACTGGTAACATTATGAGAACATGTGTTGCGACGAATACTAAATTACATCTTATAAAACCTTTAGGTTTTCTACTTGATGATGCACATTTAAGGAGAAGTGGTGTAAATTATATTGATAAGTTAGATTATGAAGTTTATGATTCTTTTGATGAGTTTAAGACTAAAAACAAAGGAAAGTATTATTTTTTTACCAGATATGGAAAGAAGCCACATACTGATTTTGATTTTAGTGATTGTAATGATAATATATATTTAATATTTGGCAAGGAGTCTACTGGAATTCCTAAGGATATATTGAAAGATAATTTGGATTCTTGTATGAGAATACCAATGACTGATAATGTAAGAGCTTTAAATGTATCTAATAGTGTGGCGATTGCTATATACGAAGTTTTACGTCAGCAAAATTATAATAACTTGTTAAAGTATGAACCGCATAAAGGTGCTGACTGGCTTGAAAGGGAGTAGTTTTTACTCCCTTTTTGAATATTATTAAACTTTTCTTCTCATAATTTATTTGAGGTGATTAAATATGGGAAGGTACAAAGTTGATATTAGTGGGATTAATACTAGCAAATTATGTACATATTCATCAGACGAACAAAAACATTTATTTGAAAAAATGCATTCGGGAGATTTATTTGCTAGAGATTTACTCATAGAAGGAAATTTGAAATTGGTTTTGTCAGTACTTAGAAAGTTTTATAATAAAACTGATAATATGGATGATTTATTTCAGGTAGGATGTGTTGGATTAGTTAAGGCAATTGATAATTTTGATTTAAAGTACAATGTTCAATTTTCAACATATGCTGTTCCAATGATACTTGGTGAAATTAAAAGATTTATAAGAGATGATAATTCTCTTCGTGTAAGTAGATCATTGAAAGATTTATCTTTTAAAATCGTAAAATATATTGATGATTATTATCAAAAATATGGTTGTGAAGCGTCTTATGACAGTATTGCTCTTCATTTTAATGTTACTGAATATGATGTTTATAATGCTTTAAATTCAATGAAAGATCCGGTAAGTATGTATGAACCAATATATAATGATGGTGGGGATACAATTTATTTATATGAGCAAATTATAGATAATTCTGTTGATGAAGATTTTTCTGATAAAGTAATCTTAAAAAATGCGATAGATAATTTATCTGAAAGAGATAGATTTATTTTAGATCAAAGATTTGTCATAGGTAAGACTCAAATGGAAATAGCAGACGAATTAGATATTAGTCAGGCTCAGGTTTCAAGATTAGAAAAAAAAGCTGTTAAAGAACTAAAAAAAGTACTAAATTAATTATTGATTACGTATAACTTACTAGGTGATTATTTTGAGACTATCAGAACTTCAGTCAAAGAAAATAGTAGATATTACAAGTGGTAGTAATGTTGGAAATATAATAGATGTACTTATTAGCGATGAAGGTAAAATTGATGCATTAATTATAGATTATGGAAAAAGTTTTTTTTCTTTGAACAGGGAAAGTGATACAAGAATTGAATGGAAACAAATAATAAAAATAGGGGAAGATGTCATTTTAATAAAAAAAGATTAAAAAAACGGATTTTTCTTTTTAGTTTGTTTATTGTTATTGCATTATCTTTTTTTTTGTTAATAAGTGTGGATAAAAGATTAAATTTAATTTTAAGCAATTATGTAAAGACAGAATCAGAAAGAGTAGTTTCTCGTGTTGTCAATCAATCTATTTCAGAAATCAATAGTTCTGATGTTAATCAATACTTAAAAATCGATGATATGAAATTGAATTATAATTTTTCTGAGATTAACAAATATAAAAACATGTTGGCCAAAACTATAGAAAATAATTTGTCTGAAATTGAACATGGCAATTTTGATAAATACGATTTTCATTATTATAATCAAAATAAATATAAGTATATAAAAAATGGTTTTCTTTGTGAGGTGAGTTTTAATGCCACTAGGGGGTCAACGCTTTTTTCTAATGTTGGGCCAAATATTCCTTTAAAGTTGTCATTTGTTGATAGTATAAAAGTTGATATTGATTTTAATATCAAGGAATATGGAATAAATAATATTTTTATTGAAACTTTTGCAAATGTTGAAGTTAATAGTCAAGTTAGTATGCCTGTAAATTCTAAGAAATTTAAGATTAGAGTTAAAGAGCCTATTACTGCAGATATAATAAAAGGTGATATTCCAGAATACTTTTCAATGATGAATAGGTAATATAAAAATCTATTAATATAAAATGTAAAAAATGGTATAATCATATTAGAGGTTGAGAAATATGAAGAAAAAGAAAATATGTGTTAATGGTATTGATTATGAAATAATTAGAAATGATTTAGAATGTTTTTATGATGATATAATTGAAAAAATCACTGATTATTTTATCCCATATGATTATATTGTTGGTGATTTTTCATATGATATGGTGAGACTAAAGGGTTTTTATGATGATACAAGCAATAAAGTAAAACATATTAATAATTATAAATATTTAGACAGTTATATTAACAATTATTGTAGTTTTGGTGCTAATATTTTTGTTTTAAAAAAATTAAAATAAAAATCTTGTAATTATAAAAAAATATGATAGAATTATATTATATGAATAATAAGGGAGGATTAAATATGGAAAATCAAGATTTAGATAATAAGAAGATGATGTCAATTGTTGCGGAAGATGGTTCTATTGAAGAAGTAGAAGTTATTTTGGCATTTGAATTTAAAGATAATAAGAAAGAATATGTTATATATACCAAAAATGAGAAAGATGAAAATGATAATGTAACAGTTTATGTTTCGCATGTTGACCGTTCTTCTGGGGATCCAAAGTTGCTTGGTGTTGATGATGAAGATGAGTGGAACAGAGTAAAAGATGTTTTACGTGAATTATCAAAATCTGAATAGAGGAGGTTTTTACCTATGGTAAGTGGGAATTTTCAGTTATTAAATGTGGGGTATAATGAGTGCTTTGGGAAACAATTGCCTCGCCAAATAAAAACAAGACCAAAGTCATACAATTCAATTGTTGGTAATTATAATGATTTTTTAGCTGATTCTCGCAAAACTGTTGATGCTTCTAGCACAAGTAATGTTTTGCTTGATAACGATGATGTTGTAGTTTTTCTTCCTTTTGAAACTGCTTTGATAGAGAGTGCAAGAGCCATTAAGTTAGTTAGAAAAATGTATGTAAATGCGTACAAAAATGCTTCAGATATATATAGTTTGTTGCTTGAGGAATCTAAAACAAGCAGTTCTCAGTTATCAGACGTTGATGATACGATTGTGATTGCATCTGATCAGGTAAATGATGGTAATGATGATTCTATTGAAGAATCTGACATTGATAAAATAAGAGCTGAAATACGTGAAGAAATTGAAAGAATGAGAGTTTTACATTCTGGGGCTTCTGCAGCAAAGTTGGACAAATATGATGCAGAGGGCATTGCAAAGAAGAAATATGATGGTGCTTTAGATGATTTTTCATATGGAAATCCTAAGTTTGTTTTTTCTAATGAAAGTGTTGATTTTCCTGTTGACAAAAAAACGCTTAGTATTCCCAAAATTAGTTTTGAATCTATGTTTAAACTTGCTCCTACATTCGATGTTCAAGAGTTATTGAAGAGTAACTCTCCAGTCAGCAAAATAGAAGAAAGAGATATGCCTATTGTTGTCGAGGAACGTCCAACAAGCCAATCTTTGGCAGCTATTGATGAATTTGTTTTTGACAGTGATGATAATTTAATTGAGAAAAATGTTCAGTTAAACTACGTATCACCTTCTACGCAGCTAAGAGAGTTTAATAATCTAAAAAGCATGATATTGAAATTACAGGAAAAAAGGGATGTAACTAAAAGTGATATGTTGAATGCACAAGACTCAATGAAAAGAGTCGCAGAAGATGCTCAGAAAGCGAAAAATGATGCTCTTCATGCTCGTGATGTTTTGGATGATAAAATGTCACAATTACGAAAGTATTATGGTGAACTTCAAAGAGATTGTGACGAAAATATGAGAATTGCTGAAATTGCAAGAAATGATATTGAAATGAATAAAAATTTCATTAGGGTTCAGGGTGAAAAGTATAATAATGATATGCAAATTGCACAAGAGATTGACTCACTAATTAATTCTGATGAGTCTGCAAAAGGCCGTGTAATGTAAGTTTTCTATTATTTTGTTCAGTAAAAAAAGGATTATTATCTTTATAGATTAATCCTTTTCTTTTTTATTGAATATTGATAACTTCTGTTACTTCTGGAATTTCTGTTGTAATCATTTCCTCAATTCCATCTTTTAAGGTAATGTCTAGCATCGAGCAATCTTTACATGCTCCAGAAAGTTTTATATAGACTTTATGATCTTCATACTTTATAAATTCTAAGTCACCTCCATCGTTAATTAAAAAAGGTCTCATTTTTTCTAGTAGATTTTTTATTTTTATTTCAATTTCTTTGTCGTTCATTTTTTATCACCAGATAAATTATAACATTTTATTTATATTTAAACAAATCTATTTTTATGTTATAATATTTTTGCTATTGTTTATATTGATTTAAATTTTAAATTATTCTGAGAGGTGTTTATTGATTGTGAATGATATAGAAAATATTAAAGTTGGTGATTGTATTTGGGGAAAGGTTACGGGAATTGAGAAGTATGGCATTTTTTTATCTTTTGAAGACGGTAGAAGTGGTTTGGTCCATATTTCGGAGGTTTCTTATTCTTTTGTAAACGATGTAAATGATTATGCAAAGATTGGAGACAGATTGTTGGTTAAGGTTCTTGAAATCAATTCAGATGGTAATCACTTTAAGCTCAGTATTAGAGGTGTTAAAGATTCTGAACACAAGTTTAAAAAAAGTAAAATTAAAGAAACTCAGTTTGGTTTTACTAATCTAAAAAAAAATTTGGATAAATGGATTTTGGATTTTTATTCTAAAAATTAAAAAAAAGCTCTTTTTTTATTGACAAAGTCCATATAAATTGGTATATTTATTACTGTCAACTGGTTTTTTTCGGGCGATTAGCTCAGTTGGTTAGAGCACCTGCCTTACAAGCAGGGGGTCATAGGTTCGAGTCCTATATCGCCCACCATTTATGCCGAAATAGCTCAATTGGTAGAGCAACTGACTTGTAATCAGTAGGTTCCGGGTTCAAGTCCTGGTTTCGGCACCATTTTTTTGGAGAGGTAGCGAAGTGGCTAAACGCGACAGACTGTAAATCTGTTCTCTTTGAGTTCGATGGTTCGAATCCATCTCTCTCCACCACTTTTGAGTTTGCCTCGTAGCCAAGTGGTAAGGCATCAGACTTTGACTCTGACATGCGTTAGTTCGAATCTAACCGAGGCAGCCATTTTAATTTATATGATCTGTTAGCTCAGTTGGTAGAGCATTTGACTTTTAATCAAAGGGTCATGAGTTCGAATCTCATACAGGTCACCATGTGCCTGAGTGGCGGAATTGGTAGACGCACAGGACTTAAAATCCTGCGAGAATCAACCCTCGTGCCGGTTCAAGTCCGGCCTTAGGCACCAACGTGGAGGAATACCCAAGTCTGGTTGAAGGGACCGGTCTTGAAAACCGGAAGGTCGTGCAAGCGGCGCAGGGGTTCGAATCCCTTTTCCTCCGCCATTTATATCGCGGGATGGAGCAGTTTGGTAGCTCGTTGGGCTCATAACCCGAAGGTCAGAGGTTCGAATCCTCTTCCCGCAACCAATTATTTAAGGTTCCTTGGTGCAGCTGGTTAACACGTTTGCCTGTCACGCAAAAGATCGCGGGTTCGAGTCCCGTAGGAACCGCCATTATTTGGCTTCATAGCTCAGTCGGTAGAGCAAGGGACTGAAAATCCCTGTGTCGCTGGTTCGATTCCCGCTGGAGCCACCATTTTATTTTGAATTTGAGTAGCTAAACTCCATGTCTTGCGCTCGTAGCTCAGTTGGATAGAGTGTTTGGCTACGAACCAAAAGGTCAGGGGTTCGAATCCCTTCGAGCGCACCATGATTCGGGAAGTGGCTCAATTTGGTAGAGCACTAGGTTTGGGACCTAGGGGTTGCAGGTTCAAATCCTGTCTTCCCGACCATTTTGTTTTCAGCATCTTTTTGATGTTTTTTTTTTGTCCAAACCTAGTGTACTTTGACGTTATTTTACACTATTTAAAAAAAATGCATAAAATTATATTTATTTTTAATCAATTAGTGCTATAATTATAATGTCAGTGTATTATTGTTTTCACGTATGTTTTTTGATTATACATTGATAAAATAATTTATTGTTTTGTTCACTTTAAAAAAAATATTTAAGAAAGATTAGTCATATATTACGCATTACACTTTTTGTGATAATAAAACATATAAATTATAATAAATAACTGAAGGCGTGAATCAGTTATTTTTTTTGAAAGTCTTTTTTTTGATATAGCTTTTCTATATTATTAATGTTTATTATAAATGCTGTTCCGTGATTGTAGATGTTTCCATATCTTTTTTTATCCATATATACATTAATATTAAATGTAATACTTATTAATCCTTCTTTTATTAAACGTACAAATGTTTCGAATGATTTTATTTCATAAAAGTCAATGTGGTTGTAATGGAAAAGTTCTTCATTACCTATTTTTTTTACATGGGCTTTTACGATTGCTAAATTTTTTATTTTAAAGTATATTTTTTCTTTAATTAATTCGTATGACCATGATATATCATCTTCAACTAAATTTTTATTTAGATCATAAATTTCTAATTTTATTTTTTGTTTTTTCTCATCTACTTTTATAATGAAGTTATAGTTTCCCTTTCTTTTCTTTTCAAATGAGTTTATACTTGTTATAAAAGTCTTATGAAAGTTTTTATTATAATTGCATGTTCCATATTCATTATATATTCTTTTTATAGCGAATATTTCATTATCTGGATTTGCAGTAAATAAAGTTATATTTCCTTTGCTATATCTACGCTTAACTTTTATTTCTATACCTCTAAAATCAGCAATAGGAAGGTTTTCTTCTTGTTTTCCTATTAATGTTTCAAATGTATAGCCAATGCCTGTTGGTCCACGTCTTAGGCTTTTTATCCATCCTTTATTTTTAACTTTTAAGTATCTTATTAACAACAATGTCATATCTTTTGTTGTCATTTTGAATCACCTCCAATATTATTATTCTTTTTTTCTTTAATTTTTCGTAAAAAAAATATATAATATATTTACTGTAAAAAAAGAGTGATATTATGCAAATAGAAAAAATAAATAAAATTAATGATGTTAAAAGTTTGACATTACCTGAAAAAATACAATTAGCTGATGAGATTAGGTGCTATTTATTAAAGATTGTTTCTCAAAATGGTGGGCATTTGGCATCTAATTTAGGAATTGTAGAACTAACAATAGCTTTAGAAAGTATTTTTGACGTAACTAAGGATAAAATCATTTGGGATGTTGGACATCAATGTTATGTACATAAAATTCTTACTGGCAGAAAGGATAAATTAAGGACATTAAGAACTTTTAAGGGTATTTCCGGATTCCCTAAAACTGCAGAGTCATATACAGATGTTTTCAATACTGGACATAGTAGTACTTCAATTTCTGCAGCTATGGGTATATCGTGTGGGAGAGATTTAAAGGGTGATAATGAAAAAGTAATTGCTGTTATTGGTGATGGCGCTCTTACTGGCGGCATGGCTCTTGAAGCATTAAATCATGTTGGAAATTCAAATACGGATATTATAGTTATTTTAAACGATAATGAAATGAGTATTTCACAAAATATAGGTGGAATGAATAAGCTTTTAACAGGATTAAGAGTTAAAAAAAATTATACTAAATCTAATCAAATTGTAAAAAACGTTGTCAAAAGAGTTCCTCTAATTGGGTCTTTTATTGTAAATGGTGTTGCTAAGGCAAAAAGGGGAATAAAGCAGCTGATACTTCCCGGAATGTATTTTGAAGAGATAGGATTTAGATATTTGGGTCCAGTTGATGGCCACTCTATTTCTGATATGGAAGATTTGTTTCTGAAAGCTAAGGATTTATCAGGACCAACCTTAATTCATGTAATTACAAAGAAAGGTAAGGGGTATAAATATGCTGAGGAGACACCAGAAAAGTTTCATGGTATTTCCAAGTTTAATGTTAGTAGTGGTGAATTATTGAGTAAAAAGAAAAAGGATTATTCTGCTGTTTTTGGTAAAAAGCTTATTTCTCTTGCTTCGAGGAATAAAAAGATTGTTGCAATAACTGCAGCGATGAAGGACGGAACAGGGCTTACTGAATTTGCTAAAAAATTCCCTGAGCGTTTCTTTGATGTTGGTATAGCAGAGCAGCATGCATTGACTTTTGCAGCTGGTTTAGCTGTTGAGGGAATGATTCCTTTCATTTCACTATATTCATCCTTTTATCAACGTGGATTTGATCAAATTATTCATGATATTTGTCTACAAAACCTCCCAGTAATTATGTGTGTTGATAGAGCTGGTGTTGTTGGTAATGATGGACCCACACATCATGGTTTGTTTGATTTATCTTTTTTTAGACTTATTCCAAATATTGTTATTATGGCCCCAAGAGATTATAAGGAATTAAAAATGATGATGGACTTTTCAGTGACTCTTTCTAAACCTGTGGTTATAAGATATCCTAGAGGGGAAGAACACGAAATTAACTATCCTTGCAAAAAAATTTTATTTGGAGGGTCTGATATAATAGTTCGTGGGTCTGATATTACTTTAATTACTATAGGTAATTCTGTTTATAAGGGTATTAATTTAAATAAAATGCTGCAAGAGCATAATATCTCATCTGAAATAGTCAATTGCAGATTTTTAAAGCCATTTGATAAAAAGAAAGTTCTTAATAGTATTAATAAAACAAAAAAGTTTGTGGTTATTGAGGATGGAACCATAGTTGGAGGATTATGTACTACTATAAAGGAATTAGTGGTTGATAATAATTGTGAGGGTTTAAAAGGGTTTTATTATGCGTATCCCGATAAATTTATTGAACATGGCTCTATTTCTGAACTCGAAAGTGAATATGGGTTAGATACTGAATCGATTTTTAATGATATTATAAATGAATTAAAATCTTAATTTAACAAAAAAAGTGATCATGCTATGTGTTCACTTTTTCTAATATTAAAATTATTTAATTATTTACTATTAATTAATATGACTTACCCCAATATATTTTATGTTTTGCATCTTTGCCACAATTAATACATTTGCAATTCTTTTCTATTGGATTTTCATCAATACATCTTGAGCCATATCCGCTTGTTTTATTTTTAATTTCATCTTCACAATTTGAATCTCCACACCAATATGCTTTTATGAACCCCTTTTTTGCGTTTGAGATGTTTATCATTTCTTCCATATTATTGGCTTCAAATATATGACTGTCTAGGAATTCTTTTGCCTTATTATACATATTTAGTTGAATATCTTCCAATATTTTTGTAAGTTTATCATTTATTTCATCTAACTTTACTATAATTTTCTCATTATTGTCACGTCTTACAATAATTGCTTGTGCATTTTCAATGTCTCTTGGTCCAAGCTCTATTCTTATAGGTATTCCTAGCATCTCTTGTTCAGAAAATTTATACCCTGGTGTTTTATCTGAAGAGTCAATGTCAACTCTTATTCCATTTGCTTTGATTATTTCGACAAGTTCATTTGCTTTATATAGAACTCCATCTTTATGTTGTGCTATAGGAATCACTCTCACTTGTGTAGGTGCTATTTTAGGTGGTAATACTAGTCCAGAGTCATCTCCATGTACCATGATAATTGCTCCAATTATTCTAGTGGACATTCCCCATGATGTTTCATATGCACTGTGTTGAGTATTATTTTTATCCAAATATTTGATTCCAAATGCATCAGGAAAGGAATTTCCAAAGTAGTGAGAGGTTCCTGATTGTAGAGCCTTTCCATCACGCATCATTGCTTCTATAGTGTAAGTGGCTTCAGCTCCAGCAAATTTTTCTGATTCTGTCTTTTTACCACATATAAGTGGAATTGCTAAATCTTTTTCTACAAAATCTCTATAAATATTGAACATAGTTTTTGTTCTTTCTTTTGCTTCACTTTCTGTTGCATGTAATGTATGTCCTTCTTGCCATAGAAACTCCCTAGAACGTAAGAATGGTCTTGTTGTTTTTTCCCATCTGAATACTGAATTCCATTGGTTCCAAATGAGTGGTAAATCTCTATATGATTTGACTACTTTTTGCCAGTGATCACAGAATAGGGTTTCTGAAGTTGGTCTAATACAGTATCTTTCTTCTAAGTTTTCACCTCCACCTTGTGTTACCCATGCAACCTCTGGTGCAAATCCTTCAATATGATCTTTTTCTTTCTGTAGAAGTGTTTCTGGAATAATTACTGGTAGGTAGACATTTTTTACACCTGTTTCTTTAAATCTTTTATCCAAATTATTTTGTATGTTTTCCCATATTGCATATCCATTTGGTAGGTAATTCAAGCATCCTTTTACACTTGAATAGTCACATAACTTTGCTTCTTTTACTATATCAGTATACCACTGGGCAAAATCTTCATTTTGTGAAGTAATTGATTTTACAAATTTTTTTTCATTTGTCATGTTATTTCACTCCTTTTTCACTTAATAATTTTAGCATATTACTTTATTTAAATCAATTTTGTTAATATTTGTACAAAAATGTAAAAGAAAAATTCTTGTGGTGTATGAATTATACAAACTGTATTATAATAAAAATGGTGATTGATATGAAAAATAAAGTTGTTTTAATAGGTTGTGGTAATGTTGGTATGGCTTTTGCCTATGCTTTGGTGAATCAAAAAGTATATGTGGATGAATTAGTTTTAATTGACATAAATACTGAAAAGTGTTATGGAGAGGCGATGGATTTAAATCATTGTCAGGCTTATAGTCCATCTAGAATTAAAATTTCTGTCGGCAATTATAGTGATTGTAAGGATGCTAAAATAGTTGTTATTGCTGCTGGAGCCAATCAGAGCGTTGGTGAAACTAGGATGGATTTAATCAATAAAAATAGTCATATATTTAAAAGTATAGTTTCTGAAGTTGTTGAAAGTGGCTTTGCTGGCGTTTTTGTAGTAGCAACTAATCCATTGGATATTATGACTTATTTAACTCTAAAGTACAGTGGATTTGAGAAGAATAAAGTAATTGGATCTGGAACTACATTGGATACAGTTCGTCTTAGATTTTTATTAAGTGAAAAGACTGGGGTTTGTCCAAAAAATATTGAGGCATATGTTATCGGTGAGCATGGAGATAGTGAGTTTATTCCATGGAGCAATGTCAATATTGCTTATAAAAAACTTTCAGATATTCTTTCTCTTGATGATTTAAAAAAAATAGAAAATGAAGTGAGAGAGTCTGCATATGAAATTATTAAGAGAAAGGGAGCAACGGCATATGGAATAGGTATGTGTCTTGTAAAGATTACTAACGCAATAATTGAAGATAAAAATGTAATTTTGCCTGTATCAAGTTGGGATGAGCAAAATGGAGTTTGTATTTCAACTCCTGCCATAGTAAATCGTAATGGTGTTAAAGAAAAAATTTTTATTCCTTTAACTTCTGATGAAACTTCAAAAATAAAAAGATCAATAAATGTTATTAAAGATGCTATTGCTAAAATTGAGTAATAGTTTTTTTATAATATTATAATTTTAATTTCATATAATTTTATAGGTGATTTTTTTGAAAAGATTTCTTTTATTATTGGTAATTTTTTTATTTCCAGTGAGTGTTTTTGCTCGTTCATCATCAACTATTGTTGTGGATGGAGATAGTGGAAGAATACTATATGAAAATAATGTACATGATTCGATGTTAATTGCATCTATTACTAAAATAATGACATGTATTTTAACAATAGAAAATGCGGATTTAGATAGTGAGGTTGAAATAGGTGATGAGGTTTTAGAAATGTATGGTACAAACATTTATGTTCAAGTTGGTGAGAAGTTAACTATTAGAGATTTGTTGTATGGTTTGATGCTTAGGAGTGGAAATGATGCTTCTGTTGTTTTGGCGAAAAACGTTTTTGGAAGTGAAGAAAAGTTTGTTGATATGATGAATAAAAAGGCTAGTGAGCTTGGAATGAATTATACAAAATTTGAAAATCCTCATGGCCTAGATGAAAGTACAAAAAATTATTCTACTGCATATGATATGTCATTATTAGCGAAGTATGCCTATAATAACAAAACATATAGAAAAATTGTTTCGACTAAAAAGTATGTTACTAAATCAAATTTAAAAAGTTATGTTTGGTATAATCGTATGAGTTTAATAAATGATTATAAATACTGTGTTGGGGGAAAAAATGGTTATACTCCTAAAGCCGGTAAAACATTAGTTTCATATGCAAGTAAAAACAATATGAATTTAATAATTGTATCTTTGAATGACAGTGATATTTATAATAATCATGAAAAATTGTATAATATATATTTTAATAGATATAAGAAGTACAAAATAATTGATAGAGAAGATTTTAAAATAGATAGTTCATTAATTGGGATGGATGTTTATTTAAAGGATTCATTTTCCTATGTTTTGGAGGAAAATGAATTAGATAATATTTCTACTCTAATAAAAATAGATAATAAAAAAAGCAATGTTGTTGGTAAGGTAATAATTAGTTTAGATGGCAAGAGGATTGGCAGTTTAAATATTTATACAAAAAATAAAAAAGAAGATAAGAATAATATCTTCAAAAAGTTAAAATCTCTATTTGTTGGAAAGTCTAAATAGATTCATTGTTGGCCTACAAAAAAGCCTTATACCACTTGAACTGTTTGTTCCTAGACCACTAGATATAAATAGTTTTGTATTTCTAATTTTATAATAATCTTGGTCATATTTTTTTGCGCCATTTTTTTTGAAAGGTGAATACTTTAAAAATGGTATCCTAATATTTCCATTATGTGAGTGTCCGGCAAGTAATAAATCAGTATTATAGCTATTTATTATATCATTAGTTGAGTCAGGTTCATGAATCATTGTGATTGTATATATATTTGAGTTATGTGATTCTTGATTAAAATAGCTATAGCCTGACTCAATATCTTGTTGATTATTTAATAAACTAGAAAGACCAATCAGGAGTATGGGATTATTATTATCCTTATATATTAGGTCATATTCATTTTTGAGAATTATGAAATCTGCTTGGTTATAAATGGTTGATACTTTATCGGTATCTTCATCTCCAAGTATGGTATATTTTCCAATGGTTGCATTTAATGTTCTTAAAGTCTTGGTAAGGTTTTCAGTGTCCTTTGTAGTCATTTTATAATCCTTATCAATCAAATCACCTGTATATAAAATTAAGTCGGGTTTTCTTTCATTAATTATTTTTTTTATGCTTTTTAAGTTTTCGTCAAACATTGTTGTTCCATAATGTAAATCGCTAAATTGAAGTATTTTGATTCCATTAAATTCATTCGGAATTTTTTTATTTGTAATTCGATATTCTCTTATTGATATTTTTGTGGTTGATACGTAGGTTGTATATGAAAAAAAGGCTACTCCTATGATAATGATAAAAATTGTTGTTTTTACAAACTTTTCTATAATTTTTTTTGTTTTCTCTTTATTTTCTGCTTTGAATATTTCATTTTGTTTATCTTTATTGATTTCTTCACGTGTCATTTTATCACCTTATCTTTATTGTAGCAAAATCTTATTTTAAAATCTAGATATATATATTTAGTTAACATCTTTTTTAAAATATTATTATTTTATTTGTTCATATGATATAATTAAAACGGTGATAGTAAGTGAATTTAAGAGGTATTTTTTATAATTATGCTAGAATTATTAGAAATTATAATAATAATGTTGAACCAAATGATGATGATAAAGTGATTATTGATATGGTAAAAAAAATTATAGATGATGATCCTAAATACATGGAATTGGTTAATAAGTTAATTGATTCTTCTTTTGAGGATGATATGATAGAATCAATTTTAGATGATTACTTTAAAAAGAATGATGATATTGTTGATGAAAGTGTTGAAAATCAAATTGCGGAGGTTTTTAATGTTTCACCTAATGATATTGAATGTTTATTTTTGAATGATGGAAACAAGATTTTTAAATTTTATTCTAGTTCATTAGAAAGAGATGTAGTATTAGAAAATGATCATAATGGCAAAAAATTGGTAGATATATTGAATGACTTAAAAAGTAACAATAATAAATATATCTCAACAAATGATGAATATAATTCAACTGATATGCTGGTGGATGAGAGTCAAAGAGAAAATTTAGAGATAAAAATGTATTATGTTGATGATGTTATAAATCATAGTGCCGAGATAGCTTCTTTAAATAATTCAGAACAACAGTTACTTGCTTATTTGCTTGAAAATAAAGAAAGATATGATATAAAGATGGTTAATATTGAACATTTATTTTTTATAACAAATAGTCATAAGATTATGGAAATCTCTTTTGATAAAGATTTTAAGCCAATGGTTAGTGAACCGAATTCAGAAGAAACTTTTAGTAGTAATAGCGAAAGTAAAACTGATGATAGCGATTTAAGTGATATGTTTGATGAGGATTCTAATAATAAAAAAGATGAAAATAATAATATATTAGATAAAAATGATGTTCAAAAGAAGAAAGTGTTTTTAATAGATAGTAACGGCTTTTCAAATGATATTATTTTGTTATTATTGGTTGTTATTGTTGTAATACTTATATTATTATTTTTTGTTTTTAAATAAATTTAATTGGGTGGTGTTGATTATGAATTATGATGTTGTAATAGTAGGAGCTGGGCCTGCTGGATTGTTTAGTGCATATGAGCTTGTTCTTAAAAATAAAGATTTAAAAGTAGCTATACTTGATAAAGGCTCTTTTGTAAAAAATAGAGTTTGTCCTATGAATAATAATAAAAAAATATGTCAGAATTGTAATCCTTGTGCAATTCTATCGGGGTATGGTGGAGCTGGGACTTTTAGTGATGGTAAGTTGAACTATATTCCAAGATTGGGAAAAAGTGATTTGACGAAGTATATGTCTTTAAGTGAGGCCTATAAGTTGATTGATGAAACCGAGGAAATTTTTAATAAATTTAATATGGATGCAGAAGTCTATCCTAGTAATATGGATGAAGCAATTAATATTAGAAAAAAAGTTGCTATTGCTGGTGCTAAACTCTTAATTATTAAACAGAAGCACCTAGGAAGTGATCATTTGCCAGAATATATAAATGGTATATGTGATTATCTTTTAAAAAAAGGTGTTGTTTTAATTGAGAGAGCGGATGTTATTGATATTAAAAGTGAGTCTAGTGATAAGCACCAGATAACCTATGAAAAGAATAATAAAAAGATTGATATTTTTGCTAGCAATGTGATTGTTGCTCCTGGAAGAACTGGTGCAAAGTGGGTTCAGGAGCTGGCTGATAAATATAATATTCCATATTTATCACAAAGTATTGAAATAGGTGTTCGTGTAGAAGTTAGACGCGATATTATGGATGATATTACAAGTGTTATATATGATCCCACAATATTTATTAAAACAGATACTTATGGAGATGAAATTAGAACATTTTGTACTAATCCAGGTGGTTTTGTTGCTAAAGAAAATTATTATGGATATATATGCGTAAATGGTCATGCTTTGAAAGATGTAAAAAGTCAAAATACTAATTTTGCGTTTATTTCAAAGGTAAATTTAACTCAGCCGGTTACTAATACAAGACTTTATGGAGAAAGTATTGCTAGAATTGCTAATGTTCTTGGTGATGGTAAGCCAATTATACAGTCCTTAAAAGATTTGAAGAATGGTAGAAGGAGTGAATGGCATAGGTTAAAGAAGGGATTTATTGAACCAACATTGAAGGATTGTGTTGCTGGTGATTTGGCATTGGTTATGCCTCATAGAATTATTACAAATATTTTAGAGGGTTTAGAAACGCTTGATAAGATTATTCCGGGTGTTAATAATGATGATACTTTACTTTATGGCCCTGAAATAAAGTTTTTCTCAAATGAAATAGAGACAGATGATAATTTTAAATTAAAAGACTATAATGTCTATTTTATTGGTGACGGAGCTGGAAAGGCGGGTAATATTGTTACTGCTGCTGCCACTGGTTTGGTTGCAGCAAGAGATATTTTAAGAAAGAAGGAAAAGTAAGTGAAAAATAAATTGATAATACTGTTAGGAATATTATTATTTGTTATTTTATTATTAGTAGCAATGTTTATTCCTTTAAAAAATTCTAAAAAGGAGTATAAAGAAAAAATGTTAGGTATTGATTACGAAATAGAAAAAAATGAGGCTTCCATAGATAAATATTCTACGGAAAATCCCGTTGTTGCTATGTATATAGAAAAATATGGAAGTGTTGTTATTGAACTATATCCTGATGTAGCTCCAAATACTGTTAATAATTTTATTTCTTTGGTAAAAAGTGGTTTCTATGATAATAATACGATTCACAGACTTGTTCCTGGATTTGTATTACAAGGTGGGGACCCTGATGGTATGGGAAGTGGAGGTCCCGGGTACACTATTAAGGGTGAGTTTTCATCTAATGGATTTGAAAATAATTTAAAACATGAAAAAGGTGTAGTATCTATGGCAAGGGGAAATGATAAAGATAGTGCAGGAAGTCAGTTCTTTATCATGCTTGATAAAAGCGATTATTTAGATGGTGAATATGCTGCTTTTGGGAAAGTAATTGATGGATTTGATAATATTGAAAAAATAGAAGATAATGAAAGAGTTGCTGATAGTGATACTGGAAAATTAGTTAATAATTTAACAATAAAAAAAGCAATTATTGATTTAAAGGGTAAAGAATACCCAAATGTTGAGAAAAATTAGAGAGTTATCTCTTTTTTTGTTGTAATTCCTACCTTTTTAGTAGTAAAATATATTTTGTGGAGGAATTGTATGAAAATTTCTACTAAGGGAAGATATGCATTAACTGTTATGATTTATTTAGGAAGAGAATATATAAATAATAATTTTATTTCTTTAAAAGAGATATCAGATAGTGAGGGGATATCTTTAAAATATTTAGAAAAAATAATTATTAATCTAAGAAAGAGTGACTTTTTTATTACTTCTACTGGTAAAGATGGTGGATATAAATTAAAGAGAGAACCTTCTAAGTATTCCATAGGAGAAATTATAAGATCTGCTGAGGGGAGTTTGGATGTTGCCTCTTGTGTAGGAGTAGATAATTGTCCTAAGAAGAAGTTATGTTCTACATATTCTTTATGGGAAGGTTTGAGTCATGAAATTAATGACTATTTGGATAATAAAAAGTTAAGTGATTATTTATAGGAGGATATTGTATGAAGCTATTAGAAATAAGTAATTTATGTACTATTGCGGAGGATGATAGAGACAAAGAAATATTAAAGGGATTAAATTTGGATATAGCACCGGGAGAGATTCATGTAATAATGGGACCTAACGGTTCTGGTAAAAGTACTTTAGCTAATACTATTTTTTCATCTCCAAGATATATTGTAACAGAGGGGTCTATTAAGCTTGATGGTGAGGATATAACTAATTTAGAGACTGATAAAATTGCGAAGAAAGGTGTATTTATGTCATTTCAGACTCCTGAAGAGATACCTGGAGTTAGTCTTGCTCAATTTTTAAAAACAGCAAAACATAGTATTACTTCAGAAAAAACTAATCTTTATAAATTTACAACAGAAGTTGAGAAGTATATGAATGAACTTAATATGAAATATGAATACGTTAGTAGAGATTTTAATGTTGGTTTTAGTGGTGGAGAAAAGAAAAAGAATGAAATTCTTCAGATGCTTATTTTAAATCCTAAATTAGCGATATTAGATGAGACTGACTCAGGTCTTGATGTGGATGCAATTAGGACGGTTTCTCGTGGAATAAGTTTATATAAAAATGATAAAAATGCTGTTTTAATAATTACACATTCAACTAAAATATTAGAAAATTTAAAGATTGATAAAGTTCATATTTTAGTTGATGGAAAGATTGTAAAGAGTGGGGATGGGTCTTTAGCAAAAATAGTTGAAGAAAATGGCTATAGTGAATTTGTTAAGTAGGTGATTATGTGGCAAAAACTGATGTTGATAAATATATTGATGATAGTGTTAGAAATATTTATAATGGTGTCTCTGATAATGTTACTTTAAAAAAAGAATTTGGTCTTACTCGTGAAATTATTGAAAATATTTCTCATGAAAAAAATGAGCCTGATTGGGTTCTTGATATTAGACTTAGGGCATTAGCTCAATTTTATAAAATGGATAATCCGGATTGGGGGCCTGATATTAGTTATTTAGATATTAATAAGATTGCTACTTATGTTAAACCTGTTGATGGAGAAGTTAGAAAATGGGAAGATGTTCCTGAAAATATTAGAGATGTTTTTGATAAGTTAGGAATTCCTGAGTCAGAAAAAAAAGCACTTGCAGGAAGTGGAGCTCAGTTTGATTCAGAAATTGTTTATCATAATTTAAGTGAAGATTTAAAAAAACAAGGAGTTATTTATACTAGTTTTGATGAAGGTATTAGGAAATATCCAGAGTTAGTTAGAAAGTACTTTACAAAGGCTGTTCCAATTTATGATCATAAGTATATTGCTCTACATTACGCATTATTTTCAGGTGGTAGTTTTGTATATGTACCAAAGGGAGCTAAATTAGATAGACCTCTTCAGAGCTATTTTAGACTTAATGCTCCTGGTGCCGGACAATTTGAGCACACTTTAATTGTAGTTGATGAGGGTGCTGAACTTCAATTTATTGAAGGTTGTTCCGCTCCTGGATATAATGAATTAAATTTACATGCTGGATGTGTTGAGTTGTTTATTGAAAAAGATGCATATTTGAGATTCTCTACTATAGAGAATTGGTCTAAAAATATGTTAAATCTAAATACAAAAAAATGTTATGTATCTGAAGGCGGAAGGATTGAATGGATTATGGGCTCTTTTGGTTCTAAGGTGTCTATGCTTTATCCTTTGAGTGTATTAAATGGAGTAGGAGCGAAGTGTGAATTTTTAAATATCTCTTTTGCCGGTAAGGGGCAGAATTTAGATACAGGAATAAAGGTTATTCATAATGCTCCTAGAACTAGTACTGTTGTTAATGCCAAATCTATTTCTAAAGATGGAGGAGTTTGCACCTTTAGAAGTAATGCACTTGTTAAGAAGAATGCTAGTCATTCTCAGCTTTCCTTGTCTTGTGAGTCATTAATGCTAGACAGTATATCGAGAAGTGATACAATTCCTGTAAATACATTAGAAACAAATGATGTTATTTTTTCACATGAAGCTAAAATTGGAAAAATAAGTGACAAAGCAATTTATTATTTGATGACGCGTGGTATGAGCGAGGAAGAGGCAAAAGAATTGATTGTTAGAGGATTTGCCGAGCCAATTGCAAAGTCTTTTCCTGTTGAGTATGCAGTTGAGATGAATAGATTAATTGATTTAGAACTTGAAGGAACTATTGGGTAGGTGATTGGATGAAGTATATATTGAATAGGCTACCAGAAAAGACAACAAATAATTTTAAGGTTAATGATTTAGTAATAGATCTTGATTTATCTCAAATTACTAATAAAAATGATTTTAATATAGTTGGCTCTGATAAATTAATAATAGAAAAGAAGTTTTCTAATAAAAAGATTAATTCTAGAATTGGTCTTCAATTATCAGATTATTTTGAAGTTAATATAACTATACCTAAAAATGTAAAGATAGATAATAGTGTTTTGATTGAGTATGATTTTTTGGATAGTGATTTTTTAGTTGATAGAATTAATTTTATTTACGAAGAAGAGTCTTCTTGTAATTTTATTGTTACTTATAAATCTTGTGATAAAAGTATGTGTACCCATCATTTATTTGAGTCTGTTAAATCTTGTGAAAATTCTACTGGTAATATTACATTTATAAATCTTATGAATGATAAGAGTATTAACTTAATGGCGATAGAAAATGATGTTTTTAGTAATTCTTCTATTACACATAATATTTTAGATATTGGTGGCAATGTTAGAATATATAATGTTTATAGTAATGTATTTGAAAATGGAAAAAACTATTTAAATAATATCTATTTAGGTAATAATGATAATCTAATAGACATGAATTATTATTTAAATAATAATGGTATTAATTCATCAAATATCATGAGAGTTGAAGGTGTACTTGATGGTAGTGCTAAAAAGGTTTTTAGAGGTACAATTGATTTTATTGAAGGGTGTACTAATTCAATTGGTGATGAAAATGAAAATTGTATTTTGCTTTCTAATAAGTGTATCAGCAGAAGTCTTCCACAAATGTTGTGTCATGAAGAAAGTGTGGTTGGATCTCATGGTGTTTCTTCTGGTAGGATAGATGAGGATAAACTATTTTATATAATGACTCATGGTTATTCTAAAAGAGCTGCTGAGAAGTTGATTGTTATGGCTAAATTCAATGAAATAATAAAAAATATTTCGGATTCTAAGGTAATAGATGAAGTTCAAAATATTATAGAAGAAAAATTATCATAAACGACTAAAGTTTTGCTTAGTCGTTTTTTTAAGAAAAAAGCTTCTTGTTATGATATAATGACTTTAAGTTGGAGGATATATTTGTGAAGTTTTTTAAAGAATTATTTGGAAATTTAAAATTTGCTTGGAAGTATGCTAAGAAAGAAAAATTAAAAGTATATGGATTTATGATATGTGGAATTTTTCATATTATTATTAGTGTTATTGTTCCTGTTGTTAGTGCAAAAATAATTGTTAATTTAACGAATAGTAAATTAAGGCAAGTTTTGTTTGTAGCTCTTGTTTTGTTTTTTGTTGAGAACATAAGAAACGTTATTAACTTTTTAGCTAGATATTTTTCACAAATTACTTATAGAGAAACATTTATAAGATTACAGTTTGATTTAGGGAAGGCAATTTTAAGATTAAAAAATTCATCAATTGATGAAAATTCTTCTGGTGTTTTTATACAAAGATTGACAAATGATACTTCAAAAATTGCTGATGTTTTTAATCTTTTAAATTATCAGTTGGCTGAGTTGTTGACGAATATTGGTATTTTTGGTGCAATTCTAATTATTGATTTAAGAGTTTTTTTAATGTGTATTATTAGTGTTGCACTTATAGGTTTCTTTGAACAAAAACGTATTTCTGTACAAAATGAAAAAGATAAGATATTTAGAAAAGAAAATGAAAATGTATCTGGTTTTATTGGGGAATTAGTTCGTGGTGTCAGGGATATAAAGATGCTTAATGCTGAGAAAAGTTTTTTAAAGGAATTGAATGAAAAACTTATTCATCTAAATAAAACTAGATATGATATGGGAAAAGTTAATCGGAATTATAATTTGTTTATTTCTTTTTTAAGAGATCTTTCAGATTTAATAATGATTACATTACTGGTATATTTAATTTATATAGGAGATATGAGTATAGCTATTAGTTTGGTTGTACATAACTATATGAGCAGAGTAAGTTGGGTTATAGGCAATTTTAGTTATCTTTTAGAAGGACTTAAAGATTTCAATTTGTCTACATCAAGAATTAATGAGATAATTAATAGTAAGAAATATCCAAAAGAATCATTTGGAAAAAAGCATTTAGATAGTGTTGCCGGTAACTTTGAATTTAAAAATGTTTCTTTTGGTTATGATGATAAGCTTTTATTTAAAAATTTATCTTTTAAAGTTAAATCACATTCTACTATTGCTTTTGTTGGAAAGAGTGGGTCTGGAAAAACTACAATATTTAATTTATTGTGTAAGATGTATGATTACAAGAGTGGTTCTATTACAATAGATGGTGAAGATATTATGGAACTTGATAAAGATTCAATTAGAAAGCACATTACAATTATTTCTCAAAATCCATATATATTTAATTTGAGTATTAGGGACAATTTAAGATTGGTTAAAGATAATCTAACTGATGAAGAGATGGTTGAAGCTTGTAGAGTAGCATGCTTAGAGGATTTTATTAATGCATTACCTGATAAATATGATACAGTGGTTGGTGAAGGCGGAGTTAGTTTATCTGGTGGCCAAAGGCAGAGGCTTGCTATTGCAAGAACTTTAGTTCAAAAAACAGAAATTATTCTATTTGATGAGGCAACAAGTGCACTTGATAATGTAACTCAGTCACATATTCAAGAAGCAATAGATAATTTACAGGGGAATTATACAATTATGATAATCGCACATAGATTATCTACTATAATAAATAGTGATAAGATTCTATTTTTGGATGAGGGATGCATTGTTGCTGAGGGAAGTCATGAAGAATTGTTAAAATCATGTAAAGATTATAAATTACTTTATGAAGCTGAAATTGAAAAGTAGTTTTGTTGTTTTTCAAGATTTTTGATATAATACTTATTTGAGGAGTATGTATGGTTGACAGTAATGTAATTAAAATTAAACTTGGAATGTTCAAGAATAAAATAATTAATGACTATGGAATTTATGATTACTTTAATTATTCTGATGGAGTTATGTCTTCTAAGGCTGTTAGTGTAATGATTGATGGGGTTTATTATTTTTGTATGGGTAGAGATGATAAATATTATCATCATGATTTACTACATAAAATAACTAAAAAGTTTGGTAATCCCCAATTATATATTTTCGCCTGTGATAATAATATTGCAATTTGGAAAAGCTCAGCTCAATTAGATAGTCTAGAATGTGAGGCAGTAGTTGATGTTATTTTGGAGTTAAAAAAGTATTATATAGATTATGGTATAGTAAAAAATATATCATTTGAGTTTATGAATTATGCAGGTGCTTTTACAAGTGATAAAGCTGATGATTTTATTTTTGAATTTAAAAATAAAATGATTAGTATGGGTGTTAAGAGCTATAGAAAAGATGTAAAAAATTGATAATATGATTGCATTTTTTTTATCAATCGTTTATTATATATTTATATTTTATATGTGCGATGACGGGTGTGGAAAGCCTAGCAGCAGTATATTAAGAGATGATTCACTTAGAATAAGTAAGGTGGAACCGCGGGTATACTCGTCCTTACAAATTTCTAGGTGTTTTTATTTATAGGAGGATTATTATGGAAAAACTTACAATGGAAAAAATAGTTAATTATTGTAAACAATATGGTTTTATTTTTCAAGGATCAGAGATTTATGGTGGACTTGCTAATTCATGGGACTATGGTCCGTTAGGTAGAGAATTAAAGGAAAATATAAAAAGAGCTTGGTGGAAAAAGTTTATTCAGGAGGAGAGAAATAGTTATGGCCTTGACGCTGCAATTATAATGAATCCTGAAGTGTGGGTAGCCAGCGGACATGTTACAAGTTTTACCGATCCATTAATTGACTGTAAGGGATGTAAATCAAGACATAGAGCAGATAAGTTGATTGAGGACTTTACTGAAGGTAAGGAAACCGGTGATGGTTGGGACAATGCAAAATTAGAAAGCTTTATAAAAGATAATAATATAGTTTGTCCAAAGTGTGGCAAGAACGACTTTACAGGAATTCGTCAATTTAATTTATTATTTGAAACACAAATGGGCGTTACAGAGGATAAATCATCTAAGGTATATTTACGTGGTGAAACTGCGCAGGGTATATTTGTTAATTTTAATAATGTTCAAAGAAGTCAGAGAGCAAAGATTCCATTTGGTATTGGGCAAATTGGAAAAGCATTTAGAAATGAAATTACTCCTGGAAATTTTATTTTTAGAACTCGTGAATTTGAACAAATGGAATATGAATTTTTTTGCAGGCCTGATACGGATTTGGAATGGCATAAGTATTGGAAACAGAAATGTTTGGACTTCTTAAAAGAATTGGGACTTAAAGAAGAAAATTTAAGATATAGAGACCATAATCCCGAGGAATTAGCTTTTTATAGTAAAGCGACAACTGATATTGAATATTTATATCCGATGGGATGGGGAGAGCTTTGGGGAATTGCTGATAGAACAGATTATGATTTATCTGTACATCAGAAGAGTTCAAAAACCGATATAAAGTATTTAGATCCTGAAACAAACGAAAAATATGTTCCTTATGTTATTGAACCAAGTGTTGGTGTTGATCGATTGCTGCTTGCTGTTTTGTGTGATGCCTACAAAGAAGAACAGTTAGAAAATGATACAAGAGAAGTTTTACAAATAGCACCAAATCTAGCTCCATATAAGGTGTGTGTATTACCTCTTGCTAAGAAGTATCACAGTGATAAGGCTAATGACGTATATAATGAACTTTCAAAGCATTTTATGACATCATATGATGAGTCTGGATCAATTGGTAAAAGGTATAGAAGATGTGATGCAATAGGAACACCGTGGTGTCTTACGGTTGATAATGATACTTTAGAAAATGGTACTGTTACTTTGAGAGATAGAGATACAATGGAACAGATTACTTTACGACTTGAAGAAGTTGTTGATTATATTGAAGAAAGAATTAAGTTTTAATTCTTTTTTTGTGTTATACTAATGGTGGTGATGTTATGGTTAGGATTGGTATTCCACTTAGATATACGACTTTAGAAAATGGGAGAAATATATTATTTATAAATGAAGCGTTGAGAAGAACTATTCAGAAGGCTGGGGGTTTTATTATACCGATTGTGCAGGTTCAGGATGTTAATCATTATGATACTAGGTATAATGAGTTTGATGAGTTAACTGATTTTGAGAAAGATACAATTGAAGAATATCTTAATATGGTTGATGGTGTTATTTTCCCTGGTGGTGAAAAAATAACCCCTTTTGATAGATATTTGTTAGATAGGTGTATTATGCTTGATAAAAAGGTTTTAGGAATATGTTTGGGAATGCAACTTATGAGTTGTTATGGCAGTGTTTTTAAAACTTATAAGAATGATTCCTATATTAATCATTGTCAAGAAATATATGATGGGTTTGTTCACAAAGTATCTATCAAAAAAAATACTAAACTGTGGGAGATAATTGGTAGTGATGAAATAGAGGTAAACAGTTTCCATAATTATCATGTTGAAAATATAGATAACTATTCTATAAATGCAATTAGTGAGGATGGATATATTGAGGGGGTAGAATTAAAAAATTGTACTTTTAATATTGGTGTACAATGGCATCCTGAAATTAGTTATGATTTTGATGAAAATTCAAGGAAGATTATTGATTATTTTATATCTATTTGTGGAAAAAATTAAAGATATGATACTATTTTAAGAAAGTGATTTTATGGGTACTTTTTCTAGTGGTGGCTCAACAATGGGTGAATATAAGCCGGTTGAACAAAATTTTGTTATTCCGACTTCTAATTCAACATATATTGGTGTTAAAAGTAATTATTCTTATTATGATATTGAAACTCTTGATGTTGGCGATTTGACATTATCTGATGAACATAATAAGCTTTATCGTGAGCTTGAAAGTTTATCATATGATGAGGAAAGCGATTCATTTACTTTATATTTTAATAATCCTTTTCATAATGCAACTGCACCACATGTTATTGCTCGAGGAGTAAAAATTGATTCTGCTCAAGAAGTTGATCCTAATATGCTTGCAAGTGGTATAAATCCTAGAAATAATGCTGTTTAGATTTATAGAATGTTAACTCATGTTTTGAGTTACTTTTTTATTTTCTTATTAATCGTATTATAAGGTTTTAGAAATGATATTTTTATTGCAATTTAGACTATAATGGTATATAATATGTCGTTGTTTAGGGGTTGGTATATATGTCTTATGGTGATAAGAAAATAGAGTTATTAAACGAGTTATCTGGTAGGAATGCATCTGATGTTGCTTATGAATTTTTAAATAGTGAAATACGTAATCCAAATAACAGTACTAATTTAAGTGAAAAGTTATTTCAAGATGCTTCTGGTATTTATCTTAATCCAACGGAAGAATTAGTTATGAAGGATGTTGTAAAAAAAGATAGCGTCTGTGCAACTGTTCTAAGTAGTGGGGATTTTGCACTAGACTCGATATTTAATGGAGCAAGAGAAGTTATAACTTTTGATATAAATGAGAATCAATTATACAGTGCTTCATTAAAGCTTGCTGCTATTCAAAATGTAGGTTATGAAGATTATTATAATTTTTTAGCTAATAGTTGTTGTGATTCATTTTTATCAAATGATATTTATTCTTTTATTAAAGAAAAATCAAATGATGAGTCTTTTGTATTTGAATTTTTTGATATTATTATTAACCAAAGAAAAAAAGAATGTGATTATTTTAAATCTTATCTAAAGAATAAACCTGAAATTGAATTATTATGGAAAATTAAAATTATGCAAGAATCTGATAATGTAAAGTTGAGAATGCTTGCAAAAAAAGTTATTAAAAGATTAAATATTAATTTTCCGGAAATGGTTGGACAGTTTGAGTTTGATCTGTTAGTTTCTTTACTAGATCATAATTATAAAGCATCAAATGTTTTTAAATGTATATATGGATTGATGGGTATAAAAACTCCTGGCAGTTATATAGAAAATGAGAGGTCATATAGAAAGACGTGTGATTCTATTCAAGAATCTAATATTAAATTTATTAAATCTGATTTGTCTAAATTATTAAATAATTTAAAGGATTCTGGTTATTTAGATAATAATTTTGGTGGCTTTCAGTCATTATATTTGTCTAACATTCCTGAATATCTTAGTGGATCGATTTTTGCAAGAATAGTAGATAGTCAATTGATGCCTTTACTTAAAGATGATGGTGTTATAGTGTATTGTTGTCAAGGTGTAGATAAGGATAGGTTAAATGTTAGTCCTCAGGAGTTTAATTTTATGAGAATGAGAGCAAGAATTATAAATGATAATCCTTGGATGAATCCTTATACCTATGTTAAGGAAATAAATGATATTCAAGGATATAGTTATTTAAAAGGTAAATATAAAGTTAGTATAGTTGAACGAGATTCATTAAGCCCTTCAAATGGAAATGATAATAAGGATTCATTTGTTTATGTAAAGAAGAGGTAGGTGTTTAAATATGACTGAATTTATAAACTACTATGAAATATTAGGAGTTAGTTGTGATGCAACAGAAGAAGAAATTAAAAAGGCATATAGAAAAAAAGCAAAAAGATTTCATCCTGATGCTAATCCAAATCTTTCTTTAGAAGATAAAATTAGTTTTGAAGAAGAGTTAAAGTTAATCAATAAAGCTTATGAGGTTTTAAAAAATCCGGAATTAAGAAAAAAGTATAATCAAGAGCTTAAAGCATACTCAAATAATACTATTACACATGAAGGTGAGCGAGAATATAGTCAGGAAGAAATAGATGACTTAATTTCTATTTTATATGAATTGATAATTGGACCAAGAATAACTTTGGAGGATTTAATTGATGCTATTTGGCATGAGTCCATGAATAAATATAGGGTTGAAGATGATTTTTATAAAGAGAAAAAAAAGGGTTTTAAGAAATAATAGGAAAAAGGGGATTTGCAGTGAGTAAAAGTGTAAAAATAGAGTATTTAGATAAGAATGATATTGATAAAGAGGAAATTGAGAATAATGCCTTAAGGTGCATTAACAATAGTTTATTGGGAGAATATAATAATACTTCTAGGATGTTTCAAAAAGGGGAAATTATTTATTTAAATCCTACTGAGCAATTATGCATAAAGGATGCTGTTAAAGGTGCTGACTCAGTTGCAACAGTTTTATCAAGTGGTGACTTTGCAATAGAATCAGTTTATCATGGAGTAAAAGATATATTGACTTTTGATATTAATAAAGCTCAGTATTATATAGCAAGTTTAAAGTTAGCTGCTTTACAAAATATGGATTATAAAAGTTATAACTCTTTTTTATCTGATGTTCATAATATTCGCGATTTTTTATCAACAGATATGTATAGTGAACTTAAAAAAAATTCTGATTGTAGTAGTGATGTTTATTATTTTATGGATGTTTTTTTAAATATGTATAATGAAGCAGTTGATTATATTTATAATTTTCTTTGTTCAAAGAAGCTTATAAATGATAGAGCTCTAATCAAACCTTCTGATTATACTCGTGATGAATATATGAAGTTTATGTCAAAAAAGTTAGCTTCTTGCCTAGAACTTGGTTTTAAATTTCCATTAAGTTATGTTCAAATGGATGCTTTATTATCTATGCTTGTTTTTGGTTATTCATCTCAATCAATTTTTCAGTACATTCATGGGTATATAGGGCAAAGTTATGATAATACTTATATGCATGATGAGGATTCATTCAATGAGGCTAAAAATGCTCTTTCTGGTGTTAAAATTAGTTTTATTAATACGGATCTTTCTCAGTTAAAGAATAATTTAGATAGGATATCCTATACAAGTAATAGTAATTTTAATGGATTTAAGGTTATATACTTATCTAATATTCCAGAATATATTAAATCTAATGAATTTGTATCTACTGTTGATAATCAACTGGTGCCTTTACTTCAGGATGATGGTGTTATTTTATATTGTTGTCAAGGTATAAGTAGTAATAGATTAAATATTTCACAGGCGGAGTTAGATTATATAAGGAGTCATGATAATTATAATGATTACTCTTTTGTAACTCAAAGAAATAATATAGAATCATACTCAATGCTTAGCAAAAAATATAATGTGGATACTGTGGAGACTGAAGCTTTTGCAGGTGATGGAGTAGAAAAAAAAGATACTTTTGTTTATGTAAGGAAAAAATAGGTAGTAGGTGATATTTTTGTTAAATGAGAATAAAATTAAATATCTAAATGATTATGAAGATGTTAGTGTAGTTACAGAACATATGAGTAAAATAAATGATAATTCTTGTATTGAACTTGATTGTGACGGAGAATTATCTACTCAGCTATTTAAGGATGCTTCTATAATGTATTTAAATCCTACAGAAGATATGGTACTTAAAAATTTTGTTAAAGATGATGATTGTATTGCTACCGTGTTATCTAGTGGAGATTTTGTATTGGAGTCTATTTTTCATGGTGCAAAAAATATTTTGGCTTTTGATATAAATGGATTACAATTATATCCTGCTAGTTTAAAAATTTCAGCATTACAAAACTTAAATTATAATGATTATTTTACTTTTTTATCAGAGCCTGCAATTATTGATAAGTTTTTATCTAGTTCTATGTATAGAAATCTTAAGGATTTATCTTTTTTGGATGCTAATGTGTGCAATTTTTTCAATTATTTTTTCTTAGAATATGATAAAGCCTATAATAATATATATAATTTACTTTCCAATAATTTTTTAATTAATAATATACTAGGAATTAATCCTGGAAGATATTCAAAAAATGAATATATGAAATTTATGTCTCATAAACTTGGCCCTTTATTTGGTTTTGTGAGTAGTAATAAGCTTTCATTATCTGAAATTTGTAGGTTAATTGATTATTCAGGACAAATTGCTCCTATATTTGATATGTTACATGGATGTATGGGTGATAGAAATATTGGTACTTATACAGAAAATGAAGATTCATTTAATAAGACAAAAGAAAAGATAGCTGGTGCAAATATTGAATTTATTAGAACAGATATTTTAAGTTTGAAAGATTCGTTAAAAACTTCTGGTTATTTAAACAGTCCTTTATTTAAAGGGTTTGATTCAATATATTTATCTAATATACCAGAATATATTGATGGAGAGGTGTTTGCTGATGCGGTTTCAAGGCAGCTTGTTCCATTGCTTAGTGATGATGGATGTATTGTATATTGTTGTCAAGGCGTTTCTACAAAATCTTTAAATTCTAGAATGTCAAATGATGATATTAATTTCTTTTCTCTTATTAATAATCCTATATCGGCAATTCAATATCAAAATGATTTAGTTGCGTTTTCTTTATTAAAGCGAAGATATAAGCTTGATACCGAAGAGACTAATACTCATAGTAATTTAAATGGATTAGAAGATAAGGATACATTTGTATATTTAAAAAAGAGGTAAAAATAAAAAAGTTGTTGACAATACTAAAGTAAATGCATATAATATTACTAGTCGAGAAAAAAAGGAAAGAGATTTATATCCACCTGATTGTGAAAAACGATAGGTAAAGAGCCGAGATTAAATTTATTTAATTATGGTTTTTTGCGGATATAAATTTTATATCTGCTTTTCTTATTATGGAGGTGTTAGGTATCGCAAAGGATAAAGATAGCATGTTGATTAATGATCAGATTAAGGTTCCAGAGGTGTTAGTTATTGGACCAAATGGTGAGCAAGTTGGAGTTAAACCTATTTCTGATGCGCTAACTTTAGCAAGTTATGCTGCTTTAGATTTAGTGTTAATTAGCCCAAATGCTAATCCACCTGTCTGTAAAGTAATGGATTATAATAAATACCGTTATGAAAGACAAAAAAAAGCTAAAGAAGCTTTAAAGAAACAAAGAGCTAATATGTCAGAACTAAAAGAGTATCGTTTGTCACCAGTTATTGATGTAGGAGACTTTGAAACTAAACTTAGAAATGCTACAAAATATCTTGAAAAGGGAGATAAGATTAAACTTACGATTCGTTTTAAGGGTCGTCAAATGGCTCATACTGAATTAGGTAAGGAAGTTTTAGATCGTTTTGCCGAACGTGTGAAAGATTATGCAGATATAGAACAAAAACCTAAGTTAGATGGTAGAACAATGACAATGTTGTTGATTCCAAAAAAAGACAAATAATGAAGTAGGAGGAATAAATTATGCCAAAGATTAAAACACATAGAGCAAGTGCTAAAGTATTTAAAAAGCGTAAGAATGATATTAAAATAGGAAAACCAGGAAGTAGACATAATACTGGTTCAAAGAGTTCTAAATCTAGAATAAGTAAGGAGGAAGAAACATGGCAAGAGTTAAGAATGGAGCAGTAACAAAAGCTCGTCATAAAAAAGTATTAAAAGAAGCTAAAGGTTACTTTGGTAGTAAACATAGATTGTATAAAACTGCTAAAGAGCAATTAATGCATTCTGGACAATACGCATTTAGAGATAGAAAACAAAAGAAGAGAGAATTTAGAAAACTATGGATAACTAGAATTAATGCTGCATGTCGTCAAAATGATATTTCTTATTCAAGATTTATAGAAGGTCTTACTAAGGCTGGAGTTGAAATTAATCGTAAGATGTTATCAGAAATAGCTATTAATGATCCAAAGATGTTTAGTGAACTTGTTAAAACAGCAAGGGGTGGAAAGGCTGGAAAGATCAAGGCAGCTGAAGAAGTTGCTGGATTAGAAGTAACTATTGGTACAGGAAAATCAACTGCTAAGAAGGATGCAAAAAAAGCAGAGGTAAAAGAAGAGAAAAAGGAAGCTACTAAAAAAGCTCCAGCTAAAAAGGAAGCAAAAGAAAAAGTAGATTATTCTAAAATGACAGTTGCAGAACTTAAAGAGGTTGCTGCTAAAAAGAAAATATCAGTTACTGGTATGAAAAAAGCTGAAATTATTGAAGCTTTAGAAAAATAAACATATTAGCGAATTTATTTATCTAGTGCCCGTTGGGTGATAAGTTTTAGAAACTAATAGAAGAAATTAAAAACGAAAAGGAGAAAATTAAATGACTGTTGTATCAATGAATTATTTATTAGAGGCTGGTGTTCAATTTGGACATCAAAAGAGAAGATGGAATCCTAAAATGAAGGAGTATATCTTCACAACTCGTGATGATATTTATATTATCGATTTACAAAAAACTGTAAAAAAACTAGAAGAAGCATACGAGGCAATGAAAGCTATTGCACAAAATGAAGGTAAAGTACTATTTGTAGGAACAAAAAAGCAAGCTCAAGAAGCTGCTGAAGAATGTGCTACAAGAACTAATATGTACTTTGTTAATGAAAGATGGTTAGGTGGAACTTTAACTAATTTTAAGACTATTCGTTCAAGAATCAGAAGAATGGAAGAAATCGAAAAGTATGAAACTGATGGAACTTTTGATGCTTTACCAAAAAAAGAAGTTATTAAGATTCGTAAAGAATATGATAAGTTAAATAAAAACTTAAGAGGTATTCGTGAAATGAAGAGAATGCCACAAGCTATGGTTATTGTTGATCCTCGTAAAGAAGAAATAGCAATAAAAGAAGCACGTATTTTAGGTATTCCTGTATTTGGTATTGTAGATACTAATTGTGATCCTGATATGGTTGATTATGTTATTCCTGGAAATGATGATGCAGTAAGATCTGTAAAATTATTGATTGGCGCTTTAACTAATGCTATTGCTGAAGTTAATGGTAATGAAGTAATTGACTACGTAAGTGATGATGATAAGAATAAAAATGATAAAAGACCTGTTAAGAAAGAGGCAAATGCAAAAGTAGAGACTGAAGTAACTGCTCAAGAAGAGGTTAAAGAAGAAGTAAAAACTGAAGTTGTTAGTAAAAAAGTTAAAGAAGAAAAAGCAGAAAATCTTGATGATTTAACATTAGCAGATTTAAAAGCAAAAGCTAAAGAAGCTGAAATCAAGGGTTATTCAACAATGAAAAAAGCTGAAATAATTGAAGCTTTATCAAAATAATAACTGATTTTTAGGAAATGGCTTAGGCTATTTCCTTATTTTTTTGAAATTTTATATTTTGTATTAACTAAAAATATATTATAATATTAATAGTTTGAAGGAGGATATATTATGTTTAAAGCTAGCGATGTAAAAGAGTTAAGAGAAAAAACTGGTGCTGGAATGATGGATTGTAAGAAGGCACTTGAAGCATGTGAAGGAAATCAAGAAAAGGCAATTGATTGGTTAAGAGAGAAAGGAATTGCTAAAGCTGCTAAGAAAGAATCAAGAATAGCTGCTGAAGGATTATGCCAAATCAAAACTGATGGAAATACTGCAGTAATAGTTGAGGTTAATTCTGAAACTGATTTTGTTGCTAAGAATAAGGAATTTACTGATTTTGTTGATTATTTAGTTAATCAGATTTTAAAGAATAATGTTAAAACTGTAGATGATGTTTTAAATATAAAAGATGGTAGTGAAACTGTAGGTGATAAGTTAGTTGCTTTGACAGCTAAAATTGGTGAGAAACTAAGTTTCAGACGTTTTGAAAAGATTACAAAAACTGATGATGAAGTTTTTGGTACTTACAAACATATGGGTGGTAAAATTGGTACTGTTGTTGTTGTGAAAGGTGCTAATGAGGATGTTAGTAAAGATGTAGCTATGCAAGCTGCTGCAATGAATCCTGTTGCCTTAACAAGAGATGGTGTACCTCAAGAAATGGTTGAGAAAGAAAGACACTTTATCACTGAAGAAGTTAAACAACAATCTGAAGGTAAACCTGAGGCTGTTATTGAAAAAATGGTTACTGGTAAATTAGAGAAGTTCTTTAAAGAAGTTGTTTTAGTTGAACAAGCATTTATTAAAGAAAATAAACTTTCAGTTAAGAAGTATGTAAGTGACAATGGCGGTGAAATCACTAATATGGTAAGATTTGCTGTTGGAGAAGGTATTGAAAAAAGACAAGAAAACTTTGCTGAAGAAGTTATGAGTCAAATTAATGGTGCTGAATAGTAAATTAATGTGTAAAATGAAGAGCCAAGGCTCTTTTTTTATTTCTTTTTTTGGGGCTATCCTTTATACTATATTTATATATGAGGTGTTGGGATGAGTGTTAATACTAGAGAAATAGAGAAAATAAATGAACAGATAAGACTTCTTAAATCAAGCCCTTTAGATTTTGATGAAGAAATTGAGGTTTTAGATGGGGATTCGTCAGATGTAGATGATATTTTAGATGATGAGACTAAAAAAATTGAAAATTTAAGCGAATTTAATGAAATAAAAAAAGAAAATTCCAGTGATATAAAAAATGATAAATATGTGCTTGATGCGTCTGAGTCTGATATTAATAAAAATAGTGTTGATGATGATTTAGAAAATAACAGTTTTTGGATTTATTATATTATTGTTATTATTTTACTTATTATTTTAATGTTACTTTTATATTTTTTATTCAAATAAAATATAAATTTAGGCTTGTATTTTGTAGCTTTTTTGGTATAATAAGCGAGTAATAAAGGGGATGATTTTAATGGCGAAGAAATCTTCTAGTAATGCGGTTAAAAAAATTGATGAGCAGATTGATAAAATAAAAAAGAGTAGTAAAAAGCATAGTAAAGACGACAAAACTATCGTTGTTTCTAAGAGCGAATTAAAAAAGGGAATTGAAAAAGCTACTAAACAAAACTCAAAGGCTGTTGAGACTACATCAAAAAGTAGTAAAAGTTCTACCTCAAAATCAAGAAATGTTAGAGATAAGGTTATTGTCGCACCTAAGAAGAAAACAACCACGGCTAAGAAAAGTACAAAAAATGTACGTAGTAAAGTTGTTGTTGTACCAAAGAAAAATACTAATAATAAGATAAGGTCTAAAAAAGGTAGTAATAAACAGGTTAGAGATAAGGTCGTTGTGACTCCTCTAAAAAAGAGTGATGATAAATTATTAGAAGAAGAACTTGTTGTAGATAGTAAGGTAAAAGCTTTAGAAATAGAAGAGGATATTACTAATGGTAAATATATAGATGCTGCTAAGGCATTGATTAATAAAAATGATACACCTAGTAAAAAAGTTAAAAGGAAAAGAAAAGGTAAAAATAAATATGTCATTGATATTAAATCTTCGAAGGAATATGATTCTTTAGAAAAGGATTTACGTTCTTTATATGAAAAGACGAATGATATTATTGATGATATTGATAACAAAAAAGTTGAAGATAAATTACCTGAGAAAAGTATAAAGTTAATTGATGAAGTTGTTGTTGCTGATTCTAGTATTAATAAGGAAAAGAAGTCTCTACTTGATTTAATTAGTCAGAAGTTTTTGAATATTACCATTTTGGTTTTATTAATAATATTTACAATTATGCTTATTGGAGTAATTGCTTTTATAATATTTGTAAGTACTTTTTAGTACTTTTTTTCTTTATTTTTATTCCTTATTATAATATAATTAACTTAAGGAGAGATGAATTAATGGATAGTGATATGATTTTATTAGATGTTGCTGATAAAATGGATAAAACGTTAGAAAATTTAGATAAAAAATTTAAAACAGTTAGAACTGGAAGAGCTAATCCTTCTAGTTTAGATGGTGTTATGGTAGAGTATTATGGTGCAATGACACCACTTAAACAACTAGCAACTATATCTGTTCCAGAAGCTAGACAATTATTAATTAAGCCTTTTGATAGGGGAAGTTTAGGAGCTATTGAAAAAGCAATTTTAAATTCTAATTTAGGATATAATCCAGGAAATGATGGGGAGACAATTCGTATAGTTATTCCAGAACTTACTGAAGATAGAAGACGTGAACTTGTAAAACAAGTTAAAGCTTTAGCAGAAGATGCAAAGGTTTCCATTAGAAATATTAGACATGAGGCTCTTGAAGATGTTGAAAAGTGTGAACTTCCTGAAGATGAAGAAAAAGGAATGGAAAAAGATATTCAAGATCAGGTTAATGACTATAATAAAAAGATTGAAGCTAAATTAAAAGAAAAAGAACAAGAACTACTTACTGTATAGTAGTTCTTTTTTTGTAGTATGAATAGTTAAGAAAAGATAATACTAAATATATATAATATTTTTTTGTATTGACATAGATTTACAACATAGATTTACAGCAGAATCACCATTCATATGTCAAAAAAAGCAAGCAAAATTTGACATCGAGGGGAGTTACTACTAAAGATTATCAGTGGTGGCTACGTAATGCTTATTCTAATCAGGGGGCTGGCTTTGCATGCGTTGATTCAAGGGAAATTTGTTATGATAATTATGCAGGAAATAGTAATGGAATTTCCCCAGCTTTTAGAATTGGATAATATAAAACGTGTATTAAATAATAGGAAATAACAAATTATGGGTGTTATGGGTGAGGTAAAGATAATACCAATAAAGAGGTTTTCTAAAGCGAGCTCCGTAAAAATTTGGGAAGTGGTATATTTTGATGTATGCTAATTTGTTTTTTTTAAAATATTAAGATAAGAATCTAGTGTTTACTAGATTTTTTCGTTTATTGACAGGATTTTTTTCATATATTATAATATACGCTAGACTTTGTTAAGGGGTGTTATGTATATGAGTATGAGTGATTTTAATTATATTGATATGGATACTATAAATAAATCTATTTCTAGTATTGAGTCTAAGAGTAAGAAAGTTCAAGAATTAAAGGGATATTTGAATAATAATGTTAGGGCTATTTCAGAGATTAATTCTTTTATTAAACGAGTTAATAATAGTAGGGATGTTACTAGCATTGAGAAAGAAAGCATGCCTAATAATGTTGATACTATAAGTACTGAGGTTTTAGTTCCCGATATAGATATTGATTATTATTTTAATATGATTATTAATTGTCGTTATGATGATTTAAATAATTTATTATTAAATGTTATTGTTCCCAATAATGTTTTGTATCCATTGCTTGCTAGAATACAAAAGGAGTATACTTCTTATTATAAGATGGAAGAAGAATATGAGAAGGCTGGTGATCAGGATTCTGCAATGGATTGTAAGACTGAGATGTTTCACCTTGTTGAAATAATTGAATATATTAAAAATTTTGATTCACTAAAAGATGATGATATTAATGAGTTGGTTGAAGATGTTCCAGTTAATAGTTTAATTTATTTAACTAGTGGTGGTAAGAATTTACCTTTTGATGATTTGGGTGATATTCCAAATGAGTATTATCCAAGTATTCAAAAACTTTTAGTTGGAATGAGTTATGGTAGATTTAATAAGATTAAGAGTATATATGATACAGGGTTAATGCAGGTTAGTGATGGTAAAAGAGTTAGAGTTTATTTTCAACATATTAAAGATAATTATTTTTTGATTGCTGGTATATATTTATATTCTAATAATGGTAAAGATAAATTTTCTAAAATCTTTATTGATAAACGTGATGCTTTATGTAAGAACTATATGTTAAATAATGCAGAGAACTTTGCTAGTGAACAAGATAAGATTTTTAGGAAATTAAATAGGGGTGGTTTTTAATGACAGAATTAATTAATCTTATAGATGATAGAATAAGTAATTATTCAAAAGAGTTAGATGTATCTCCAGAGGCCGAATTGTTACAAAGTATTTATAGAGTTATTGAAGCTAAGGGTGGTTATGAAAAATTTAGTCAATCTGAAGTTGTTGATTTAATGAAAGCTTCGTTTATTATTTTCTGTCCAAATATTGATTTTACAGATGTTTTAAGTATGACTGAATCAACACTTGAACTACATCGTAACCTGCTTAAAGTAAAGGAAAGAGATAGAGAAGATTATCTTTATACTTTTTTGGATTTATTTAGAGATATTCGTGATGATAAATTAGAAGGAGTACTTGAAATATATAATCCAAATTCACCATATTATAAGAATTCTACTAAGTATTTAGACCAATTTCAAAGTAGTTCAAATTGTGTCTTTGTAGCATTTGGTAAGGGTAGTAATCTAAGAAAATTGAGAAAGCAAGAAGAAAAGAAGTTGAAGAGAATTGATTATGTTAATCTATTGGCTATCTATAATAAGAAATTTTTTGATGGAAATCATGAAAATATGTATATGTTTTATCAGCTTACAAAAAGACTTGCGAATAATCCGGAATTAGCTAGAAAGTTTATTTCTTTTACTAGATTTAATCTAATTAATAGTGGGGTGTATCCTCAAGAACTTATTGAGTTAAAAGAGTTAGTTGAAAAAAAACTATCTAAGATTAAACATACTGATTCTAAAAGGATGCAAGAGAATTTGGCTATTGCGAATAAGTATGATACTTTAAAAAATAAGTTATTAACCATAAAAGATGATGAAGTAGTTAATGCTAGTATAGTTAGTGATTTTCCTGATGATTTAGAGTTATTAGAGTTAGTTTATAAATGGGCTTTAGAACATAACGATAAAATATATAATAAACTTTCTAAGTTTAATAAGTCGGATATTGAATCATTATGTGTAAAATATAACTTTAATGTATCTTGTTTTGATGATGCGGTTAAAGATAGTTTTTATTCACTTAGTTATAATAAATTAGAAAAGTTTTTTAAGTATTGTCAAAAAAGACCTATAATGAAATCATTATTTAATAATAAGATTATCGTTAATATTATATCTTTAAGTGATTATGATACAATTGATAATGTTATTGAACTTATTAATAATAATATAATTCATGCTAATTTATTAACAAATCATCCTGCTATATTATTAGATGGTAATAATCTTATTAGAAATATTTCTATGCTTCGTTCAATGGGTGTTAATACACTTAGTTTAAGTGATACGAATGGCTCTATTTTAATGATGGATAATGCATCTTTGATGTCAACTTCAAGTTTATTAAGTAGATATTTGAGTTATGATGATTTGAAGAAGATGGATAATTTTGAAATATTTAATAATAATAAATATTTTGATTATATAGATATGATTCTTGAAAATGGCTTATATAAAGATATGGTTGATGATTTTTCATTAATAAATGAAGATACTTATGATATGATTCTTGCTATTATGTTTTCTGATGATATTGGTTTTGATTATAGAGATAGTAATGGTGAAATTATTGGTAGTATAAAAAAACTAGATAAATTTAGAAAATTATTCTCTATTGGTAGTGAAAGTTTAGAAGAGTATTATCCAACTTATGATAAGTCTATTATTAATTCTTCTTATTTATCTACTATAAATGATAGCTTAAATAATAAAATTGATGATCAGTTATTAGAATTAGATGTTATTAAAAAACTTGATCAACATTTCTTAGATAGTGGATTAACATATAATATTGGTGGTTATGTTATTTCTAGACTTAAGGTTTTAAGATATTTAACAACTTTAGATATTTCTTCAGTATCTGATTGTGAAAAAGTTAATATGATTTTTAATGCAATTATTATTAATAAAATTATTGATGATGGAGGAGTTAAAAAAATAGAGAGGGAATTATCTAATGTATTTAGTAACTTTTCAAAAAAAGTTTTTGTAAAGTAATATTATGTTATAATTTATTTAGGAAATGATTATGTGCTTACACAGTTACAAACATATTATATTGATGAGGTTGTTAATAAACTTATTAATTATTATGAAAATGATACAAAGAAAAAATTTAATACAAGAGATTTAGAACAATGTTTAGAGTTTATAAAATGGTTAAATGGTGATGTCGTTTTTGGATGTAGGTTAGATGATAGGTATGGAGTAGATGGTGCTGTTGTCAATATCAATGATGGAGGTTTTGCAATCTTTGTAGATGAAAAGTCTTTAAAAAATAATATTGATGTTAAAAGAAGTGCTATTGGTACAATATATAGAATGTTGTGGTTTCATATAAAAAGTTGGGTTTCTGAAAAAGATATGAGTGATGAAGAAAGGAAAACAAATAGACTACTTTATCCAAAATTAGAAGGATTAACTGCTGATGATTTATTATCATTACCTGAAATAAAAGAAAGTGATAGTATTCAAAAGAAAAATAGTTTAGGAAAAAATGTTAACAAATAAAAAATAATATGATATAATAATGGCAGTCGATGTTGATTAGGGAGTAGTAGTTAAATGATTTCTTGTAGAGAGTCTATGGTTGGTGAAAATAGATAGAATAGTTTAATGAATTCGTCCTAGGAGTTCTTATTAATAGTAAGCGTATATCTTGCGTTAAAAGATTTAAGTGTATAGTAATAACTATAAATTAAGGTGGTACCACGGTGATTCGTCCTTAAGTTTATAGTTATTTTTTATTTAGGAGTGTTTATGGAGACTAAGAGATTTATATTTGATATTGATGGTACTATACTCGAAGAGGATTACACAAAAGAAATAGAATTTTTTAAAAAGGAATTAACATCAGAGGAAGGAAATATTTTTATTCCACAGATTGGTGATTTAATTAATAAATATGAAAAAACATGTAGTAGATATGATGTTGGTTACTTAAGTGATTTTTTATCAAATAATAGTGGCGTTGAAATTAGTCCAGAGTTGATTTATAAATGGAGAGAGGTTGTATCTAATTATGATCCTAAAGTTATTCCTGGAGCAGAAGATTTGTTATTATATTTAAGTGTAAATAAAAGTCAAAGTGTTGTTGGTCTTTCTAATTGGTTTGGAGATGACCAAATGAGAAGACTAAAAAAAGCTGGTTTACTTAATTATTTTGATAACTTTTATGGAGGGGATTTTTATATGAAGCCATCTAAGGAAAGTTATTTAAATGCGGCAGGACGATTTAGTCCTTCAGATTGTATAGTTATAGGAGATTCATTAGAGAATGATGTATATGGTCCATATAGAGTTGGAATGGATGCAATATATTTTGATAGAAAAAATAAAAATAATAGTAATAAGAAATTAGTAAAAAGTATAAATAATTTAGAGGTATTAATGAGGAGGTATTAAGATGAAATTTGAAGATGTAAAAAAAGCACTTGATGAAGATTTAGTTGAAATAAGTGATATGAATAAACTAAATGATTTAAAAGTTAAATATTTGGGAAAGAAAGGTATTATTACTGAACTTAATAGTGAAATTAGAAATGTTCCAAATGAAGAGAAAAAGAGTTTGGAATGAAGGTTAATGAGTTAAGAAATAGATTTAATGAATATTATGATTCTACTAAGAAAAAAATAGATCAAGAGATTCTTAATAAGAGATTAGAAAGTGAAGCTATTGATATTAGTTTACCTTCTACAAAGATACCAGTAGGAGCTCCTAATATTTTAGAAAAATTAATAGAAGAAGTAGAAGAATTATTCATGTCTATGGGATATGATGTTGTTGATGGTCCTGAGATTGAAGAGGATAAGTATAACTTTGAGATGTTAAATATTCCTAAAGGACATCCTGCAAGAGATGCTCAAGATACATTTTATATTGAAGGTGAAGAAATATTACTTAGAAGTCAAACTTCTCCAGTACAAGTTCGTACTATGTTAAAAGGGAAGGGAGAAGTTCCTATAAGAATGATTTGCCCAGGAAAGACTTATAGAAGAGATGATGATGATGCATCTCATTCACATAACTTTATGCAGATCGAGGGATTACTTGTTGATAAAGATATTTCGTTGTCTGATTTAAAAGGAACAATGGATATTTTATTTAAGAGATTATTTGGGGAAAATGTTGAAACAAGATTTAGACCTAGTTATTATCAATTTACAGAGCCATCAGTAGAAGTAGATATTACATGTGTTAATTGTCATGGAAAAGGATGTAGTGTATGTAAGAAGACTGGATGGGTTACTGT
>CACWWC010000001.1 GCA_902764545.1 uncultured Erysipelotrichaceae bacterium | reverse complement strand
AAAAAAATCATTTGAGATGGAATGTCCATATTGTGGTGGTCCATCATTTCCAATTAGAACCTCTAAAGATAAGTAGGTTTATTTGTTGTGTGATAGTTTAAATACTATCACATTTTTATTTTATTTAAAGCAAACGCACTTTCCTTATAAATAAAAAAGAACATTAAAAAATGTTCTTTTTGTTACAAAAAATGGATGCATATACATTTAATTTAACTTAACTATAATTTTTTAAATTCTTTTTTACTTCACGATTAATATCTCTTTGCTTAATAGTCTCTCTTTTATCAAACTGTTTTTTTCCTTTACATACACCCAATAATACTTTTAAAATATTATTTTTAAAATATACCTTTAAAGGAATAAGGGTCAACCCATTCATCTCAATAGCCTGAGATATTTTTTTTATCTCCTTTTTATGAAGTAATAATTTCCTAGTTCTAGTCTCATTATGATTGAAAATATTTCCCTCTTTATATTGACCAATAAACATATTTAGTAAAAAAACTTCATTGTTTTTAACAATACCATATGAATCTTTTATATTACAATGTCCATTTCTTATTGATTTTATTTCAGTTCCAGTCAGGACGATACCCGCTTCATATTCTTCTTCAATAAAATAATCAAACTTAGCTTTTCTATTAGTTATCTCCATCTTCATCACTCCCAAGTAAGACCCCAAGTTAAATTAGGATAAGATTCATTAACAACCGCTTTATATTTTTCATAAATTGCATTGTGATTTTTTAATTGACTTTCTTCCAATTTTGGAAAAGGAATTACTCTAAAGTTTCTACTATATCCCCTACTCTGATCAGTCACGGTATAAAGCAACTGTGCTTTTGGCTCAATTATAGAATTTGATACCTTATCATCTATATCTACATGTTTTTTTAGGGTTACCTCCATAGCAAGACCAACATAATTTTCAACATTTAGCTGATCACTAATAAAATTACCTAAAGAATAGATAACAAAAGTTCTATTATTATTAATATATTCAACTGTTTGAACCACATGAGGATGCGCACCAATAATCAAATCAACTCCTAAATCAGATAAATATGAAGCGATTTCAGCCTGCTTATAATCAGTCTTTAAAGAATACTCCGTTCCCCAATGCATAGCCACTATAACAAAATCTACCTTATCTCTAACTAGTTCTATATCACTTTTTGCTTTTTCCGGACTATACACATTATTTAAATATTCCTTCCCAGTAGGGGTTTCTAGACCGTTTGTCCAAATTGTATATGAAATAAAAGCATATTTAATATTATTCTTCTCATATATTTTTGAAACTCCCTCACTACGTTCCGCATCACTTGCCCATTGACCAGAGGCTGCAACCTCTGGATGATTCTTCCAATATTCAACAGAATTTAAGACACCAGCTTCTCCCTTATCCATAGTATGATTTGTAGCAAGTGAAACCATATTAAAGCCCGCATCTATAAATGCATCTCCAACTTCTTGAGGAGAATTAAACCTAGGATAACTAGAATATCCTAGAGCAGCGCCACCTAAAATCGTTTCTTGATTGTAATACGCCAAATCATATTTAGATGAGATTGGTTTAATATACTCTAACTGAGGCTTAAAGTTATATGAACCATCTGATTGCTTAGCATCATTATAGACACCCCAATGTATTAGGGCATCTCCAACCATAAAAATCTTAGCTTCGTAATCTTTCGATTCCTTTTTTTTCTTTTTTTGAATCCCCTGTACATTTACCACTTCTTTTTTTAAAATGCCTTTATCATTTAAATAAATTAATGTAACAGACAATATAGTTACAATTAAGAAAGACAGAAACAAAATTTTAGGGATTTTTTTTAATTTTCTTTTTTTATGTCTACTACCCATAAGCACTAATCTACCTTTCTTATAACTTCAAAATCAATCGTTTTATCACTTTTACTGGCTCTAACTACTTTTATTAAAAGTCTATCACCAATAGTATATTTAAGATGAGTCTTTTCTCCTACTAGACATAAATGTTCCTCATCAAAATGAAAGAAATCATTCATGTCCCTTAATGGTACTAATCCTTCCACCAAGTTATCTAATTCTACAAACATTCCAAAACTTGTTACTGATGAAATCATACCTTCATATTCCTCACCAATATGCTGCTCCATATATTCTGCCATTTTCATATCCTCAACTTCTCTCTCACAATCAACAGATGCTCTTTCTCTTTCTGATGAATGGTCAGCAATATAGATCAATTTCTCCTCCCACTTTTTTACAGTACTAATATCTACTTTTCCATCAAACAAATATGTTCTTAATAATCTATGTACAGTCGTATCCGGATAACGTCTGATAGGAGAAGTAAAGTGTGTATAACAACTACTAGCCAAACCATAATGTCCCAAATTTTCAGGTTTATAAACAGCCTTCTGCATACATCTTAAAAGCAAAGTAGATAATATTTTAAATTCTGGCTTATCCTTCAGTTGTTCTAAAATGCCTTGAAGCGTTGTTGGCTTGACATCTTTAATATTGCCATTAACATGATATCCCAAACCACTAACAAACCCTAAAAAACTCCTTATCTTCTCCTCTTTTGGATATTCATGAATTCGATAAATAAAAGGTAAATTCATAAAATAAATGTGAGAAGCTACACACTCATTCGCAGCAATCATAAAATCTTCAATAAGATTCTCGCCAACACCTCTATCCCTTAGTTTAATGTCTATAGGGACACATTTTTCATCAACAATTATCTTTGCTTCATCGACACCAAAATCTATATATCCTCTATTTTCTTTATATTTTCGTAAAATTCCTGCTAATTCGGCCATTAATTTAAGAGAATCGACGTATTCATCATACCCCTCTGGGACAATATTATTTTCAAGTATACTATTTACCTTCTTATAGGTCATTTGAATTCTTGATTTAATAACACTAGGAAAAATCTCATAATCTAGTTGTTTACCATTATTGTCAAATTCCATGACACAAGAAATAGCAAGTCTATCAACATTTGGATTAAGTGAACAAATACCATTAGATAATTCATGAGGAAGCATAGGAATGACTCTATCAACTAAATATACACTTGTCCCTCTTTCCAACGCTTCATTATCTAATGCACTGCCCTCTTTCACGTAATAACTAACATCTGCAATATGAACTCCCAATTGGAAATGACCATTTTTTAGACGCCTAACACTTACCGCATCATCAATATCTTTTGTATCATCACCATCAATTGTAAAAATCATTTCTTCACGCAAATCTCTTCTACCCTTTAATTCACTTTCATGAACTTCCATAGGTATTTCCAAAACTTCTTTTTTTACATCATCAGGAAAATCCACATTAATATTATATTTATATATAATAGATAAAATATCTACACCAGGATCATTAACATGTCCAATAATCTCTACAACTTTACCATAGTAGTGCTCATTTGATATTTTGTTGTCAAGTTCAACTACCACCTTGTGACCATCAACAGCATTTAAAGAATTTTCTCTTTTTACATCAATTTGTAACTTTATTTTTGAATCATCCAAAGTAATATGTCCAATATTATTTTTAAAATTGATCACTCCAATAAACTTATCTGTTTTTCTTTTTATAATTTTAAGCACTCTACCTTCTAAACGATCTAAATTCATCTTACTAGTAATCTCAACTAAAACAATATCATCATGAATTGAACCATTCATATTATCATGTGAAATATAAATATCATCATCAAGATTATCAACTTCTACAAAACCAAATCCTTTTTTGTTAGCACGCATAATTCCTTTTCTCAAATGGCTGTCTTCAATCATCATATACCTATCTTTATTTGTATGATAAATTATAACTTCATCCTCTAATTGTCTTAAAACACTTGATAGTTCTTCTGCTGACTCAACATTATCAATTCCAAGCAAATTCTGTAACTCAAAAATATCAACAGCCTTAGTGCAATTTTTCAATACATTAATAACATTATCCTTCACTATACCACCTTCTACATATATTATAATATATAAATGCAAAATAAAAAAGAGCAAAGCCCTTAAAGAAACATCGAAATCAAACAAACAACAAAAAAGGAAAGTCCCAATAACATTGTGATTCTTGTAATTACTAGTTCAGAACCCCTTTCCTTTCTATTTGCAAATAATTCACTTTGTCCTCCTGAAATAATTTGTGGTCCATTATCAGCTTTACTACTCTGCAACAAAACAATAATAATTAATACTATAGAAATAATTAATAAAGCTATTTTCATCTAATCCCTCCGTCAACAATAAAAATATAATAACATAATACTTAATTAAATGCAAGCAAGAAAAAGAATACAAATAAAAGAGGAAACCAAAGTTTCCTAAAAATTAAATATTATTAATTTCCTCTTCTATTCTCATTAATTGATTGTACTTACAAATCCTATCTGTTCGAGACATTGAACCAGTCTTAATCTGACCCAAATTTAGACCAACAGCCAAATCAGCAATAGTTGTATCTTCAGTTTCTCCAGACCTATGTGAAATAATTGTTGCATAACCATTATTTCTAGCTAATTCAATTGTTTCAAGTGTTTCAGTAATAGTTCCAATCTGATTTACTTTTAATAAAATTGCATTTCCAGCATGATTATCAATTCCCATCTGAAGGCACTTTTTGTTAGTAACAAATAAATCATCACCAACAAGTTGAATTTTATTACCTAATCTTTCAGTGATTTTTGTAAATCCTGACCAATCGTTTTCATCAACAGGATCCTCAATTGATATTATTGGATACTTATCTACCAATTCTTCATAAAAGTTTATTAGCTCATCAGTTGTAAGGGTTCTTCCCTCTCCAACCAACTCATATTTCCCATCTTTATAAAACTCTGAGGCGGCAACATCAATACCTAAACATACATCCTTTCCAGGAGTAAAGCCTGCTCTATTTATTGCCTCCATGATTAAATCAAAACCTTCAGTATTAGATTGTAAGTCCGGTGCAAAGCCACCTTCATCACCAACACCTGTAGCTAGTCCCTTTTCATTAAGTACTTTTTTTAAACTATGAAAAACTTCTGCGCCCACACGAACTCTTTCATGAATGGTATCACGTTGTGGAATAATCATAAACTCTTGAAAGTCCAATTTATTATCTGCATGAGCTCCGCCGTTAATTATGTTCATCATAGGTTTTGGCATTACAATTCCGTCACCAACATATTGATATAATGGAAGCCCAGCATTTAGTGCACTTGCTTTCAACGCAGCCATTGATACACCTAAAATAGCATTGGCTCCAAACCTTGATTTTGTATCAGTACCATCTGCTCTAATCATGGCATAGTCTAATGCCTTTTGATCACTGGCATCCATTCCAATAACTAAATCTCTTAATGGTCCATTTACATTTTCAACTGCTTTAAGAACTCCTTTTCCCAAGTATCTGCTACTATCATTATCTCTAAGTTCTAGTGCCTCTCTCTCTCCTGTAGAAGCACCACTAGGAACAGCAGCTCTACCCACAATTCCATTCTCTAAGATTACATCAACTTCAACAGTTGGATTACCCCTAGAATCCAATATCTCTCTTCCTATAACATTTTGTATTTTCATCAATTCACCTTCCTCTATCTTCACTAAAAACATAGTGAAACTAACTATATTATAACACCTATAGTAAAAGATAAACAAAAAATATTTATATAGTTCTATTTAAACATTAAATATTGACATATTGAAAGAATCAAATCAACTATGATATAATAGGCATAGTAGAAGGTGATTGATATCATGAAAATAGTTAAATTAAATTCAAAACAATTTGATTTATTTACAGAAAATCATAGATACAGAAATTATTATCAAACATCTATGTATTCAAACGTTATGTCCAAGTTTGGTTATAAAACACAATACCTTGGAGTAGTAAATGAAAACAATTCATTAATCGGTGCCGCATTGATTTTATATAGAACTATATTCATGAAATATAAAATTGCATATGCGCCAAGGGGATTTCTATTTAATTATGAAAATAAACAAAAAGTTTATGAATTGACAGAGCAACTTAAAAAAGTATTAGGTAAAAGTGGCTTTATGCTGCTAAGAATTGATCCATATATACCTTTAACAGTACGAGATGCAAATGGAGCAATAATGAATTTTAACAATATGGGAAACACAATCATAGAAAATATAAAAGATGCTGGATTTAAATATAAAGGAAAAAATTTATACTTTGAAACAGAAAAGCCAAGATGGGAAGCACTAATTACATTACAAAAAAATGCAGAGGAAATATTTGCTAAGCTTGATAAAAGGACAAGAAACAAAATTAGAAAAGCAACCAATAGTGGAATCATTGTTTCTAGAGACAAATCTCAGGGCATAACTAATCTTTTTAAGTTTATAGAACAAAGAGATAAAAAACCTTTAAGTTTTTATCAAGAAATGGTAAAGCAATTTTCAGAAAACATTGATATATATTATGCTAAAATTAAAACAGAAACATTTCTAATAAACTCTCGAAGAAATTATGAAAAAGAGCAGGAATATAACGACGAGCTTGCAGAAAAAATACAAAATATGGAGTTAAACGACCCGGACAGAAATACGTATATCAACAAAAAGATTCAATCAGATAAATCTATAACATCATATAAAGCAAACCTTTTAAAAGCAACTGAACTATTAAAACAAAAACCGGATGGAATTACAATTGCAGGCGCTATGGTAATTAGATATGATAATGCAGCATATATATTTGTTGAAGGAATAAATGAAACATATAGTAACTTAAATGCTGGCTATTTATTAAAATGGCAGATGATTAATGATTATATCCAAGAAGGATTTAAATATATAAATCTTAATGCAATTGTCGGTGAATTTGAGAAAAAAAATAAATATAGTGGCTTAAATGAAGTAAAACTTGGCTTTAACTCAACCGTAACAGAATACATAGGAGAGTTTGATATAGTACTAAACAAATTTGCATACAACCTATATGAAAAAATGAATAAAAGATCTTAATAAATATAAACAACCAATTAACTGGTTGTTTTTTTATAAAAAAAAAGCCAATCTAAATTGGCTTCTAAAATATTACTCAACGATTTCAGTAACTGAACCAGCACCTACAGTTCTTCCACCTTCACGGATAGAGAATTGAGTACCTTGTTCAAGAGCAATTGAATGAATTAATTCAACATCCATATCAACATTATCTCCAGGCATTACCATTTCAGTTCCTTCTGGTAGTGTAATAACACCAGTAACATCAGTAGTTCTGAAATAGAATTGTGGACGATAGTTGTTGAAGAATGGAGTATGACGTCCACCTTCTTCTTTGCTTAGAACATATACTGTAGCTTTGAATTTATGATGTGGAGTAACACTTCCTGGTTTAGCAAGAACTTGTCCTCTTTCAACTTCTTCACGAGCAATACCACGTAATAATACACCAGCATTATCTCCAGCTTCAGCATAATCTAATTGTTTTCTAAACATTTCAATTCCAGTAACAACTGTCTTCTTAGTTTCTTTAATACCAACGATTTCAACTTCATCGTTAAGTTTTAATTGTCCACGTTCAACACGTCCAGTAACAACAGTACCACGACCTGTAATTGTGAATACATCTTCGATACTCATTAAGAATGGTTTGTCATTATCTCTTTCAGGAGTTGGAATCCATGTATCAACTGCATCCATTAATTCATCAATCTTTGGAACCCATGCAGGATCTCCTTCAAGAGCTTTAAGAGCTGATCCTCTAATGATCGGAGTATCATCACCCTCAAATCCGTATTCGTTTAATAAATCACGAATTTCCATTTCAACCAAATCTAATAATTCTTCATCATCAACCATATCACACTTGTTCATGAAAACAACCATTTTTGGAACACCAACTTGACGAGCAAGTAAGATATGTTCACGAGTTTGTGCCATAGGTCCATCAGTAGCAGCAATAACTAAAATTGCTCCATCCATTTGTGCTGCACCAGTAATCATATTCTTAACATAATCAGCATGTCCTGGGCAGTCAACATGAGCGTAATGTCTCTTATCAGTACTATACTCAACATGAGCAGTATTAATAGTGATACCACGTTCTCTTTCTTCTGGTGCTTTATCAATGTTTGCAAAATCAACAGCTTGGTTACCATTCTTACCAGCTAAACATTTAGTAATAGCAGCAGTTAAAGTAGTTTTACCATGATCTACGTGTCCAATTGTACCAATGTTAACATGTGGTTTTGAACGATCAAATTTTTCTTTTGCCATAAAATAATCTCCTCCTTATTTATTTACAACATATATTTTATCTAATAATTGAAAATTTATCAACTATTTTGATACAACTTTTGATTAATTTCCACTCTTTTTAATTATTTCTTCTGCAATGTTTTTTGGAACTTCCTCATAATGATCAAAGAACATTACAAAAGTCGCTCTTCCCTGAGTATTAGAACGAAGGTTAGTTGCATAACCAAACATTTCTGATAGTGGAACCATTGCACTTAGTTTAACAGCATTACCTTGAGATTCCTGACCTAATGGTCTACCACGACGAGAAGTAATATCTCCCATTACATTACCAAAATACTCATCAGGTGTTGTTACATCAACCTTCATAATTGGTTCAAGTAACACTGGTTGACATTTATTCTTAGCTTCTTTTAAAGCAAAGCTAGCAGCAATTTTAAATGCCATTTCATTTGAGTCTACATCATGATACGAACCATCAAATAAAGTAGCTTTAACATCAATCATAGGATATCCAGCTAGTATACCTGTTTGTAATGCCTCTTGTAATCCTTTATCAACAACTGGTATATATTCACGAGGAACAACACCACCAACGATTTGATCAACAAATTCATATCCTTTATCTGGATTAGGCTCAAACTTAACCCATACATGTCCATATTGTCCACGACCACCAGATTGCTTAATATATTTTCCTTCACAATCAGCAGCTTGTTTAATTGTCTCACGATAGGCAACCTGTGGAGCACCAACATTAGCCTCAACATTAAACTCTCTCTTCATACGATCAACTAAAACGTCAAGATGTAACTCACCCATACCCGCAATAACTGTTTGACCAGTTTCATGATCAGTATGAACTTTAAATGTAGGATCTTCTTCAGCAAGTTTCTGAAGTGCAAGAGCCATTTTATCCTGATCAGCTTTAGATTTTGGTTCAACAGCTAACTGAATAACTGGTTCTGGAACTTGTAAACTTTCAAGAATAATTGGTTTCTTTTCATCACATAGAGTATCACCAGTAGTTGTATTTTTTAGACCTACAGCAGCAGCAATATCTCCTGTATATACATCACTAATCTCTTTTCGATTATTAGCATGCATTTGCAAAATACGACCAATTCTCTCTTTAGAATCCTTTGTAGAATTCAAAACATATGATCCACTTGATAAATGTCCTGAATAAACTCTAAAGAATGTTAATCGTCCAACAAACGGATCAGTCATAACCTTAAATGCTAATGCAGCAAATGGTTCATTGTCACTTGGGTGACGAACAGCATCATTTCCATTAACATCAGTTCCTTTAATAGATTCAATATCTAATGGGCTAGGTAAATAATCTAGTACAGCATCAAGTAATAACTTAATACCCTTATTACCCAAAGCAGTACCACACATTACTGGGAAAAATTCTGCTGCCAAAGTACCCTTTCTAATAGCACTTTTAATCATATCAACAGTAACTTCTCCTCCATCAAGATAAGTCATCATCATATCATCATCAAACTCAGCAACAGCTTCGATTAATTCTGCACGTTTTTCCTCAGCAATGTCCTTCAAATCTGCAGGAATATCAATTTCCTGAGCATCTTCTGCCTGTTGTCCGTCATAATGATAAGCTTTCATAGTAACCAAATCAATTACACCGTCAAAGTCTGATTCAGCACCTATTGGCCATTCAATTGGTTTTGAATTAACACCTAAACGATCTTTAATAGTTTTTAAACTATATTCAAAATTAGCACCCATTTTATCCATTTTATTTGCAAAAATAATTCTAGGAACTTTAAATTCAGATGCTTGTCTCCAAACAGTTTCAGTTTGAGGCTCTACACCAGCTTGTGCATCAATAAGTGCAACTGCACCATCTAAAACACGAAGAGATCTTGATACCTCAATTGTAAAATCCACATGTCCTGGAGTATCGATAATATTCAAACGATATCCCTTCCAATGAGCTGTAGTTGCAGCTGAAGTGATAGTAATACCACGTTCTTGTTCCTGCTCCATCCAGTCCATCTGAGATTCACCATCATGAGTTTCACCAATTTTATGAGTAACCCCTGTATGGAATAAGATTCTTTCAGTACAGGTAGTCTTACCAGCATCTATATGAGCCATTATTCCAATATTTCTTGTCTTTTCTAAAGACGTATCTCTTGCCATATTATTGATTCCTTTCTACCATCTATAATGTGCAAAAGCCTTATTAGCTTCAGCCATTCTATGAGTGTCTTCACGTTTTTTTACTGCTGCACCTGTACCATTTGATGCATCAATAATTTCATTTGCTAAATTATCAGCCATTCCCTTTCCACCACGTTCACGAGAATACTTTGTTAACCATCTTAATGCTAAAGCCTGACTTCTCGCAGGTGTAACCTCAACAGGAACTTGATAGTTTGAACCACCAACACGACGGCTTTTAACTTCTAATTGAGGCTTTATATTTTCCATTGCATCAGTAAATACTTCTAAAGCATCTTTACCTGTTTTATTCTTTACGGTATCAAATGCCTCATAAACTATTGTTTGAGCAATTCCTTTTTTACCATCCAACATTATTGTATTAATAAGTTTAGCAACAATCTTTGACTTATATATTGGATCAGGTAAAACGTCTCTTTTAACAGCACGTCTTTTACGCATTTTAAAATCCTCCCTTCAAAATATCTATATTACTTTTTATCTTTTTTTGCACCGTATTTACTACGTCCTTGCTTACGATCCTTAACACCAGCCGTATCTAATGTACCACGTATAATATGATAACGAACACCGATTAAGTCCTTAACACGACCACCACGTATTAATACAACACTATGTTCCTGTAAATTGTGTCCAATTCCAGGAATATAAGTATCAACCTCTTTACCATTAGATAAACGAACACGAGCATACTTACGTAATGCTGAGTTTGGCTTTTTTGGAGTTTTAGTACCAACACGAGTACAAACGCCACGCTTTTGAGGAGAATTAGTATTAGTAGACTTTTTCTTTATAGTATTTAATCCAACCCCTAAAACTGGAGCCTTACTTTTTCTAACTTTATCTTTACGTTTATTATGAATTAATTGGTTAATTGTAGGCATTAAATCAATCTCCTTTCTCTACACATATCCAGGTGTATCATTTTACCGTTTAAATAAATCTTTGCTCTTTTGCAAAGATATTTAACTAGCAAAGATAATATATCACTTCACTTAAATAAAGTCAATAACTTTTTTCTTATAAACCTAATCTATATGCTAAAACTACGATAATTAATAAAAATAAAGCAAATAATAGCAAGAATGTAATCATCATTTCTATTTCATACCCTTTATTATTTAATTTTTTAAGCGATTTATACTTTTTCATATTATCACCTATTATAATACTACTAAAATAATTAAAAAAAGTAAAGAAAAAGGAGTAATTAAATTACTCCATAAATTGATCTTCTAACTGTTCTAAGGGCTCCTCATCAATAAATTCACTCTTTAGTTCATAATCAATATTTCTATAAATTCTACTTCCAGTTCCAGCAGGAATAAGTTTTCCGATAATAACATTTTCCTTTAATCCTGTTAACTCATCAACTTTTCCCTTTATTGCAGCATCGGTCAAAATGCGTGTTGTTTCCTGGAAAGACGCAGCAGATAAGAATGAATCAGTTTCAAGTGCGGCCTTAGTAATACCAAGAAGAATTGGTTTACCTAATGCCGGCGTTTTACCATTAATAATAGCTTCTTTATTTCCATCAGTAAATTCACGGAAATTAACTAAACTACCAGGCAAAAACTTAGTTTCTCCACCATCAACAATTCGAATTTTACTAATCATTCTTCTAGCAATAATTTCAATATGTTTATCAGAAATATCAACTCCTTGAGAACGGTATGTATACTGAACTTCTTTTAGAATGTATTCCTGAGTAGTTATTGGATCAGTTACAGCCAAAAGTTCTTTTGGACTTATAGCTCCTTCAGTAAGCTTATCTCCACAATGAACCTCAGCTCCCTTTTCAACACATAGCTTAGAGCCATAATTTGTAATATGTTCTTTTGTTTCCAATTTATTAGTTATACTAATCTTATATTTTCCATGATCCTCTTTTATCTTTGAGACTGTACCATCAATTTCAGCAATTGTAGACTTAGCTTTTGGATTTCTTGCTTCAAATAATTCCTGAACACGAGGAAGACCTTGAGTGATATCTGCATCACCACCATGAGCAACTCCTCCAGAATGGAATGTACGCATTGTAAGCTGTGTTCCAGGCTCACCAATTGACTGAGCAGCCATTACACCTACAGCCTCTCCAATTTCAACTAAATTTCCAGTCGCAAGGTTTCTACCATAACATTTTTGACAAACACCATTTGCAGTATTACAAGTTAAAATTGTACGAATTTCAACTTCAGTAATACCTGCATCAATTATTTTATCAGCTAATGTCTCGCTTATCATTTCCAATTTATTAACAATTACTTCTTTAGTTTCTGGATGAACAATTTTCTTATTAGCAAATCTACCTACAATACGATCTCTTAAGCTTTCAATAACACTTCCTGTTTTTTCATTGACAAAGTCGTGAACAATAACTCCTTGATCAGTACCACAATCTGCTTCACGAACAATCATATCTTGTGAAACATCTACTAGACGACGAGTTAAATATCCAGAGTCAGCTGTCTTTAATGCTGTATCAGCAGACCCTTTTCTTGCACCATGTGTTGACAAGAAGAAATCAGCAACTGACAAACCCTCTATAAAGTTTGATTGAATAGGTATTTCAACAGGTGTACCATCAGGTTTAGCCATAATACCACGCATACCAGCAACCTGTGTAAAGTTAGAAATATTTCCACGAGCTTTTGAATTCATCATAATGAAGATTGGATTATCAATATCTGTATGAGCAACTTCTTCCAATTCTTCTTTAACTTGGTCAGTAGCATTATTCCATGTATCTATTACCTTATTAAATCTTTCTTCTTCAGTAATCAAACCACGCTTATATTGTTTATTAATTTTATCAACAACTTTTTGTGCTTCCTCAACAATCTGTGGTTTCTTCTTTGATATTTCAACATCAGCCATACTAACTGTAATTCCAGAAATAGTAGAATACTTAAATCCTAAATCTTTCATCTTATCAAGCATTGTAGAAGTTTCAGTAGTTTTATATCTTTTGAAAACTTGAGCAATAACTTTTTCTAATGTTCCTTTGGCAAAAGGCTTAACCAAATCCATTTTGCTAATCGCTTCAGGAATATTTGTTCCTCTGTCCAAAAAATACTTATTTGGAGTAATATTAGAAATATTCTCATCAGTAGGCTCATTTATATATGCAAATGTATCAGGCAATATTTCATTAAATTTAATTTTACCAACTGTAGTTACTAAATATTTATCCTTTTGAGATTCAGTGAAGAGTTTATATTTAAATGAAGATACCGGTATAGCAATTCTTGTATGAAGCGTAATCTCTCTTCTTTCATAAGCCATTAAAGCTTCATTAGTGTTTTTAAACACTCTTCCTTCGCCATCCTCACCAGCTTTTTCCATAGTAATATAATAATTACCTAAAACCATATCTTGAGAAGGAGTAACAATTGGATCTCCACTTTTTGGATGAAGAATATTATTTGAACCAAGCATCAACATTCTTGCTTCAGCCTGGGCTTCCTCTGATAATGGAACATGCACTGCCATTTGATCGCCGTCAAAGTCAGCATTAAATGCAGGACATACTAAAGGATGAAGTCTGATAGCCTTACCCCCAACTAAAATAGGTTCAAAAGCTTGAATACCCAATCTATGAAGAGTTGGAGCTCTATTTAGCATAACAGGATGTTCTTTAATAACTTCTTCAACGATATCCCAAACAACAGGATCTTGATTATCAATTAATCTTTTTGCAGATTTAATATTATGCGCAATATCTTTACTAACCAATCCATGAATAACATGTGGTTTAAATAATTCAAGAGCCATTTCCTTAGGAATACCACATTGATACATCTTTAGAGATGGACCAACAACAATAACCGAACGACCTGAATAATCAACACGTTTTCCAAGTAAGTTCTGACGGAAACGACCTTGTTTACCTTTTAACATAGATGAAATAGATTTTAAAGGTCTATTTCCAGCTCCAGTTACACTTCTTCCACGACGACCATTATCAAATAATGCATCAACAGCTTCTTGAAGCATACGTTTTTCATTTTGAATAATAATTCCAGGAGCACCTAAATCAATTAATTTTTTCAAACGATTATTACGATTTATAACACGTCTATATAAATCATTTAAATCAGATGTAGCAAATCTTCCACCATCTAACTGAATCATTGGACGTAACTCAGGAGGTATTACAGGAATACAATCCATAATCATCCATTCAGGTTTATTACCAGATTTATAAAACGCGTCAAGTACATCTAGTCTCTTTAATAAACGTGTTCTCTTTTGTCCCTGAGCACTTTCCAATTCTTTTTCAATTTCATCAATATCATTTTTTAAATCAACCTTTTTTAATAATTCTTTGATTGCTTCGGCACCCATTCCCACTTTAAAACCAGTTCCATATTTTTCATAATATGCTCTATATTCTTTTTCTGATAAAGTTTGCTTATTTTCAAGTGGAGCATTTCCTTTATCAATAACAACATAACTAACAAAGTATAGAACTTCTTCTAGATCTCTTGGACTCATATCAAGTACCAATCCCATTCTAGAAGGTACACCTTTAAAAAACCAAATATGAGACACTGGAGTAGCAAGTTCGATATGACCCATCCTCTCACGTCTAACTTTTGAACGTGTCACTTCTACTCCACATCTGTCACACACTATATTTTTATATCTAACCCTTTTATACTTTCCACATGAACACTCAAAATCTTTAGTAGGGCCAAATATTTTTTCACAAAACAAACCATCTCTTTCAGGCCTCAACGTACGATAGTTAATTGTTTCAGGCTTTTTTACTTCACCGTAAGACCACTCACGAATTTTTTCTGGAGAAGCTATACCAATTTTTAATGCTTCAAACTTATTAACATCTATCATTAAATATCAGCTCCTTCCTCAGCCAATAATTCTTCATCATTAGGCTCTTCCTCATCGTCATATTCATCATTTTCATCTAAATCATCAAAATCATTATTATTAGTATCAGAAACAGGAGACTCATCAACTATTTCTTTAGCAGGACTTTCTATTTCATCGATATTGGTAGCCAAATCTTCTTTATCTTCTGACTCTTCTATTTCTTTAAGTTGAAGTGTCTCACCTTCATCATTTATAATTGAAACATCTAATCCTAAAGCTTGGAATTCTTTCATTAATACTCTAAATGATTCTGGAACCCCTGCTTGGTTAATTTCTTGACCTTTAATAATTGATTCATAAACTTTAACACGACCAATTACATCGTCAGATTTAACAGTTAAGATTTCTTGTAATGTATGAGCAGCGCCATATGCATATAATGCCCAAACTTCCATTTCTCCAAATCTTTGTCCACCAAATTGAGCTTTACCACCTAAAGGTTGTTGAGTAACTAATGAATAAGGTCCAGTTGCACGAGCATGTAACTTATCATCAACCATGTGATGTAGTTTAATCATGTACATAACTCCAACTGCAATTCTATGATCAAATGGTTCACCAGTACGACCATCATATAAAACAGTCTTACCATCTTCATCCATTCCTGCTTCCTTCATCATAGCTTGAATATCAGAAATATGAGCTCCATCAAATACTGGAGTTGCAATATGGACACCAAGTTTTTTACACGCCATACCCATATGAATTTCAAGAATTTGTCCAAAATTCATTCGGCTTGGAACACCTTGTGGATTTAACATAATATCAACTGGAGTTCCATCTGGTAAATATGGCATATCTTCTTGAGGAAGAATAAGAGAAATAACACCCTTATTACCATGACGACCAGACATTTTATCTCCAACTTGAATCTTACGTTTTTGAATTATGTATACACGAATTACTTTAGATACTCCTGCAGGTAATTCATCATTGTCTTTTCTTGAATAAATTTTAATATCATGAACAATACCATCTCCACCATGCGGAACACGTAAAGATGTATCTCTAACTTCTCTAGTCTTTTCACCAAAAATTGCATGCAATAACTTTTCCTCAGATGTTAATTCTGCCATTCCTTTTGGAGTAACTTTTCCAACAAGTATATCCCCCTCTTTGACTTCAGTACCAATAGTAACAATACCATTTTCATCTAGATTACGTCGAGCATCTTCAGAGACATTAGGGATATCTCTTGTAATTTCTTCAGGCCCAAGCTTAGTTTCCCTACATTGCATTTCATAGTCCTCTAAATGAAGTGAAGTATATTTATCATCCTTAACTAGATTTTCATTCAATATAACTGCATCTTCATAGTTATATCCATTAAAAGTCATAAATGCAACAGTCATATTTTTACCTAAAGCCAATTCTCCTTTATCAGTAGAATTTCCATCAGCAAGTATCGTTTTTTCTGCTTTAACCTTATCACCAACATGAACAATAGGTCTTTGATGCATACAAATACTTGAATTAGCTAACTCAAAGTTGGCTAAATTATAAGTATCTTTTCCATCTTTGGAAGCAACAACTACTTTCTTTGCATCAACATATTCAACAATACCATCTTTTTTAGCAACTACCTCAACTCCAGAATCTTTAGCTGCAATAAACTCAACTCCTGTTCCGACATATGGAGCCTCGGTTTTAATAAGCGGCATTGCCTGACGTTGCATATTAGCACCCATAAGAGCACGAGTAGCATCATCATGCTCTAGGAAAGGTATACAACTTGTTGTAACAGAAACAACTTGTTGTGGACTTACATCTATATAATCAACTTCATCAGGTTTTGCCATAATATTTTCTCCACGAAAACGAGCTGCAACATGTTCATCAATAATTTTATTATCCTCATCTGTCCCAACAGTAGATTGAGAGATTATATAATCTAATTCATCATCTGCAGTTAAATAAACAACTTCATCTGTAATCTGACGGTTAACTACCTTTCGATATGGAGTCATAATAAAACCATATTCATCTATCTTAGCATAACTTGCAAGTGAAGTAATAAGTCCAATGTTCGGACCCTCTGGTGATTCAATTGGACAAATACGACCATAATGAGAAGTATTAACATCACGCACTTCAACACCAGCTCTATCTCTTGATAGTCCTCCTGGACCTAAAGCAGATAAACGTCTTTTATTAGTTAACTCTGCAATTGGATTAGTTTGATCCATAAACTGAGACAACTGAGAACTACCAAAGAACTCCTTCATAGCAGCAGTCACAGGCCTTATATTAATAAGAGTTTTAGGTGTTACTTCTTCCATCTCTTGAGTAGTCATTCTCTCACGTATAACACGTTCCATTCTTGAAACACCAATCCTAAACTGATTCTGTAATAATTCTCCAACTTGACGAATACGTCTATTTCCTAAATGATCAATTTCATCAAAATTACCAACTCCGTTTAATAGGTTCAAATAATATGAAATTGAAGCATAAACATCCGAAATAGTAAGCCTCTTTATTTCACAACTTTGATCATTTCCAATTACAATAATTTTCTTTTTCTTATCCTGAGGATTTTGTAACTTAATAGATTGGATTTTATTATAAGTATCCAATTCGTCGTTTATTTTTGCATCAGAAATACCAAAACCAGACTTAAAAGCTTCAGCTAACACATTTATGTTTGCTTTTGTAATCATTGTACCTTTTTCAAGAACAACTTTACCATCAACACTTACGTCCTCAGCAAGTACCTGATTCAACATTCTATCTAATATATTTAATTTTCTATTAAATTTGTATCTACCAACTTTAGATAAATCATATCTAAATTCATCAAAAAACCTAGTAATAATCTGGTTTTTTGATGAATCTAAAGTTGCCGGTTCTCCTGGTCTAAGTTTTTCATATATTTCTATTAATGCTTCATCAGTATTTTTTGTAGAATCTTTAGCAATCGTATTCTTTAAATATTCATTATCACCAAACAACTTTAAAATATCATCATCACTTGAAAGACCAAAAGCTCTCAATAAAGTAGTTATAGGTACTTTTCTTGTTCTATCAATCCTAACATACAATACATCTCGAGCATCCACTTCAAACTCTAACCATGTACCTCTATTAGGAATAATTTGTGATGTAACTAATTCACGACCATTTTTATCTATTTCGTGATTAAAATATACACTTGGAGAACGTACTAGTTGTGAAACAATAACTCTTTCAGCACCATTAATAACAAAAGTACCACTATCAGTCATTATAGGCATATCACCCATAAAAATTTCCTGTTCTTTTACCTCACCAGATTCACGATTAAAAAGACGAACGTCTACTCTTAAAGGTGCAGCATAAGTAGATTCGCGATCCTTGCTCTCTTTAATTGAATATTTAGGCTCATCAAAATGATAATCTCCAAACTCTAGAGATAAAGTTCCAGAAAAGTTTTCCACAGGAAACAAATCACTAAATACTTCTTTTATACCTTCATCAATAAACCAATTATAAGATTTTTTTTGAATTTCAAGTAAATCTTTTAACTCATATGAATTTCTTATACTAGAGAAATTTCTTCTTTCTCTATAGTCACCACTCTTTACAATTTTATATGACACTATTATTCACCCCACATATAATTTAATAAAACAATTGCAATTCCTATTAATAACATAAATTAAAAAATAAGTCAATTAATAACATTTTAATATAAAGAATCCTTTTTTTCGATTTATAATATCAATAGTATAAATTTTTTTAAGATCTCTGATTAGTGACTTAGCACCTTGCTCTTTTCTTATTACCAGATATAATTTACCATCATCTTCTAAATAATTTTTAGCATTCATCACTATATCATAAACCACAGATTTACCAGCCCTTATTGGAGGATTAGTAACAATACATGTATATTTAGAAACAATATTTTCATAAACATTACTTTTAAAAACATCAATATTAGAACAATTATTCACCTTTAGATTCATTTCAGACAAATGAAGCGCTCTCATATTAACATCTACCATATCAACATGGCTTGAAGTAAATTTATTAATTACGATTCCTAAAACACCATAACCACAACCCATATCAAGAACTTTGCCTCCAACTTCATCAAGCGGGATTGATTCAAGAAGAAGTCTACTGCCAAAGTCCAAACCGTCCTTTGAAAACACACCATTATCGGTGAAAAAAACAAACTTTTTTCCTAATAAGTTTGCTTCAGTTTTAACAATCTTACTAGGAAGTACCTCATTATCAAAATATTGCCCCATTTTTATCACCTAAAAACAAAAAGAAGAAGAAAACCGCATCAAAAATAGTTAGTTTTCTTCCTTTCGAAACATATAATACAACAAAAGTGTCCATGTGTCAACATATTTTTTTAAAATTAAAAAGGTTCATCAAATTAATTCAACGAACCTCTAACATTATTTAACTTCTACAGTAGCTCCAGCTTCTTCAAGTTTTGCCTTGATTTCTTCAGCTTCAGCAGTAGGAATATTTTCCTTTACTACACCATTTGAATCTACTATATCTTTTGCTTCTTTTAATCCTAAACCAGTAATTTCTTTAACAACTTTTATTACACCAACTTTACCTGCTCCTGCCTCAGCAATAGAAACAGTAACAGTACTTGGTGCAGCATCTGCAGCTGCAGCACCTGCAGCAGGAGCAGCGACAGCAACAGCACTTGGATCAACACCAAATTCTTCCTTCATTGCATCAACTAATTCCTTAATTTCTAATAAATTCATTTCTTTTAAACTACTGATAAAGTCTTCTTTTGTTAATTTAGCCATTTTCTTTCCTCCTATTTTATATTAATTTTCTTCTTTTTGTTGACTATATAAGTCTAAACAAATTGATAAGTCTTTTACAATACCAATCATACCACCAGCAAGCATTGTAAGCAATTGTTCTCTAGATGGTAAAGTAGCATATTCAGCCAACTTAGCTTGATCAGCTTTTTCTCCATCAACAATCCCTACTTTTAAAACTAATGCTGGGTGTTCTTTAGCAAACTCAGATAAAATCTTAATCGGTGCAACTTGATCATCACTATACGCAAATGCACTTGGACCGGTTAATCCTTCACTAAGATCAATTCCTAAATCATTAAAAGCTCTTGTCATCAATGTATTTTTGTAAATCTTATAATCAGATCCACTCTTTCTAAGCTTAATACGCAATTCTTTTGACTCGCTATCAGTTAATCCTCTGTAATCAAACAATACAACTGACACAGCGTTTTGAGTACGTTCCTTAATTTCATCAATGACCATCTGTTTTTGACTTAGAATTTTTTCACTTGCCATAATACACCTCCTTAATCTATATTGAGGGATACCATAAAAGAGTCCTTTAGCACATACCAAAGGACTCTCTTCCACTTATACAAAGTCCTCGGTAGGATTTACATTTATACCTACTGTCTATGGCACCAACAAATTGTCTTTATTATAAACTATATTTTATTATTTGTCAAAACTATTTTCAACTTTTATACCAGGACCCATTGTAGCTGAAATAGAAATATTTTTAACATACTCACCTTTTACAGTTGCAGGTTTAATTTTTATAATCTGAGCAACAAAAGCATCAAGATTAGCAATAAGATCTTCTTCGCTAAAAGAAACCTTACCAATCACACCATGAATATTACCAAAACTATCAGTCCTATATTCAACACGACCAGCTTTTACTTCCTCAACAGCTTTTTTTACATCCATTGTTACTGTACCAGTCTTAGGATTTGGCATTAGTCCTTTTGGACCTAACACTCTACCCAATTTTCCTAATAAAGGCATCATATCTGGAGTTGCAATAATTGTATCAAAATCAAACCAATTTTCCTTTTCAATCTTTTCTATCATATCAGTATCACCAACATAATCAGCTCCAGCATCTTTTGCCTCCTGAGCCTTTGGTCCTCTTGTAACTACTAATACTTTCTTTGTTTTTCCAGTTCCCTTTGGAAGAACAATTGCACCTCTCAACTGTTGATCAGCTTTTTTAGTATCAAGATTAAGTCTCATAGCAACCTCAACAGAACCATCAAATGAACTTATTGAAGTTTCTTTCACAAGTTTAATAGCTTCTTCTTTAGTATATATTTGATTTTTATCTATTTTAGATACAGCTTCAACATACTTTTTACTTCTTTTTCTCATCTTTTTTCCTCCTTATGTGGTTAAAGCGGATTTTCCCTTCCACTAGGCATTACCTATGGATTTACTAAAAATAAAATATTACTCTTGTCCCTCAATGACAATTCCCATATTTTTAGCAGTTCCAGCAACAATTCTCATTGCTTCTTCAATATTATATGCATTAAGATCAGGTAATTTAATTTCTGCAATTTCTCTCAAAGTATCTTGTGATATTGTTGCAACAGTTTCACTAGAACCCTTAGTAGAACCTTTTTGAATCTTAGCAAATTTCTTTAATAAAAATGCAGTAGGTGGAGTCTTAATAACAAAATCAAAACTTCTATCTTCATAAACAGAAATTTCTACTGGTAAAACATCCCCCATCTTATCTCTTGTTGCATCATTATATTTTGTACAAAAATCTTGTAGGTTAATTCCTGCAGGACCTAATACCGTACCAACTGGTGGAGCTGGTGTAGCTTTTCCTGCTGCAATTTGTAATTTAATTTTTTTAACTGCTTCTTTTGCCACGAAAAACACCTCCTATTTTAGTTTTCGCGAGTGGTCCAAATAGCTTGATTACCGCTTTTAAAAATGCAAACCATGCTTCCCACTAAATCTATATCAAATAAATATAGCTCTTAAATAATAACATAAAGAAAAAAAAAATGCAAGAACATTCTATGCATTTTCTATTTGTCCAAGTTCAACTTCAACAGAAGTTTCTTGTCCAAACAAATCAACCAAAAGCATTACCTTCTGATTAGGCATATCCACCGAATCAACTTTACCATACATACCATTAAATGGCCCGGCAATAATTTTAACATTTGTACCCTCTGTTAATTCAGTTTCAACATTCATTCGACTTATTCCCATATTTCCAAGAATCTTATCAACTTCATATGGTTGCAAAGGAGTTGGCTTTGCTCCTTTTCCACTAGATCCAATAAATCCAGTTACTCCAGGAGTATTCCTTACAACATACCAAGCTTCATCAGTCATAACCATCTCCACAAGTATATATCCAGGGAACATTTTCTTTATTTTCTCCTTAGTAACACCATCTTTAACTTCAACAACTTTCTCCTCAGGTATAACCACTCTATAAATATAATCTTGCATTCCCATTGACTCGGCTCTCATTTCAAGTTTTTCTTTTACTTTATTCTCATGTCCTGAATAAGTATTAACTACAAACCACTGTTTTTCCATAAAACTACCTCCTAAGAAAAGATTGATTGCACCAAAGCAAATATAACTTCTACTAGATAAAAAAATAGGGAACAAAAAATAATAAAAAATATTGTTGCAATTGAGTATTTTAACATATCACTCTTAGAAGTCCAGTGAACTTTTTTAAATTCACTTTTTACACCATTAAAAAATATTCTAATTTTTGCAAAAAAGCCTTCATTATTTAGAAGTTCCTTTCTTTTTACATTCTTATTTTCATTCTTAACACTTTTACTTTTTTCTTTAACCTTAATTTTACTAGTATTGAACTTATCCTCAATAACTTTTTTCCTTACCTCAGCCATAACATCACCTGTTTCATTTTTTCAAAATAAAAACACTTCAACGTGCTTACACATATAAAATACCATAAACACCTAGAAATGTCAATATAATTATCTTGTATAAACAATAATCCAACCAATCATAGTCATAAAAACAATAGTTAAAAAAACTAGCACAATTAGGGAAGCACTAATAACAAAAGCCGCCTCTTTTCGCACACTAATCTTTCTATATATAGTCTCATTTATAGCATCATTAGATAAATTTGTTTTTTGTAAATTAAAATCTAATACTTCCTTTTTTCCTTCAGATTCGGAAACCTGTTTTTCAAGTTGTACTAAATCTCTATATGATTTTTCTGAAGCATATTCCGAAAAATAAACAGATGCGCCTCTTTGAACAATGCCACGATAATATGGAACATCTCCATCAGGAACAAACTTAGACAAATCATCAAAATAATCCTTTAATACCTCAGGAGTAAGATTTTTTAATGTATTAGTATAAATTCCAACCTGTATTAAAGTTGAATTAAACAAATCTTCTCTTATCATACTTCTTCTTTCAGCTTGATCATCACTTAATTTAATCAAATTATCAAATCTAATATAATGAGGGTCTCCATTTAATACATGAATATGAGAAGGATAAAAAACTTCTATACAGTAATTATGTTCGTGGATGTACTTTAGAGCCATATCCATATATAGAAAAACCTCACGAATTTCCTCATCAGAGTGATGTTCACTTAACCATTCAAATAAAGTAGGGAATTCTTCATTTTTCTTGGAAATAGAAATTCTCTCATTCACACAATCACCCTCTATCTTAAATATATTTTAAATCAAAATTAAAAAAAATTCAAATTATATTTAATCAAGATAGTTTTTTATTTCTTTTAGAATTTTGCGCCCCTTAAACTGTGCTCTTCTGAGTGAAATATCAAGAAGAGTACTTATCTCTTTATATGTAAATCCATTATATTTTAATTCCAAAATACAAGATTCCTCTATATCCATATTGTATATTGCTTTTTTAATAATATCTATTCGGCCTCTATATGAAAAGTAATTATCAATATTAGACTCCTCACAAATATTACAATCATCAATATTTACCAGATAACAATTACTTATATTTTTTCTATGACATGAAATCATTCTACAAAAAGATAGTAAAGATCTATTAACACATAGAGTAACAAAGGTATAAAAAAGAGCATTTTTCTCAGCATCATATTTTTCAACAGCATTACTGAAAGCAATGGACGCCTCTTGAAAAAAATCATCATAATCATAACCATAATTTTTATAATTTTTATAATATTTATATGTCAAACTTTTTAGAACTGGCAAATATTTGTTAAATAAAATATTATATGAATTATAATCGTTTTCTTTAACATCATATATAAGCTCATAATCGTTATAATTTTTGTAATTCATATTACCTACTTTCTATTCCGAATCGCCTCATATATCATTATCCCTGCAGCAACGCTAGCATTCAAACTATTTGTTTTTCCATACATAGGGATTTTTACCAAAAAATCGCATTTTTTACTTACCAATCTAGAGATACCTTTTGCCTCATTTCCTATAATTAAAGCAATTTTTGAAGAATAATCAATTGATTTATAATCAACACTGTTTGTAAGTGATGTTCCAATTATCCAATATCCAAGTTTTTTTAACCTATCAATCGTATTAGCAATATTTGAAACTAAAATAATATTAACATCACTCAAAGTACCTACACTTGTTTTCATAACTGTAGCATTAACTTGTACTTGCCTATCACTGCTCATTATTATAGATTTAATTCCAGCTGCTTCGCATGTTCTAATTATAGCACCCAAATTATGTGGATCCTCCAAATGATCAAGAATAACCACTATATCATCTTCATCTGATGTATCTAATATACTAATATTTCTGTATTGGTAATCCGGAATAGAAAGAATTATACCTTGATTAACTCCCGAACACAAATCATCAATTTGTTTTTTTGAAAGTCTTTCAACGGGAATATTTCTATTTTCTATCATTGAAATAATATCTTTATCACTAAAATTATCTTGTAAAAAAATCTTTTTTATTTCTTTATCATTATATAATAAATCCCTCGCAACATTTTTTCCATATACAAGCATCTACTTATCCAAGATAAAATTCATTATTTTATCAATCCTTTCTTTTCTTTTTAAAATATCTAAAAAACCAATTAAAGCTTCTAATCCTGTTGCATATTTATAAGTGATAATATCACAATTTTTAGGATGAGAAGTTGTTCTATAATTTCGAGCTCTTTTGACAACAGAAATCTCCTCATCTGTTAAAAAGTTATTTTCAAGCATAAGTTTTAAAAAGCCTGCCTGCCCAACAGCACTAACATACTTGACCGCCGCCTTTTGTAAATCATTGACATTTGCTAGACCGCTACTGATTAAAAATCTTCTAACATAATTTTCATATATCGTATCTCCTAAATAGGCAAGAACTAATATATTAATTTCATTTACATTCATTATATTATCAACCACCAATAACTTATCACTTAACAATTTCAAAAGTCGTTCCATCACGGGTATCTTTTAAAACTATACCTTTTTGTGCAAGATCAGTTCTAATTTTATCTGCTAACTCATAATTTTTTTCAGATTTAGCACATTTTCTTAACTCAATTTGTTCATTAATAAAATCAAGGAGATTATCTTCAATCTTATTATCAAATGATTGAATCAAATTTAGACTTAGTACTTTATCAAATTCTCCAATTAAATAAAGCTTTGAATTATTATTTAAATCGCTTTTTATAACATCATACAAAACTGTTATTGCATTTGCAGTATTAAGATCATCAGATAACTCATCTTTAAATCTATTTATAAAACTTTCAGTCTTATTTTTTTCAATTGATGAACCATCATCAGATATCTGTTTAATTTTGTTAATTAATTTATTATAAGTATTCCTAGTTTGACTTAATCCATCAAAGGTAAAAACCAACTGTTTATGATAATGAGACTGCAAACAATAAAATCTATATATAATAGGATCAAACCCCTTTTCTTCTAATACAGACACAGTTAAAAACTCACCATTTGATTTACTCATTTTCCCAGAATTATCATTTAAAAAACCAAAATGAACCCAATAATTACACCATTTATGACCTAAGTAAGATTCTGATTGGGCAATTTCATTAGTATGATGTGGAAAAACGGCATCTTCTGCGCCACAATGAATATCCAAATATTCACCCAAGTATTTTATAGAAATTCCTGAACATTCTATATGCCATCCCGGGTATCCTCTACCCCAAGGAGAATCCCACTGTAGCTCTTGATTATTAAACTTAGAATTTGTAAACCAAAGGCCAAAATCAAAAGGATTTCTTTTAGAAGAGTCCTCAGAAATGTCCTCTCTAACAGCTACAATTAAATCATCACTGTTTCGCCCACTTAATTCATAATAATTTGGCGATTTTGTTGTATCAAAATAAACATTACCATCACTTATATATGCAAAATCGTTATCAATTAAATAACTAACTATTTTAATATATTCATCAATATTATCACTCGCATTACTAACAATTTTAGGCCATCTAATATTAAGCTTTTCACAATCAGCTTTAAACGCATTAGTATAAAATTCTGCAATTTGTAGTGAACTCTTATGCTCCCTCTTTGCTGCAACAGACATTTTATCCTCACCAGCATCACCATCTCCAACCATATGCCCAACATCAGTTATATTCATACAGCGTTTAACATTATACCCTAAAAAAACTAATGTTTTTTCCAGTACATCCTCACTAATATATGTTCGCATATTTCCAATATGCGCATAATGATAAACAGTTGGCCCACAAGTATACATAGTTACTATATCTTTATTATGCGGAATAAAATCCTCTACTTTTTTTGTTAATGTGTTAAAAATTCTCACAAAATCACCTCACACAAAGATATTATATCAGATATATAATAATTTACAAAAAAAACTTTATAGTAAATAATACTATAAAGTTCATTATTTTATTTCATTAATTTATTAAATAAGAGCTAAAATAATGAAAACAATTAAAAGAATAATAAAGAGTTCTAATAAAAGCTTCCAAATATTTTTTATCCAATCTTTATATGAAACTTTCAAATATGCTAAAGTACTCATAAGAATTAAACTTGTAGGTGCAAATAACATAGTAAAACCATACATTGATTGGAATATAACTCCAACTATTGAATAGTTATCTGTATTAGTAACAACAGAAGTATAATATGGTATAACACTCTGACTTACATATGAAATATCACCATTAAATAAACTTGCTAAAATTGAAACAAATAACGTAGTAACAATATTAAAGCCTTTTCCAATTCCCAATAGAGCCTTATAAATTGTTAACTGATATGGATGATAAGTTACTAAAACTAGACATGTATAAATCAAAACTGAAATAAAAGCAGGCAAAAGAGCTTTTCTTACTCCGTTTGCAAATCCATCTAACAAGTCATCAAAACTTACCTTATAAATTATAACTAATATTGTTAATAATAAAGAAATTGGTAAGAATAAATCAATTATAGTCCAAGTACCAAATGAATTCATTGTACCATATAATTTAGCAAATAATGGGAATCCAAATATTTTGAACTTAGAAACTGATTTTGTTATATCATCAAACAATGATAGACCAAATCCTCCTTCTCCCCATGCTACAAACGCCAAAACAACAAGAATAAACATTAAAATAAATCCACATACAAATGGCCAAACCTTATGCGTTGCCTCAACACGTGTAGGAACTAGATATTTGTCATTATCGTAATTATCAATAACTGATTCCTTAACAACAATTATATCCTCATCTCTCAATGCAGCCTTATTATTACGTGATGACTTAGCTTTAGTATTGCTTTTACTTGTTGATGGTTTTGATTTTGTAGTTTTCGTAGTTTTTGAAGAAACCTTAGTAGTAGAACCTTTTTTAGTACTTGTAGATTTCTTATTAGTACTTTTATCTTTTGAAACTACTTTGTTTTCATCAGTTACATCCTCAATTGTTGATTTTATTTCTTTTGGTGCCACTTTCTTTGCAGAACTCATATATTTTTTTATGTATGACAAAGTATTAAATATCACCAAGAAAATACCAACAATTAAAATTACAACCCTTACACCAATCTGATAATCTAACTTCAATGACAGTGTAGAAGTTAAAACGTTCAAATTAGAATACGCATATGTACTTCCAATCATACCAACTGCAACAGAACCTACAATTGTCATAGCTGCAACAATTTTATCATATCCCATTAGTAAAATTAACGCTACTAAAAATGGAATAAAAAATATATATGCCAACTGAAGTCCGCAAAAAGAAACTCCAACAGCAAGTAGAATTACTACTAATGAAATAAAAACTTTTTCTTTTCCATTAAAAATAGACACAATTTTATCCAAAAAAGTACGATAAGCTGGAATTTTATATAAAACCCCATAAAAACCCCCAACAAAGATTATAAATAAAGCAATATATCCAAAATAAGAAATTGAAGTTAATGGATAATTGAACAATTCATATAATCCCATTTGTACTCGTCCTTGATCTATATACTGACCTGAATAATATGCAGCAGGTAAAATCCAAGAAAGTAATAAGAACACTAAAATAGTAATAAGAACGATTTTCACTATATTATGTTTTTTCATAATTAACCTCCCAATATAATTATAAACCAATAACTTAAAAATTTACAAGTATTTCCATCTTTTTTATCAAAATAAAAAGGGCAAAGCCCCATTTAGTTTATTCACGAAATTGTAATATCTATTTATTTTTTTCTTTCATAGTTGGAAACAACAATACATCCCTAATTGATTCCTGTTCAGTAAATAGCATAATCAATCTATCAATACCATATCCAATTCCACCAGCAGGTGGCATTCCATATTCTAAAGCCTCAATAAAATCCATATCGATGTCAGTTGCCTCATCATTACCTAAATCCTTTTCTTTTAACTGAGCCTCAAATCTTTCTAACTGATCATCAGGATCATTAAGTTCAGTGTACGCATTAGCACACTCATGCCCAGAAATAAAAAGTTCAAATCGTTGTGTGAATCTCTCATCCTTAGGATCTTTTTTAGTTAGTGGACTGATCTCAATTGGATGTCCATATAAGAAAGTTGGTTCTATCAATGTCTCTTCAACATATTTTTCAAAAAATTTATTAACAATATGTCCATACTGTTTTTCATGCTCTTCTAATTCAATATGATGTTGAGATGCCAATTTAATACACTCATCTAAATCTGAAATATCTTTAAAATCTATACCTATTTTATCCTTAATAGCATCAGTCATTGAAATTCTCTTCCACTCTCCAGATAAGTCTATTTCATGACCTAAATAATTAAAAGTCATTTTTCCACATACTTCTTCGGCAATAGTTTTATACATCCTTTCTGTCAAATCCATCATTCCATCTAAATCTGAATACGCTTGATATACTTCCATCATTGTAAATTCAGGATTATGTTGAGGATCCATCCCCTCATTTCTAAAAGTTCTGCCTATTTCATATACAGACTCCATTCCGCCAACTAACAATCTTTTCAAATTTAATTCTAGTGCGATTCTTAAATGCATATCTAAATTTTGAGCATTATGATGTGTAGTAAATGGTCTAGCTGAAGCACCTGTCAATAGAGTAGTTAAAATAGGAGTTTCTACCTCCACAAAACCTTGACTATCTAAAAAGTTTTGAATACATCTAATAATCTTTGGTCTCATAAAAGCAACTTTTCTTGACTCATCATTCATAATTAAATCAACATATCTTCTTCTATATCTTTCCTCGACATCAGTCAGACCATGAAACTTTTCAGGTAATGGTCTCAATGCTTTTACTAAATGTGTATACTCTAAACACTTTATTGTAACCTCGCCAGTCTTGGTTTTCATCACCTTACCTTCAACACCAACAATATCCCCAATATCAGCCATTTTAAACATGTTATAGACATCTTCACCAACATCATTAATAGATATATATACTTGAATAGTTCCTGTTTTATCCTTTATTGTGAAAAATGAAGCTTTGCCCATTTTTCTTATAAACATAATTCTTCCAGCCACTCTTGCAGTATCACTCATATTATCAAAATCATCATGAGCAACATCTTTGTATTTTTCTTTTATCTCAAAAGCAAAATCTTTTCTATCGTATCTCTGCCCATAAGGATCTAACCCTAAATCCCTTATCTTTTTACTTTTTTCTCTCCTAACAAGTTCTTGTTCACTAAAATTTCTCATTTAATATCCTCCTTAACAACACAAGTTCTCGCAACAATATCATGTATAGCCCTTCCCTTTTTACTACATATAATCATAAATACTGAAATAAATGTAACCATGTACTGTATTACTGAAAATAAACCAAAACAACATAAATAAATAGGCTTTGAAGTCACTAACAATAATACAACAGATAGTAAATCCAATAACATAGAGTTAGCAATAAATGATCTAAATATTAACTGATTCATTGTTAAAACTCCATTTTCAGAAACAATCTTAATTTTTAAAAGTCGTTTTCCAATAGACTGACCTTTATTATGCAGTGGATAAACAACATAAAAAATCAAACCAAAGAAAATACTTATAATAGTAGTCATGCCGTTATTCTTAGCTAAATCATAACTAATATTCATATAATCAGTAATATATTTACTTGAAGAAATATCATTATCGCGCATTTTTTCAATAAGTTCATAAGATTTATTATTTAATTTTTCTATCTGCTTGTTATTTACAAACGGAATTGAAATTATTGAAGTTAACACCAAAATAATAAAAGCATCAATCATAAATGCTAAAAATCTCTGGATAAATAATGCTTTCTTAAAACCATTAACAGCTCCACTCATTTAAATCTCTCCTTAAATTCATTTAATAATGAAATTATATCATGAATATTTGATGTTTGATAGACTTTATTTTTTAATTCATTTGCACCCTCAATTCCTTTAAAATACCACGAAATATGATTTCTAATTTCCAAACTAGCCATCTTTTCAGGTTTTGTTTCAAGTAATAATTTAAGATGCTTCAAGCACATATCAACCTTATCAACACACGTTACACTAAATAAAGGTTTACCATCAAGATAATTTATAGTATTTCTTATTAACCAAGGGTTACCTAAAAGTCCCCTTCCTATCATAATAGCATCACAATTAGTCTCTTCAAGCATTCTTCTAGCATCCTGTGGTGTTTTTATGTCACCATTACCAATAACAGGAATTGAAACATTATTCTTGACATCCTTAATTATACTCCAATCAGCTTTTCCGCTATAACCCTGACTTCTTGTTCTAGGATGAACACATATAGCACTAGCTCCAGCCTTTTCAATTAATTTGGCTAACTCAACAGCATTTATGTGATTCATATCCCACCCACTTCGAATTTTAACTGTCACAGGTACTGAAACTGCATCCACAACCGCTTTCACAATTTCATAAACTTTTTCTGGACTTTTTAAAAGTGCAGACCCCGCCTGGGCACGAATCGCAACTTTAGGGACTGGACACCCCATATTAATATCAATAATATCAGGATGCATTTCTCTTTCAATATATCGAGCAGCATATACAAACGAGTCAACATCACAACCAAAGATTTGTTGAACAATTGGCCTTTCATAATCAGTGACATAAAGCATATCAATAGTTTTTTTATTATTAAAGGTAATGGCTTTATCACTAACCATTTCAGCATATATTAAACCACATCCCATTTCTTTACAAATTGTTCTATATGCTGAATTAGATATTCCCGCCATTGGAGCCATAATGACTTGATTATCTATTTTAATATTTCCAATATACCACTCCATCACTAGACCTCCAAAACAAGCATATTATAACTTATAAAACAAATTATATCAATAACACAAAAGAAAAAATAGGATAATTCCTATTTTTGCTGTTTTTTTAATAAATCTCTTATCTCCTCAAGCAAAACAATATCTTCTGCTTTTTTTTGTTCTTTTTCCTCTTCTTCTTTCTTACCAATTGCTGCTATACTATTGAACGTCTTAAGTAAAATAAATAGTACAAAAGCCATAATTAGAAAATTTATAACAGAAGTAATAAAATCTCCATATTTAATTACTTGCCCTCCATAGATTTTAAAAGTTCCAGCGACTTCTGCACCGCCAATACCATTTATTAATGGATTAATAAAATCATTCGTCAATGCAGTTACAATATTAGAAAATGCACCACCAATAATAACACCTATAGCCATATCCATAACATTACCACGCATTATGAATTCTTTAAACTCATCAATAAAACCTTTGCTTTTACTTTTTAATTTAGCCAAATCTTCAGTACTTAACTTTTTAGCCATATTATCATCTCCTTGAAGATAATAATATAGTATTTATCATTTTTTTGCAAGAAAAAGGTAAACAATCAAAATGTTTACCTTTTTAATCATTTAATTTTTTTAACAACTCAGCTTTATTCATCTTAGAAAAATCTTTAACACCTTTATTTTTCGCAATTTCCCTTAACTTAGTTATAGATAATGATTCGAGATTGTTTTCGTCTTCCTCTGGCATTTTACCGTTTTCCACTAAGTAATCAATTTGTTCTTTAGTTATTGTTTCGTATTCCAACAGTGTTTCCGCTATCAATTTTAATAAGTCTTTATTCTTATTAATAATGTCTTTTGCTTTTTTATGACATTCATTAATAATTTTTCTCATCTCCATATCAATTTCATTAGCAACTTCATTTGAAAAGTGTTGTGGCTTATTATAATCTCTTCCTAAAAATACGCTTCCAGATTGTTGCTCAAATTGTAACGGTCCAAGATCACTCATTCCATATTCAGTTACCATAGCTCTCGCAATCTTTGTGGCTTTTTCAAAATCATTGTGTGCACCAGTCGTAATTTCACCAAAAGTTATCTCTTCAGCACTACGTCCACCTAATAATCCTGTTATTTCTTCAAGCAAATCAGTCTTTGTTGAACATAGTTTTTCTTCACTAGGAACCATCATGTTATAACCACCGGCAGACCCTCTTGGAATTATTGTAACCTTTTGAACATCGCTAGCACCCTGAAGTTTTAAACCAACAACAGCATGACCAGCTTCGTGATAAGCAACAAGCCTTCTATCATTTTCTGTATATTTACGACTAACCTTAGCAGGCCCCATTAAAACTCTATCTGTAGCCTCATCTATTTCGCTCATTGTTATTTCATTTTTATCTCTTCTTACAGCAAGCAAAGCAGCCTCATTAAGTAAGTTCTCCAAATCAGCACCACTAAATCCAGGAGTCCTTTTAGCTAAGTTTTCTAGAGTTATTCCATCAGCTAATATTTTATTTTTTGCATGTACGGCAAGTATTTCCTCACGACCTTTGACATCAGGCAAATTTACAGTAACTTGTCTATCAAATCTTCCTGGCCTTAACAAAGCTGGATCCAATACATCAGGTCTATTTGTAGCTGCAATAATTATAATTCCTTCATTAGCTCCAAATCCATCCATCTCAGTTAATAATTGGTTTAATGTTTGCTCACGCTCATCATGTCCACCACCAATTCCAGAACCTCTTTGACGTCCAACGGCATCAATTTCATCAATAAAAATTAAACATGGAGCATTTCTTTTTGCTTCTTTGAACATATCTCTTACACGGCTCGCACCAACACCCACAAATAATTCAACAAAATCAGAACCACTTATAAAATAGAAAGGAACCTCAGCCTCACCGGCAACAGCTTTTGCCAATAATGTTTTTCCTGTTCCTGGAGGGCCAAAAAGTAGCACTCCTTTAGGAATTCTAGCTCCTAATTTTTGGAATTTCTTTGGGCTTTTTAAAAAATCTATTAACTCTTTTACTTCTTCTTTTTCTTCTTTTAATCCTGCAACATCTTTAAAAGTAACTTTATTGCTTTCACTAACCAACTTAGCTCTGCTTTTTCCAAAATCTAAAGAATTTCTATTACCAGACATTTGTTTATTAAAAAACCAAAATGCAAAAACAATTAAAATGGCTATAGGAAGAAAATTAACCAAAATAGCAATCCACTCAGAACTTTCAGGATCCGGATGAACAGTAAGTTTAAAGTCCTGAATATCGCTTGCATCTACTATTTTCTTCATAACCTGATCGCTTAAAGGCAGTAGAACCTCAAAATACTCATCATCTTTATAGTTTTTTAATTCCCCAACAACCTGATACACATAGCCATTACCCTTAGTAGTAACCTCGATTTCTTTTATCTTTTCATTATCAAGTTTTTCCATAAACTCATCATATGTAAAGGAATGTTCCTTTGTATTTGTTACATTAAAATAATAAAAGACTCCTAACATTATTAATGCAATAATTAGATAAGGTAACAAACCTTTTTTTATAATTTTTTTATCAACATTATTATTCACAAAAATTTCCTCCTTAGTTATATTTAAGTATTATATCATAATCTTCAGATATTTTTTTATCAAATTTAGATTTTTTAATCCCTGGTATCCAAATAATGTTATTTAATGCATCAACAACAATAGGCCAAGAATCTCTTTCATTCAAAGCAATCTTACTATCTATAAATATATCTTTTACTTTTTTTGTTCCATTCATTCCCTTAACTTTCATTTTATCTCCAAGTCTACGCGGACGAATCGTTATCGGAAAATGAATGTCACTACTTTTTAATCTACAAATATTATTACTATTATTAGTAGTATAATCAATTAATTCTATACTATGTTTATTAGGCAGCATAGCATATCTATCAAACTCAATTTCATAACTAGATATAACCTCTGTATCCCTTACAAATACAAAAAAATTATAATTTTTTCTTCCTATTACGTTATTAGGCAGATTTACAAAACAATTAGCTTTCTTACTTCTAATTAGCTTATTAATTAAATCAATGTGTGAATCATTAATTAATATTAAATCATCTTGATAAAATTCTCCCAGCATATAATACAAAATTTCTTTTTGTATATATGAATCTTCTAATAAAAACTTATCAATATTTAGTTTTCCTTTACTAATACAATTAGATATAGAAATTTGGGTTATACTTTCAATAAATTTATCCGCATCACAAAGCAAGTTGCTAAACTTTAAAAATTTATTATGAACCATTTTATCTTCTGATTTAAGGAATGGAAGAACATATTTACGATACCTATTTCTGGTATATTTATCTTTGCTATTTGAACTATCAATATAGTACCTTACATTATTTAGTTTATCATATTCTTCTAAATCTGATTTTGTAAAACTAACTAATGGCCTAACAATTTTATAATCATTCATGTCAACTATTTTCTTAAAACCACTATATCCTCTAAGATTAGACCCTCTAACAATTCTCATTAAAATTGTCTCCATTAAGTCATCACCATGATGAGCAGTCATAAGATAATTTGCATCGTACTTATGCACAATAGAATCAAAAAAATTATATCGAATATTCCTTGCCTCATTATGAAAATTATCATCACCATATTCTTCAATTATCATCGATTCAAAAAGAAGATTATTTTCTATACAATATTCATTTAAAAAATCTGCCTCTTCATAGCTTTCTCGTCTAACATTATGATTAACGTGGGCTATAATAATAAAAAGATTATACTTATTCTTTATCTTTAAAAGCATATCGACTAAAGCCATAGAATCAGGACCTGCAGAACATCCGACTACAATTTTATCATTTTTTTTAAATTCAAAGCATTTATCTAGACTCAGCACAAAAAGTCACCTCCAGTAAGACAACTTATATTATACCACATAATACACAAAAAAAGAAAAATATATGATTATTCCTCAGGTATCTGTAAAATATATTCTCCATCCTTAGAATAAAGATATTTTTCTCTTGCATATCTCGCAACATAATCAGGGTTTTGCAATCTTTCAGCATCAACTTTTAAGGACTCTTCTTTTTCCTTCAATTTAATTAATTCCTTATTTAATTCCTTTTTTTCTTGATATTTATCGATTATTTCTATCCAATATTTACCAATAGATAGGGTCATAGTAACAATAATAAAAACAGACCCCAACCCAAATATAAGCATTCTTCTTCTGGCCTTCTTTTTTCTTTTTTTAGTCACTAATCTCACCTGCCTCTTATATATACAATTACATAATATATTATATCTCCGAAAAAAGATACACATCAATATATAAGACAATGTTTTACATAAATTTTACATTACTTTTCAAAAAAAGTATAAGATAATAAAAAACCACAAATTATTAAAAGAAAAAAGTATAAATGGATTATTCCATTATTTAATAAAAACAATATATAAAAATACAACAATGAAATGAAAAAGGTTAATAAAAAATCAAATATATATTTTAATTTGCTTCCCCTTATAATTAGCAATCTATAATTTATCTTAAACATAATGAATAAAAAGATGCCAAACAAAAAGGAAAATAATAAACATAACAGTTGAATATACAAATTCAATATTTAAATAACCTACTTATAAATCCTTCATCACTTGATTTTTTATTATTTTCAGCCAAATAATCAATAGAAGATACTGTACCTTTAATAGTAACGTTACCTGATAGTGTATCAAGCTTAATTAGTTCCAATTCATCACCTTTTATGACCATTATACCCATTGTAGTATCTAAGACAAAATGGACCTTATCAAATGTATCTATTTTTTTTACACCAGTTATTACTAATGTTTTTCTTTCGAGTAAACTTACACTATGATTATAATTATTAATACTAGAATTATCTTTATCCATTATATATCCTCCTAAAAAATATATATGAATTTAATATATAATTAGAACTAAAAAGTATAAAAAAAAGATGCAGTATGCATCTTAAACAAATTACTCCTCTTCTTCAGTTACATCTTCAGCATTTTCATAAGCTTCCAAAATTGCTTCTTCAAACATTGAACGAACTTCAGGATTTATTGGATGTGCAATATCACGATAACCGCCTGTTGCAGTTTTGCGACTAGGCATTGCTATAAACAAACCGTTGTCACCCTCAATAATCCTAATATCATGTACAGCAAAACTGTCATCTAATAATACAGAAGCAATTCCCTTCATACGAGAACCTTCCTTTTCAATCTTACGTACATTTACTGATGTAATTTTCATAAGAATTTCCTCCCTCTTAAAGTCTTACATAACTTTATGAATTAATTTTATAATATAATTTTGCAAAATGCAATATTTTTTAAATATATCAAATGATTTTTAACATTTTTATAGCATAATCGCTATAACAAAAAGCTTTTGTCAATCCTGTAGATGTTTTTACAGTAAATATTCTAGGATAGACACTATCAATAAATCCATAAAATTTTTCTTTTTGTCCCCTACTTCCATAATAAACAAAATTATGTTTTTGATTTACTAGCTTTTCAACTTCAGACTTAAGATACTGAATATTCATCTTGGAAACCCCACATACATAGTACCATTAGTAATAATACCACCAATACCATCACTTCCATATTTCGTCTTTTCAATCATTTTTAAAAGATCAATACTCTGATTTTTATCAGAAAATGCAATTGAAGAAGCGATTATAGCAGGATCGAGTGCATGAATATTAATTCGTTTTGGACTTGATGCAAAGTTTGCACCAGCTTTTATTAAAGCTTCATAATTTGATTGACAAGCTCCAGCAATAATTATCAGTTTATCTTGATTATGCTCATATTTTCTTGACTCCTTTATAGCGTCAATAAAATTAGAAGAATTTTGATAATTATTAGAATTAGATTTATCTCCATTTTTTGAATAAAAAGCATCATGACCAGTTATGACCAAAATATCAGGCTTATAATCATTTAACAAGGATAAAATCCTCTTTTTAATATTATCTTCTTTTATTGTCAAACCATTAGCCTTTATACCCAAGCTTTTGTAAAAATTCATACATCTATCCAAATATTCATTATCACCATCAATATGAAGTATTTTTCCAGGAAGATAAAAATAATTATCACGATTAATATTTAAATTTCTTAGATTTTCTTCTATTATTGATTCATCATCATGTATTTCTTTTGACTGAACCAAGTCATCAATATATGCATCAGCATACAGTCGCACATCAATTCCTTTTAGATAAACCTTATCCTCAGAAATAGAAATAATTTTAAATACAATATCATTATTATGAGACTTCCTAGTTACTACATCACCTATTTTAAATTTCATAATCAGTCAGCTCCCATAAATATATATGTACCAAAAAAAAAATTAGAATTATTACTTCCATAATAAATTACTAATTTTTATAAACACTTCCACATCTAACATTTCTGCTCTAACATTAAGATCAAAACCATACTCATTTAAAACCGATTGTATAATATTTAAGTCATACTTTTTTAAGTTATTTTTTATAGTTTTTCTTTTAAACTGAAAGCTATCCCTAACAATTCTTTCAAAAAAATCAAAATTATAAAGTTTTGGTCTACAAACATTATTTTGAAAAGAAATAATAACACTATCAACCTTAGGTTGAGGAATAAAGTTCCCCTTTGAAACAAAAAATTCTTTTTTTATAACATAAAAATAATTTAACAAAACTGTAATTGAACCATAATCCCTACTTCCAACAGAAGCCGTAAACCTATCTCCAACCTCTTTTTGTACCATCATAACAACTTTGTCAAAACAAATATTACTCTTTATTAGTTTAAATATAATTGGAGTAGTAATATAATATGGAACGTTACTTATAAAAAAAATTTTATTAAAGCTATAGTTTTCAATATCCTTACTAATATCTGATTTCAAAAAATCCTGAAAAATAATATCTACATTATCAAAAGCAGAAAGTCTCTTATAAAGTTCATCCGAAAGATCAGTATCAATTTCATAAGCTAGTACATTTTTTGAAACCAATGCCAATTCCCTTGTTAAAACTCCTCCTCCAGGACCAACTTCAATAACAAGAGAATCATTATCAATATCACATAAATTTACAATTCTTTTAACTATATTCAAATCTTTCAAAAAATTCTGACCATACTTTTTTTTAAAATTTACTTCATATTTTTCCATAAAATCACCAAACGACTTCTATTATAATCTATATTAAGGGAAAAAAAAAGAGAAGATTAAGAATAATCTACTTTGGAATGTTTATCAAATAAATATCCAATCTTAAAAAAGTTTAAAAGTATTATAGCAAATGAAGGAACAATAATAAAACAAATTAAATTAATCGGTTTTGACAAAAAGCGTTGTAAATAACCGAGTTTTGGAATGATAAACATTACCTTACCATAAATATTGTCAGCAGAAACAAGTTCTCTATCAGCAATAGTATTATTATCTCCTTTTGTTTGATACAATTGCTTTTTCTCACTATTATCAGTATTTTTATTAATGATTCTATGTGTGACAATTATACCACTTTTTTCATATTCTGTAGAAAAAAAACTAATAATATCACCAACATTGTACCTATTATAGTTATCTCTTTTAACAACTATAGCATCATTTATTTTTATAGTAGGTATCATACTTTGTGAAACAATGATATATCCATTTAACAATGGATTTTTATAATTTCCAGATTTTACATTATAAATTAAATCTCCAAAATACAGCAAGAAAACTAAACCTAAGAAAACACAAAAGCAAATCATAGAAATTAAAAAAGCTCTTAAAACAAATAAAAAAATATATTTAACTTTTTCAAATAAATTATTGTTAACTAAAACCATTTTACTCTCTCCTACTTTTATATTCATTATATTATTAGAATTTTTAAAAAACTATATAAATAATAAAAAAAGAAGTAAACTTGACACTTCTTTTTTACTACATAACAACAGCCTTTACATTAACTTCTAAAGAGTATGAAGAATTTGTGTTAGAACCTGTATTAGAAATCCAAGTTCTAAGTCTATAATTATCAGCTCTTGATTTAGTAACAACATCACTCACCAAAATCATAGTTCCTTTTTTTGTACCTACATTTGAATCACTTTTTAATGGTTTATACTTTGTAGGTTTTAAAAAACTATTATACATTCCACTATCTTCTTTTTCCAAATAAACAATAATATCATTATCAGATACTTGACTATCATTACTCTTCTTCACAGATATTTCATATTTAACTTTTTTTGCGCTCTTTAAATCAGCATTAACAGTAAAATCAAAAAAGGTACCTTCGGTATTTAACTTTATACCAACATCATTTGTTAATGGCACAGGATTGTTATTAATCAATACATTATTATTAGATGAATAATTTAAAGTTACATAACCGCCATTTTTTTCTTTCAAAATCTCTTTTGGTTTTGTATTAACATTAACTATAATACACACAAGAAAAAAGCATAATAACATCAAACAAATTACACATATCAATACAATAAACTTTTTTGACAACTTTTCATCAACCTTTTCATTCTTCATAAAAACACCTACACTGCTCTAACACCAATATCAAAAGAAAAAACTTTATCATCATCAGTGCTAACATAATTTTCAGCAATCCAAACTCTTAACCTCATTCTTTTATTTTGATAAGAATCTAACTTTCCACTATATAAAAGCTTACTGGACGGCTTATTCTCAATATATTTTAATTTATTAAAAGAAGGCACAATATTACTATCAAATTCGCCTATAGGATAATCATCTTGATCCGTAAGATAAAATTTTATGTAATTAGAATTTATTTCGTTTTGCTCAATATAATTTTTTTTAACAAAAATTTGGTAATTTTGAGCTGTATCACAGACATTAACAATTTCAAAATCTAAATATCCAAAACTAGAATTAGTATTTTTAGAAAATGATTTGCCAAACTTATCAGAAGAAGATAATCCACTTTTTAATGTTATATTCTCTATATTACTATATAAAACAACATTATTTTCATTAATAGCAGTACCTTCTTTTGTACGTAAATAATATAAAAATCCAGCTATAATTAATAAAACAATCACTATAACGATAATTAATAAAAATAAAATATTATTTTTAATAGATTTTGATTTAATCACCAAATCACCATCCTATTATTGTTTATAAGATATCACAAAAATTAATCCAAGTCAAATACCTCATAAGTATTTGATAGTACTTTTGAGCTTACCTCATATTCAGATATATTCAATATCTCAGCAACTTTGTGAGATATATATGGAATATATTTAGAACTATTCTTTTTACCTCTAAATGGTTCAGGTGTAAGATAAGGACTATCCGTCTCAAACACAATACTGTCTAAACCTATCTTTTCAATTACCTTATAAAGCTTGCTATTTTTAAAGGTGACAACTCCACCAATTCCCAATTTAAACCCCATCGATATATACTCCTTAGCTGTTTCTAAACTTCCATTAAAGCAGTGAATAACACCAAATACTGTAGGAAATTCCTTTAATATCTGAATCGTATCAAAGGTCGCATCTCTTGAATGTATTACAACAGGCAAATTATTATCTCTTGCTATCTCCAATTGGTCTCTAAATAATTTTTTTTGCTCATTAATATCATCTTTACCATAATGATAATCCAAGCCAATTTCACCAATTCCAACAACTTTATTATTTAATATCTGTTTTTTTAACTCAGACAACTCTTTTTCTGACGTAGTCATTGCCTCACTGGGATGATAGCCAATCGTTACATAAACGTCAGAATACTTAAAACCATAATCTAAAGATTCATTAATATCATCTTTTGTACATCCCGATATAACTATCTTTTCAATTCCAGCTAAATGATTATCATTAATAACTGTATCTATATTATCATAATCATTAATAGATAAATGACAATGTGTATCAATATACATAAAATCACCTCTGCACATAATTATAACAAAAAAGAAAGATTAATCCTTCTTTTTATTTAAATCAATTCTCATAAATAAAGGTTCAGGTTTATTGAGATTATATATATTATTTTTGTTAAAAGCAAAAGATTTATCATTAATATTTAATTGATTTAATATTGAGTCACTTGTATCAGGCAAAAATGGATTTAAGAAAACCGCCGAAACTCTTATAGATTCTACTAAATTATATATAACAGTCTGAAGTCTTTTCAATCTCTTTTCATCTTTTGCAAGAACCCAAGGTGTAGTTTCATCAATATACTTATTACTTGCTCTTAATAAATCAAAAATAACACTAATTGCATCACTTATTTGTAACTCATCCATTTTTAAAGTAACATCATTATATAAATTATTAATTTTATTAATAAAATCCGTATCCATATCTTCTATCTCATTCGAATTAGTAATTACTCCATTAAAATACTTATTTCCCATTGAAATGGTCCTCTGTACTAAATTTCCAAGAATATTAGCCAAATCACCGTTTATCCTCTCAACTAATAAATCTTTAGTGAAAACTCCATCACTAGAGAAAGGAATCTCATGTAAAAAGTAATATCTTACCGCATCTACACCAAACTCTTCAACAAGATCATCAGCAAATATCACATTACCACGAGATTTGCTCATCTTACCATCACTCATAATAAGCCAAGGATGCCCAAAAACTTGTTTCGGTAAAGGTAAATTTAAACTCATCAGAAAGCAAGGCCAATATATCGTATGAAATCTAATAATATCTTTACCAATTAAGTGTAAATCTGCAGGCCAACGATAATCAAATTCTTCTGTACTTTCCTCCACATCATAACCAATATTAGTAATATAATTTGTAAGTGCATCAAGCCATACATAAACAACATGATTAGAATCAAAATCAACAGGAATTCCCCATTTAAAAGAAGTTCTTGAAACACACAAATCTTGTAACCCTGGTTTAATAAAATTATTAATCATTTCATTTTTTCTAGAAACAGGTTGAATAAACTGAGGATGTGTATCAATGTATTTTTCTAGTTGATCCTGATATTTACTCAATTTAAAGAAATAAGCTTCTTCACACTTTTCTTCAACACTTCTACCACAATCAGGACACTTACCATCAATCAATTGTGATTCAGTCCAAAAAGACTCGCAAGGCGTACAATAATGTCCCTTATATTCTCCTTTATAAATATCACCTTTATCATACATATATTTAAAAATATGTTGAACTACCTTTTCATGATTTGAATCTGTTGTTCTTACAAAGCGATCATAACTTGTATTCATAATATCCCATATTCTTTTTATTTCTTTTGCTTTTTCATCAACAAATTCCTTTGGTAAAATTCCAGCTTCTTTAGCTTTTAATTCAATTTTTTCACCATGCTCATCCGTTCCAGTTTGAAAATATACATCATAACCTTGTAATCTTTTAAATCTTGCAATAGCATCGGCCAAAACCACCTCATAAGTATTACCAATATGTGGTTTACCAGAAGTATAAGCAATTGCAGTACTTATATAGTATTTTTTCTTATTCATTTTAATTCCCTCCAAAAAAAAATTATTATAAAATAAGGACGATTAGCTCGCGGTACCACCTTAATTCATAATAATTAAATTATGCACTTTAAACAGTTAACGCCTGCGTACGTCTATACTTACATATCAATATAGAAGTTCAGAAGCCATACAAATATATACAAATTTACTCATTTTCACCATCAGAGCTCTCTAAGAAATTATTAATATATCGCTCTTCGTCATCACATTTAACATGTTCATATATTATCACACTATGCTATTTTAATCAAGAGATTATTTTATGTCATTTAAAAGTCTAGAATTGTGTAAAGTAAATAAATATCGTTCTGCTTGTTCCTTTACACTGTTGATTAAAGTTGTATCTTTAACAAGCACCTTTATATCAAAACTTTCCATCAATTGTTTTTGATATTTTCCATTTAAATATTTAGAAAGATCGATTAGATAATTATCAATTATTATTTTATCTATGTTACCTGTAAATACTTTATTAACCTTTTTTTCAATGTTAGTTTGATAAGCAATATCAAGTTGATTCTTAACAACCTTTTTTATTTGTTTATTTATATCAATAAAATCTTTTTTATTAATTTTTATAGTGTCATTACTTTTTTTTAAATCATATTGTTCTATCTTTTTTATTAAACATCCCAATCTAATTTTTTTAATCTCTGCAGAACACTTTAATATTTCCTTTCTGTAACAATTAAGAATTTTAGAAAGTTCATTAGTATCTAAAATTAACTTATTCTTCTTTGCTAAATCCAACATTTTTGCCTTAATCAAGTCCATAGAATCAAGAGGAGGTGTCTTTAATAAAATTTTTATATCTTCATCTACCAATACATCTGTATTATTCTTTACTATTTCAACTAATGCTTTTTTATAACTTTGTTCATGTTGCTTTTTTATATCTTCAAATTCACTTATCATCAAATATCCTCCTAGCATTAACAATTTAGCAGTTAAATGAAATTTAGTCAATAGAGTTATTTAAATTATCATTAATTTTATTCAATAATTCAACCAAATAATAAATTGGATGTTTATCTAGATGAATAATATCCAAAATTATAACTAGATTAGTACCTCTACTAACAAATCTAAACGATGGTGTTATATTAAAAGCAACCTCAAATATATCATCAATTTTCATCTTTTCCACCAAAAATCTTGGAAACAACATTTCAATTGAGTTTTTATTTTGCAAAACATTTACCAGTCCAATTTTTTTCGCAATTTTTTCAAACCATTCTTCATACATATACACTAAAATGTCATTGTTTAATTTACCAAACCTATCTTCTAGCTCCTTTTTTACCCCATTAAATCTATTCTTATTATCAATAGTATTGATAAGTTTATGAATTTCAATTTTTAAATCATCATCAACTACGTAATCATCTGAAATATGTGTAGTAACATTAATCAAAGGTTTAGAATCATCTTCATTATCAATAACATTTTCATCATTATTTCTCTTCCTTATTTCATCATTTAACATCTTTAAATATAAGTCTATACCAACACTGTCTATAAAACCAGCTTGTTCACTGCCTAAAATATCACCTGCTCCACGTATCGATAAGTCCCTTGTCGCAATCGAAAATCCACTTCCCAGCTCTGTAAACTGCTTTATAACATTTAGTCTCTTTATAGCGTTCTCTGTTAAGGATTTAAAAGGTTGATACATCAAATAAGCATATGCAAATTTATCACTTCTACCAACTCGTCCTCTTATCTGATACAACTGACTTAAACCAAATTTATCGGCATCCATTATAATTAAAGTATTTACATTAGGTATATCAATTCCAGTCTCAATAATAGTTGTACAAATTAATACATCATACTCATATTTTATAAAATCATATAATGTTGATTCCAACTGATTCTTGGTCATTTGCCCATGAACAATAGCAATTCTAGCATCAGGAACAATATTATGAATTTTATTATAAAAATCATCAATTAATTGAACACGATTATACAAAATATATACTTGACCACTACGTGATAATTCTTTATAAATTGCATCTTTTAATATAGATGAACTTTCTTCAATAACATAGGTTTGTACAGGATATCTATTAACAGGTGGAGTAGTAATTAAAGATAAACTACGCATTCCGACTAAAGACATTTGTAATGTTCTAGGAATAGGAGTTGCAGTTAATGTTAATACATCTACATTTACTTTATATTGCTTAATTTTTTCTTTGTGCACAACTCCAAATCTTTGCTCTTCATCTATTATCAGTAACCCTAAATCTCTCATATAAATATCATCACTAAGCAATCTGTGCGTTCCAATAATAAAATCTATTGTTCCATCTTTCAATCCTTTTAATACTTTTTTTACATCACTTGATGAAGTAAATCTATTTAAAAGGGCTATATTTACTGGAAAGTCCTTAAATCTTAATAAAGCATTCTCATAATGCTGACTAGCCAAAATAGTTGTCGGGCATAATAATAGAACTTGCTTAGAATCTAAAATAGCCTTAAAAGCAGCAACAAAAGCGACTTCAGTTTTACCAAAACCAACATCACCACACAAAAGTCTATCCATAGGAACTGGTTTTTCCATATCATCTTTAATCTGAGCAATAGCTGTTTTTTGATCTTTAGTTAAATCATAAGGAAATGCATTTTCAAATTCAGCAGAAAGTTCACAATCCTTCGAAAAAGCAAAACCCCTCCTTGATTCTCTTTCTGCATATAACTTCATTAATTTATCAGCTAAATCATTAATTTTTGCTTTTACCCTACTTTTTGTTTTATTCCAATCATTTCCACCCAACCTATTTAATTTAGGTTCTACTCCATCACGAGCAGAATATTTAGAAATTAAATCTATTTTTTCAACAGGAATATATATTTTATCTGTACCTTTATATAAAACTTCTAAATAATCTTTAACAACATCATTTAAACAAAGCGTTTTTATTCCATTATATCTCCCTATACCATGTACATTATGAACCACGTAATCTCCAATATTTAATTTATTTATATCATTAATAGTTGATGAATATTTAAATTTAGTATAATATCTTTTTTTTGTACTTTTAATATTAAATAATTCATTCACAGTTAGCACTATTAAATCATTATATATAAACCCCTGTTGACTATCACTTTCCACTATATTTACAGAATGCATTTTAATGTTATAAAAATCCGTCTCATAGATTTTCATATTTAAATATTTTAATAAACTTCTTATTTGGTGTTTTTTAAGACATATTATCACGGTTTTATTTTCATTTATCGAATTATTTATAAACTCATTGATTCTATTTGCATCTTCATTAAAATTATTAATAGAAGAAATATTAAAATCAAAAAAATCATTAAACTTATCAGAAGAGATATAATTATTTAATGAAGAAAAGTATACCGGAAAGTCAACATTAATACTATTTAACTTAAACATATAATCATAAGAAAAATCACTATCTTTTTCATTTTTATAGGTTGAAATATCATTTAGAATATTTACATATGATTTTTCCAACAAATCATAGTCTTTAAAAAATGTTATAACATTGTCAAAATAAGATGATATATTCACTGGTTCTTCATACAATTGCAAAAATTTTTGTTTACCAAAGTGCTCACTTAAAACATCCCTATTTGAAATAAACTCAGAATACGGTTTTATAGAAATATTTTCTATTTTTTTTATAGACATTTGTGTTTCAGGATCAAAAAATCTTATTGATTCAATTTCATTATCAAAAAATTCAATTCTACAAGGATATTCTTCATCAATTGGAAAAACATCAATAACAAAACCTCTGATTGCGCACTCTCCAGTTTTATTTACAATAGTATCAATACTATATCCTAAGTTATACAATTTTTCTGACAATGACTTAGGTTCAATAATGTCACCAACATTTAAATTAATAATATTTTCAATATACACACTTTTTTTCGGCAAAAATCTTAAATAGCCCATAAGATTAGTTATTATAATGCAATTACATTTATCAACAACTGAATTAATAGTCTCCAATCTTTTTATCATTAAATCTGGAGATATTGCTAGTGCCTCACTTGTCAAAAAGTCATCCATTGGAAATAAAAAAACATCATTTTCATAATTTTTCATTATATTATACATCTTATTAGCATCATATATAGAATCCACTACAACTAAAATGCCAGAATTATATTTTTCTTTAACACTTTTTAAAAAAACACAAAAAAATTCATCAGTCATATTAATAAGACAAATGTTTTTTTTTAAACTTATATCAATAAAATCTTTAAACAAATTCATAATATCACCTATTTTTATGGTTATATTTGTTCATTAACATATCAAAAGAAAAAATAAAATAATCATTTATAATATTATTTATAGAAGAAAAAGTATTATTCAATATATCTTTCTCAGAATAATTAAACTTGCTTAAAACATAATCTTTAGTATCTAAATTTTTATTATTTGATATACCAATTTTAAGTCGCTTATACATACTAGAACCAATCATAGTTTCAATATTTTTTAGTCCATTATGACCTCCACTTGAGCCACCCTTTTTTAATTTAAAATTACCTAGGTTAATATCTAAATCATCAGAAATAACAAATAAATCATCTACATCTATATCATAATAATCCATAAATTTCTTTACACACTCACCAGATAAATTCATATAAGTTTGAGGTTTTAGAAAAATTACTTCATATTTATTTATTCTAGTTTTAAAAAATAAACCATCAAACTTTTTAGACCAGACAACATCCAAATTAACATTTTTTAAATATTGATCTAAAATCATAAAACCAACATTATGTCTAGTATCAACATAGCTATTTCCAGGATTACCTAATCCAACGATTAATTTCATATTATATCACTTCCTATTATGATAATAATTATATATTACTGACTTCGCAACATTTCTTTCTCTAGCTACCTTTTTTATCGCATCCATCTCACTCATTTCATCAAGGTATAATTTTACATGATCAGAAATATCTAATTCTCCATAATCAATACTATTTTTATTTCCCTCTACTATTAAAACAAATTCACCTTTCAAATCACATACAAAAGAAATAATTTCACTAATTTTTCCTCTTATATATTCCTCGTGAATCTTTGAAATTTCTCTGCAGATACAAATATTCCTATCTCCAAATATATTCAACATATTATTTAGTGTTGATACCAATCTATGAACAGATTCATAAAAAATAATGGTATTTTTAATATCTTTAAGAGCCATCAACTCATGCATTTGTTTACTGTTTTTTGAATTCAAAAATCCATAAAACAAAAAGGGAGCCGGTTCAAGTCCAGATGAGGTAAGTGCTGGAACAAAAGCCGTCGCACCAGGTAAACTTACAACATTATATCCAGCTTTTATAACAGCTGAAGAAATGCTATAACCAGGATCACTAATTATAGGAGTTCCTTGATCAGTAACTAGAGCAAAATTATATCCCTCATTAAGTTTTGATAATACATATTCTATCATCTTACGTTCATTGTATTCATGACAACTTACTAGACGTTTCTTAATTTTATATTTATTTAATAAAGTACTTGTAGTTCTAGTATCTTCACAAAGTATTTCATCAACACCCTTTAAAGTATTTATTGCTCTCAAAGTAATATCTTCTAGATTACCTATAGGTGTTGGGATTAAAAAAAGAGAAGGTTTGCTATCATAACTTTTTTGATTAATAATCATTATATCACCTCATTTTGAATTAAAGAATACTCTTCCGAAATAGATCCATCTTGTTTATACAAAATTAACGGCTTTTCCACAGTCAAACCAACTTTACCATTTTTTTGTGCTTGAATTAAAACTAATGATGAAGGACTATCTACTCTTTGATAAACAAATTTTATGGATTTTGGTTCTAAATTATATTTTTTCATTAAATCAATTATTTCAACTAATCTATCCGTACGATGTACCATCGAGAAACACCCATTATCTTTTAAAATCCTCATTGCACATCTTATAACTTCTTCCAAACTAATCAAAATTTCATGTCTTGCAACTTTTTTCTCATAAACAATGTTTTTAGTACTATTAACATTATTTTTAAAGTAAGGAGGATTACATAACACTAAATCATAACTACTCTGATTATTTGAAATATTACAGAAATCTTTAACATCCATATTATACAAAGATATTCTATCGTTTAAGTTATTTACAGAGATTGATTTAGATGCTAGTAAAGATAAACTTTTTTGAATCTCAACACAATCAATGGCATGTGAACATCTTTGAGATAAAATTAGTGGAACAACGGCATTTCCTGTACAAAAATCTATAATCTTCCTATCTCTTAACCTTATTCTAGTATAATTTGCTAAAACAATACTATCAAGAGAAAAAGAAAAAAAATTAGAATCTTGAAAAATCTTTAAATTTTTATAACCCAAAACATCATCTAATCTAATCATCTCTTTTTTCACCTGATAGAGTAACAACCATATTATCACCTAGATCAATAGAATAAGTATTAGCGAAAACATCAATACTCACAACTTTACCAATTCCATCTGGAGTTTTAACAGATGATCCAACTTTAGGTAAACTTTTTTTTAAGATTGTATAAGTTTCATTTTCATACCCTAGACAACATAGCAACCTACCACACATACCATTTATTTTGCTAGGATTTAAAGCCAACATTTGGTTTTTCGCCATGTTTATAGAAACACTATTAAAATCAGTTAAAAACGAATTACAACACAAGAATAGCCCACATGGTCCTAATCCGCCGATTTTTTTTGCTTTATCCCTAACACCTATTTGCCTTAGTTCAATTCGTTTCTTATATTTTTGAGCTAACTTTTTTACTAGATCTCTAAAATCAATTCTTTCATCAGAAACAAAAGAAAAAATTAATAACTTATTATCAAAAGTAAGATAAGAATCAATAAATTTCATATCCAGTCCATATTCTGAGCTGATTTTTTTAGCATCTTTTAAGGATTTTTTCATAATTTCTTTATTTTTGTTTATAATCTTAATATCTTTATCATTAACAATTCTTAAAACATTATACAATGGTAATACAAGATTATTCCTCTTTTCCTTATAAGAAGCTTTAATAACACTACCAACTAATAACCCAAGCTCGCTTTCAAATATTACATAGTCACCAACATTTAAAGAAATTAAATTTGGTGAAACGTAAAACACTTCTTTAATATCAGCAACAGAAACTATAACTACATCCATCATACTTTACCCTCCGATTAATCTTGAAAAAAAAGAATCCAACCAAAGTTTATAATTAACATTAAAACTAAGTTTAGGCAGCTCATCCTCAATAATAGAAATACAATTTATACATTTATCAATACTATATCTCTTTAACAAATTATAAAAATCAGTAAATAAATCATTTGAATCATCAGATGAAATATAATTTAATATAATATTTTCAATATAAATTAACGAATTTTTTAATAACTCTTTCTCAGAAAATGACTCTTTTATAAAAGAATTATAATTAATAAAAAAGTTTCTAGGTTCAAAAACCATTTCCATTAAATCTATTGTAGAAGAATCTGCTGTACTATCATTAACATAATCATTATCTTTTAAAGATAATAATTGACATCTAGAAATTATCGTATCTAAGACATGATATCGATTATCTGTTAGTAAAAAAGCAATAATATTATCTTCAGGCTCTTCTAAAAACTTAAGAATAGTATTTGCTGCTGAATCGTTTAATTTTTCAGCTTGCTTAATTATATAAACCTTATTATTATTAAATAGCGACTTATTATTAAAATCTTTTTTTAGATTAATAAGAAAGGATTTTTTTATCACCGAAGCATCAGTAGAAATACATGTAACATCAGGATAATTTCCAGTATCAATTAAATTTACTATTTTATTCTTACTATTTATAACTTCTTCATATGACATATTTAACAATATCATTTTAATAAACATTAAAACATAATCCATATCTGTATCATAGTTATCAACTTCTATTAAATATGCATGTGAAACTCTATTATAAGCAATGATTCCATTAATATATTTAATAAAATTTTTCTTTACAATCGAATCACTCATATAATCCTCCCTTATAGAAAAAAGTATTTAAAGAAAGCCAAACCACATAAACCAAAAGGTCCTAAAATACTAACAATTAATATATTTATAAAATTTATTGGTAAAAAAAAACCAAAATTAACAGCAATATAATTATAACTATATATAATAAAACAACTTAATATAATTTTTCTAAAAAAATAAATAAAAAGCTTTATTTCAATCACCTCAATAAAAGATATGACAAAATAAAGATTTATATTATTTCTTTTCTATCAGTTAGTGCACGCTCCAAAGTCAGACTGTCAACATACTCTATATCAGCACCAATAGGAACGCCGCTTGCAAGTCTTGTCACTTTAATATCAATACCATCCAAAATCTTCTTAATATATAAAGATGTTGTTTCACCTTCAATACTTGGTTTAAAAGCAAATATTAATTCTTTAAACCCCTCATTATGTATTCTATCAAGCAGTTTATCAATACCAATATCTTCAGGATTAATTCCATCTAAAGGTGAGATTAAAGAATCTAATACATGATACTTTCCCTTATACATACCCATCTTTTCAAATAAAAAAACACTTTTAACATCTTCTACAACGCATAAAACTTTTTTGTCGCGAAAATCGTCTGAGCAAATATAGCATATATCATCATCTGTTAAAACATTACAAATTAAACAATGATGTATTTTTGATTTTACTTCACCCAAACTATCTTGAAATAATTTAACCTGATCATCATCTAAATCCAAAATAGAAAAAGCAAAACGTTCTGCAGTTTTATCTCCAATTCCAGGTAAATATTTAAAGACTTCAATTAGATTTCTTAAACTATCAGGAAACATAAACTAAAACAATCCGGGTATATTCCCAAATTTTCCCATCTTTGATTCAGTTAATTTATCTAATTTTTTATTAGCATCATTAAATGCTACAACAATCATATCTTGCAAAACCTCCAAATCATCCTTATCAAAACTATCATCTGAATTAATATCTACTTTAACAACCTCATGATTTCCTTTTATTGTAACCTTCACAAGAGAACTTTCACCAACAAATTCGGTATTTTCAATCTCTTCTTTAACTTTCAACATATCTTTTTGTAAAGCCTGTGCCTGTTTTAACATAGCTTGCATATTCATAAAAACACTCCTTTATTCAAATTCTACAATATCATTACCAAATAAATCAATTGCACTACTACTTATTATATCATTTTTTAAACTATCTTCAAATAAAAAATCTGGTTCCTCTACTTCATGATATGGATTATTTGATTTTATCCTAGAAATATAATCTATTTTAATATTCTCCCATTCTTTATCAGTAACAATCGCAATTTTAATATTAGAATTAGTTATTTTATTATAAACATCATTTAGACTGATGATATTTTCTAAATTCTGAGAAACAAAACCATCTGATGAATAGCTGATAATCATATTATTTTTTCCACAAGCTCGTATTTTAGAATCTAATAAAGAATTAACTAAAGAACCAATATTTTGATCAAACGAATAATCTTTTAGTAATGAGAACTTTTCAATTTCATTTTTTAACAACGATTTATCAGCAGTAGCCATGGTATTATTAATCCTGCATGAAATAATTTCATTTAAATTAATTATCTTGGATGGTGAAAAATCCTTATTAGAAACATTTTTAGCTATAACATTTTCACTATTCCCATCTTCATTTTCATTATCATTACTATCAGAATTAAGTTCTGTAGTTAAGTCGTTATTGTTTAAATCTGTAATAAAATTATTATCTTTATCAATATTTGTATTAACTTGTTGAAAAAATTTTGAATCATTTTTAACAAAATCATTAATAAATTTTAAAATCAACATCTCAAAATAAATTTTTGGATTACCACTTTTTTTTATATCGACAAGTTTTTCATTTAATAGATTTACAAGTTCTTGTAATAAAGACATAGAAAAACACTCATTATTAATTCCAGAAAGATAGTAGTCCACAATTAAATCTCTTATGTAATTAATTAATTGGACAATAACCTGAATAATATTTTTTCCACAAGAATTAAATCGTGAAATATCAGATAAAACTATACTAAAATTACCAATCAGCATATTCTTTAAGAAATTATTTAAATCACTATCATCAACAATTCCATTTACATCATTAAAATCACCAATAGTAATAGTTGAATCAGAATAAGAAACCATTTTATCTAAGTAACCTAATGCATCTCGTAATCCACCATCACAAAGCATAGCAATTTTATCCACAACTAAGCTTTCAATATCAATATTTTCTTTTATACAAACATCAGAAATTTTAGATTTTATATCATCTTCAGAAATACGTTTAAAAGAAAAGCATTGACATCTAGAAACAATCGTTTCAGGAACTTTTTGAGGATCAGTTGTAGCAAGTATAAAAATAACATGGCTTGGTGGTTCTTCTAAGGTTTTAAGCAATGCATTAAATGCACCAATTGATAACATATGTACTTCATCAATAATATATACTTTATATTTAAGTTGCGAAGGAACTAAATTAATATTATTTTTTAATTCACGAATTTCATCTACCCCATTATTTGATGCAGCATCAATCTCAATAATATCCACACAATTATCAGAAAAAGAAATCTCACATGAATCACATTTTTTGCAAGCCATACCATCAATTGGAGATAAACAATTAATATTACGAGCAAAAATTTTAGAAACAGTAGTTTTCCCAGTACCACGTGGACCAAAAAACATATATGCATGTGAAAAAACATTATTCTTAATAGAATTTTTTAGAGTTTTGATAATAGCATCTTGTCCAACCACAGAATCAAAATCCATAGGACGATATTTTCTATATAAAGCATGATACATAAAATAGTCACCTCACATTTATAAATGATATTATAACATAAAAAAATTATTTTTTTCTTTGCTTTTGAAAAAACTCAGATAAAAGAACTTTTGCCCTGTCAGGAGATATATTAGAAATAAAATTAACAGAAGGATTACTTGAATCCGCACATGTAAAAATGTCATTAATAATAGTACGATTAATATTAGATGTAGTACTTAATGCAGAATAAACATTACTAATCCTTGCCTGCTTGATTGCACCAGCACACATAGGGCAAGGATCTAAAGTAGTGTACATATCACATCCATCTAACCTCCAATTATTAACTTTTTTCGAAGCATCTATTATAGCTTGTATTTCAGCATGGTAAATTGCACAATTATTGGTTTCCACCTTATTATAGGATAAAGATAATACAGAATTATCTTTAACAATAACCACTCCAATAGGCACTTCATTATTATCATAAGCTTTTTTTGCCTCCATAAATGCCAAATCCATATATTTTAAGTTCATATTTCCTCCAAATAAAAATGTGCACATAAAAGTTGGACCTTAAGGCTGCTATTTTCCAATCCTGACCTATTTCAGACACTTTTATTGCACGAATATATTTTACTATAAATAAAAATCAATGTAAATAAAAAATGTGAAAAGTTTCACGTGAAACATTACAACTTATTAGCCATATTAAAAGCAAATCAATTAATGTGGATAAAATATATTTAAGAATTTAACAAATAACAATCATAAAAAAAATCACAATTATTGTGGAAAAATAAATATTTAAAAATTATAAATCACTAATACATTTAAATAAATAAGAATTATTTCCCGGGAAATAATTTTGGGAAATAATTTTGGGAAATAATTTTTTTGAAAAAATATAATATACATAGGGTGATTTTTAATTAATAAAAATTATTTCCCGGGAAATAATTTTCATTATTGTAATCATTCAAAACTCATTTTAATTTTATTTTTAGATTTATATCATAAATAAACTTTAAATCTTTTTTAGGATTTAAGTTATTATATAAAGAATATTTTAAGCTTAACAAAAGTGATTAATTATTAATTCTTAAAAATTAAAAATAATGTTAATACTTTTATAATTTTCTAACATCTTATACGTCTTTTCTAATAGATAATTAAATCTCCAAACTTAAAAAATATCATTTTACAATTTTAAATTATTGAAGTTTATGCTTTTATTATGTAAAAAAGTCTAATATAGTAATACAATTGAAATAATATCTTTAAGAAAAATAATTAATTAATAAAATAAATACTATTTTTGTGGAAATTTAAAAGTATAATTAAAATAAGTTAAATCTTCATATAAATTTAATAACAAAAACTGTGGAAAAAGTTTCACGTGAAACATATAATTATAAAAAAACAAAGACTAATAATAGTCTTTGCTTTTTATTCATAAATCAAGAATTATTATCATCAGCATCTGTATTTTCAATAATATCCTCTTTTTCCACTAAAGCAACAGTAGAAACTCTTTGATCATCTTTTAGATTCATCAATCTAATTCCTTGCGTTGCTCTTTTTAATGTTGATACTTGCTCTAATGGTAATTTTATGATTATTCCACTATCTGTCATAATAATTAAGTCTAATTCAGCATTTGGATTAAAACATTTTAGAGAAACCATTACTCCATTCTTTTCAGTAACATTATATGCTTTAACACCTTTGCTTCCTCTATGCGTTAATCTATATTCATCAATTAAAGATTTCTTCCCATATCCATTCTCCGTAACAATTAAAACCATATGTCCAGATTCAACAGCATCTGCACCAACAACAATAGCTCCATCTAATTCTATACCTTTAACACCAGAACTACTTCTTCCCATGCAACGAATTTCATTTTCATCAAACCTAACCATTCTTCCATTACTTGCACCAATAACAATCTCATTTTTTCCACAGGTCTTTTTTACACTAATTAATTCATCATCATCTCTCAAAACAATCGCTATTTTTCCACCTTTTCTAATATTATCAAACTCTTCAATAGCAGTTCTTTTAACAATTCCTTTTTTCGTGCAAAATAGCAAATATTTAGTAAAATCATCATTAGGTTTGACGCTTAATATCGAACTAATGTTCTCATCTTTCTCTAAAGGTAATAAATTTACAATTGGTAAACCCTTTGACTGTCTAGAAAACTCTGGAACCTCATATCCCTTAATTCTATATACTCTTCCCTTATTTGAAAAGAATAATAAATAATCATGTGTACTCATAGATAAAATTCTTTCCACAAAGTCTTCTTCATTTGTGGTCATACCTTTAATTCCCACTCCTCCTCTATTTTGAGTTTTGTAAGTATCAGTCCTCAATCTTTTTATATAACCATTTTTTGTTAAATTAATAATTACATTTTCTTCTGGTATAAGAGATTCATCTTCAATATATTCAATAGCAGTCATATCAATATTTGTTCTTCTCTCATCTCCATATTTTTGTTTAATTTCCAACAATTCATTCTTAATTACTTCTAATATCCTTTCATCGCTAGCTAAAATCGCTTTTAAATCATCAATTAATTTTAGTAAGTCATTAAGCTCATTTTCTATTTTTTCGCGCTCTAAACCAGTTAAACGACGTAATCTCATTTCTAGTATTGCATTAGCTTGTATTTCAGTTAATGAGAAACCATTTATTAATCCTTGCCTTGCTTCTTCATCTGATTTAGATCCCCTAATCACTTTTATAACAGCATCAATATTATCTAAAGCAATCTTCAATCCTTCTAAAATATGAACTCTCTTTTCAGCTACATCAAGATCAAATTTTGTTCTCCTAATAATTACTTCTTTTTGATAATCTATATATTTTGAGATTATATCTTTCAATCCTAATGTTTTTGGTACTCCCTGATCTAACATTAAGAAAATAATTCCATATGTTGTCTGAAATTGAGTATGCTTATACAATTTATTTAATACAACTTGCGCATTTGCATCTTTTTTTAATGTAATAGTGATTTTAATTCCATTTTTTAAATCTGAGTGATAATCAGCAATACCTTCAATTGTTTTATTATGAACAAGTTCTGCAACCTTATTTTTTAATTCTAATGTATTAACACCATAAGGGACTTCATCAATAATGATATATTGTCTGCCATTCGTTTCTTCTATTGTTGCTTTACTTCTTATTGTTATTGTTCCTCTTCCTGTTTCATATGCTTTTCTAATACCACTATTACCTAAAATTGTTGCCCCCGTAGGAAAATCAGGACCTTTAATATATTTCATTAATTCATCTAAATCTATATCTTGATTGTCAATATAAGCTACACAACCGTCAATTACTTCACTTAAATTATGTGGTGGAATATTTGTTGCCATTCCTACTGCAATACCTGTCGTACCATTTACCAAAATGTTTGGAAACCTTGATGGCAAAACCTCGGGCTCTCTTTCACTCTCATCAAAATTTGGTATAAAATCAACAGTATCTTTATTAATATTTTTTAATAATTCTAACGAAATTTTTGATAAACGCGATTCGGTATATCTCATTGCTGCTGCACCATATCCTTCAATATTACCAAAATTTCCATGTCCATCAACCAACATATATCTATATGAAAAATCCTGAGCCATCCTAACCATAGCTTCATAAATTGAAGAATCTCCATGAGGATGATATTTACCCATAACATCTCCAACAATTCTTGCACTCTTCTTATGAGGTTTATCAGGAGTATATCCAGATTCATACATCGAATATAAAATACGTCTATGAACAGGTTTTAATCCATCTCTTAAGTCTGGAAGAGCACGTGCAACAATAACACTCATGGAATACTCTAAAAATGAGTCCTGCACTTCTTGTACAATATTATTTTTTTCTAATCTATCCATTTTATAAACCTCCTAAATATCTAAATTATTTGCGTATGGCGCATTTGTTTCAATAAATTCACGTCTAGGCTCAACTTCTTCACCCATTAACTTTGAAAAGACCTCATCAGCTGCAATAGTATCCTCCACAGTTATTTGTCTTAAAACACGAGATTTAATATCCATTGTTGTTTCATTTAACTCCTCAGCATCCATTTCTCCTAAACCCTTCATACGAGTTATTTCATATTTTGTATTTTGATTCAAAGTTGATAAATATTCATCTCTTTCCTCTTCGTTCAAAACATATTTAATTGTTTTTCCATGTTTAATACAAAATAAAGGTGGTTGTGCAGCATATACATGCCCGGCCTCAACAATTGGTCTGAAAAAACGATAAAATAATGTCAAAAGTAAAACTCTAATATGACTACCATCAACATCAGCATCAGTCATAATTATTATTTTATGATATCTTAATTTTGATAAATCAAACTCGTCACCAATTCCAGTTCCAAAAGCAGTAATAATTGTTCTAATTTCTTCATTTCCCAAAGCTCTATCTAGTCTTGCTTTTTCTACATTTAATATTTTTCCTCGTAATGGAAGTATTGCTTGTGTCATAGAATCCCTACCTTTAATAGCAGAGCCCCCGGCAGAATCTCCCTCTACCAAAAATATCTCTGATACAGATGCATCTTTACTCTTACAATCAGATAATTTACCATAAAAATTAGTAACATCAAGATCCCCTTTTCTTCTTGTTAATTCACGTGCTTTTTTTGCTGCAACTCTAGCTCTACTTGCAGTCATTGATTTATCAATAATTACTTTTGCCTGATCAGGATTTTCCATCAAAAATCTTTCAAATGACTCTGAAAAAACCTTATCTGCAACACCTCTAACCTCACTATTTCCAAGTTTTGTTTTAGTTTGTCCTTCAAATTGTGGATTAGGGTGTTTAACTGAAATAATCATTGTAATCCCTTCTCGTACATCATCACCAGTCAACGGATCATCCTTTTCTTTTAAAAATCCATTATTTTGAGCATATCTGTTCAATATTCTTGTTAATGCTCTTCTAACTCCATCTTCGTGTGTTCCGCCCTCTGGTGTAGTAATATTATTAACAAAAGAATAAATACTAGAATTATATGTCTCATTATACTGTAAAGCAACTTCGACTTTGATATCCTTTTCTTCCCCCTCAACATCAACAATTGTCTCATGAATTGGATTTTTATTTTTATTAAGCATCTCTACATACTCAACTAACCCGCCTTCATAACAAAAAGAATCTTTTTTATCTGCCTCTCTGTCATCATAAAGAGTTATTCTTAAGCCTTTATTTAAAAATGCCAATTCTTTAAGCCTTGTTTTCAATATTTCATAGTCATATACTGTAGTTTCAGTAAAAATCTCATCATCTGGTAAAAAATGCACACTTGTACCGGTTCTATCCTTATCGCAACTATCCACAATTTTCAAATCATTATCAGGATGTCCTCCTCTACTGTATCTTTGATAATAAACATTTCCATCACGATAAACCTTAACTTCTAGCCAATCACTTAGTGCATTAACAACACTAGCTCCAACACCATGAAGACCTCCGGAAACTTTATATCCTCCGCCTCCAAATTTTCCTCCTGCATGAAGCACTGTATAGACAGTCTCTACTGTACTCTTTCCCGTCTTTGGATGAATATCAACAGGTATACCTCGTCCATCATCTTTTACAATAATACTATTATCCTTACATATAGTTACTTCAATATGTTTACAATATCCAGCTAAAGCTTCATCTATAGCATTATCAACTATTTCCCATACCAAATGATGAAGACCTCTAGAACTAGTACTACCTATATACATACCAGGTCTCTTTCTAACAGCTTCCAACCCCTCTAATACTTGTATGGCAGAAGAGTCATACTCTTTTTCTACTTTTGTATCTTCCATAATAATCCCTACTTTCTTTCAATTTGACCATTCTTAACACAAAAAATATATGCATTATCAATATATTTTTTATTAATACTTTTTAAATCAGTTGTTGTAATAATGCTCTGAACATCATCGATGTTAATTAATTTTAGCAATCTATTCCTTTTCTTTATATCTAACTCACTAAATATATCATCAAGTAATAATACAGGTGAATATCCACTTATTTCCTTAAAGATTGATATTTCTGATATTTTAAAAGAAAGTATCGCTAATTTTTGCTGTCCTTGAGATCCAAAATATTTTAAATCATTATTTAATAAATCAAAATAAAAATCATCTCTATGAGGACCATATATAGTCATTCCGTAATTTAGCTCTTTATTATAATTTTTTTTGAAAATATGTTTTAATTTTTTTCTAATAGTCTCATAATCAAAATCTAAAAAATCTACATTAGTAACATATTTAACTGCTATTCCACTAGTTCCAGATATTTCTTTAAAAATTTTATTGAAATTAACATTTACTAAATCAATATACTCTTTTCTTTTTTGATAAATAAAAATTGCTTTTTCAATTAGTTTATCGGTAATAATATCAAGATAATTTATATCCGCAATATTATTATTAAAAAGTATTTTTAAATATTCATTTCTAGTTTTTAAAAGTTTATTATATTCATTATATGTTTTTAAATATTCACTTGAAATCTGAGATAATTGAATATTTAATAAATTTCTCCTTACGCTGGGAGAACCCTTTACAATTTCTAAATCATCAGGAGTAAAGACAATAACATTTAAATTTGAAATATAATCAGATACTCTTTTTATCAAATTATTATTAATAAAATGTTTTTTTTCTTTCTCAGTAATTTCAATACCTAATTTTGTAATTATTTTATTTTTTTTTATCGTTCCATTAATTTTACATTTATTTTTTTCAAACATTATAATATTAGGATTAAATCCAATTCTATGTGATTTTGTTAAAGCAAGAATTACTATTGCTTCAAGCATATTTGTCTTTCCTTGCGCATTATCTCCTACAAAAATATTCATATTATTACATAAAGATATATTAACTTTAGAATAATTTCTAAAATTTATCAAATTAATTTTAGTTACTTTCATTTAAACCCGCTAAAAAGACTCATATAATCACCTATCCCCTATTACGGTATTCCTATACATACATTAATATGATATCATAAAAGGCCATAAAAAGCACGAAAAAATAGTTATCTCTAACTATTTTTTCTGTTTCGAAGTACTAAATCAAGTCTTGATGCTCTTGATAACTGATTTTCAAGGCTTCTGAAAGAACATGGTACAATTATTTCTTTATTATTATCAAATACTACCCTACTATTATTAGCATCTATTTTATAAATATTATGCACCCTTCTTAAAGATATCCATGCACAGTCATCTGCATAAGGTGATGTTGTAGGAAAGACAATTAGATTTTCAGAATCTTCTACTACAATTGGAACTTTATACTCTGCTCCTAAAATACTTTTAGCGCCTTCTTTTCTTCCCTCATATGAACTACCAAAATATCTACAACTTGAGTCCATGATATTAAATGGTTTTTCATTTACAACATACCTCTCCTCATCTTCATATACCAGACTACTATTTTTTTCATTTGGAATAATAGCCAAAGTACCTTTACTAATTTCATACTTCATTTTCAATTGAATCCCCCTTCTTGGAAGCCGAAGTAAGGCTTCCACAAATATTAATACCAAATAAAAATGTAGAATTTTGTCAAAATTTGTAGAAAATTACTTTTTTTTTCAACAAATTTCATTAATAATATAAAAAGCGAAAAAAAAGCCACAATTATTGTGGATATTTTTTAATACGTTCTAATAGGCAAAACTAACTGGGTAAGACTTTCGTCCTCGGAAGATTTAATTAATATAGGCTTAACATCACCTACAAAATGCAAATTAACATTTTCTGTGGAAAAACTCTTTAAAGCTTCCATCATATATTTAGCACTAAAAGATATTTTTATGTCCTCTTCATTATTTTTTATAATATTCATTTTCTCTTCAACTCTTCCAATTTCAACAGAACTACTTTTTAGGACCAATATATTACCATTGGTTTCTAAAGTAACAATGTTTTTTTCTTTATCACTAGTTAAAATACTAACACGATCAATAACATTGTAAAAATCATTCAAATTAGTACTCACTATCAATAAGGAATCTTCTGGCAATAAATTGGAGGTATTAGGATAAGTGCCATTTATTAATCTTGATTCAAATTTTAAATTATCTTTTTTGAATAATATTTTATTATTAAATATATGTAATTCAACTATATCTTCATCCTCTCCAACAATCTTAACAAATTCAAGAAGATTATGGCTAGGGATAACAATATTATATGCTTCATCGCTAACCTTATCTAATTTAACTACCTTTCTTGCTAAACGATATGAATCCGTAGAATTACATTCTAAAATATCACCAACAATATTAAAATTAATTCCTGTCAATACTGGTTTGCTTTCTTCATTTGATGTAGCAAAAGCTGTTTGACTAACAATATTTTTTAAAACCCCCGCGCTGATGTCAATTTTTTTCTTACTTTCTTCTAATCCTACATTTGGATACTCAGACTCACTTATGCCATTTAAATTAAATTCGCTATTCTCAGTATAAATAAGAATCTTCAATTCATCAATAACTTCAATATTAATATATTTATCAGGTAATTTACGCACAATATCTAATATATATTTACCTTGAATAATAATACTTCCTTCACTCTCAATTTTAAATTCATCTTCAGATATACTTTCAATAACTGTCTGTATTGTAATATCATTATCACTAGCAGTTAAAATTAATTTCTTCTTTTTTAATTCAAATTTTATTCCCCCTAAAACAGGTATTAAGTTTTTTGTTGATAATGCCTTAGAGACCTTTAACAATGCATCAAATAATAATTCTTTTTTTATTGTAAATTTCATATATTTATTCCTTCTTTCTTTGTTATTTATATTATTACTGTGGAAATTGTTTAAAAATAACAAAATCCTTATATTTAAACTAATAAAATAATTTTAAGTTGTGGAAAAATTGTTTATAATTAAAAATTTCACACAATCCCAATATCGCTTTTTAATTTTTCTATAATATTTGCTAAGTCCTTATTCTCTCGAATCTCTTTTTCAATTTTTTCGACAGAATGCATAACTGTTGAGTGATCTTTTCCACCAAATTCAATTCCAATTTTTGGAAAAGACTCACTAGTCATTGTTCTGCAAAGATACATAGCAATTTGTCGTGGAAAAGAGATATTAGAACTTCTCTTTTTACTTCTTATATCTTCAACAGAAATTTGAAAATATTCTGATACGATTTTTTGAATTCTGTGGACATCATTCTTTTCCACTACTCCCATATTATTAAAATCCTTAAGTGCTTCGATTGCTAAATCTAATGTTATCTTTTCTCCTCCCATAATGGTTGAATATGCAATCAATCTTGTTATGGCCCCTTCTAAATGTCTAACATCGGGGCCTATATTAGAAGCAATATATTCTACAACATCATCTGGAATATCTTTCTCAAAACTTCCAGCAATTATTTTCTTTTTTAGAATGTCTTTTCTCAAATTATAGTCCGGTGGAGAAATGTTAACTCTCAGTCCCCAACTAAACCTTGTTCTTAAACGATCTTCTAATTGCTTTAAATCATCAGGACTTCTATCAGAAGATACTATAATCTGCTTACTATCATTAAATAAATTATTAAAAGTATGAAAAAATTCTTGTTGTGATTGTTGAGCACCACCAAGATATTGAATATCATCTATTATTAAGACATCAATATTTCTATATTTATCCTTGAAAAATTCAACATAATTAAAATTTGTACCATTTTCATCTTTTCTATTTGTTTTCACAAATTCATCAACAAATTGTTCACTAGTTACATACAAAACTTTTTTTTCAAGTGTTTTTTGTATATAGTTACCAATGGCATGCATCAAGTGTGTTTTACCTACTCCACTGTTACCATAAAGAAATAATGGATTATATATTCTTCCAGGATTTTCAGCAACTGACAGGGCCGCAGCGTGAGCAAATTTATTAGAATTTCCAACAATAAAATTATCAAAAGTATAATTATTATTTAAATTTGAATTAACATTATATCCACCAGAGTTACTAAAACTGTTTGAATTGGAATTGACTTGACTTCTTTCTTTTTTTTGTAAAGCCTCTTCCTCCTCTATTTCCTCTTTCAGTAAAAAAACTAAATCATATTCAGTATTTGTTATTTCATATAATAAAGAGCTAATCATATCTGAAAAGTGTTCCATCATATGTTTTTTATGAATGGGCATTGGAACAATAACATATGCCTTTTCATTTTCTAATCTATATAACTCTGTTTCCTTAAACCAAGTATTATAAGAAAGAGATGATAATTTATCTTTTACACTATTTAGTAATTTATCCCAAATAATATCTACATTCAATCTACCATCTCCCCACAAGAATAATCAATTACGTTTTATTCTACATTAAATTGTGAAAAAAATAAATATATTTTTCCTAAAAAAAGTAATCCACAAAAAATCCACAATTTAATCCACAAAATAAACTTAATAATATCAACGTATTCGACAATTTTCCACAATTTCCACAATTTTTTTATAACAAGTGTTAAAAAAGTATTCCACATATATGTTGAAATTGTTTATATTTTTAAAAATAAAAGTTTTAATTGACAAAACAGACATATTGTTATTATAATAATGTAGATTTATGTCGGGAGGTGGAAGCAATGAAGAGAACATATCAACCAAACAATCGTAAAAAAGCCAAAAGATTAGGATTTTTTGCACGTAAGAAAACAAATATTTTAAATCGTCGTCGCCGTAAAGGGCGCAAGAGACTTTGCAAATAAAAATACCGCTGATAAACAGTGGTTTTTTACTATAAAAGGATAGTGATAAAATGAAAAAGAAGTATATAGTAAAAGAAAGTAAATTATTTGAAAAAATAATGAAAGAGGGAAAATGCAAAAAAAATCAAAGTTATGTTGTATACTCATTAAAAAATGACCTTCCATACAATAAATATGGAATATCCGTTAGTAAAAAATTAGGGAATGCTGTTTTTAGAAACAAATACAAAAGAAAAATAAGAGCAATTGTAGATAATTGCAAAAAAAACTACAATATTAGTAAGGATTATATTATAATATTAAGAAAAGGTGCAATTAATAAATCTTTTAGTGAACTAGAAAAAGATTTTTCACAATTGATATAGCACTTATGTGAAAGGAACGGAATATGAAGAAAAAAAATCTATGGACCATAATTATACTATTTATATTACTGATATCTATGACAGGATGTACGAAAACATTAACAAATAGCAAAAATCAAGCAGTAAAAAATCCATCTACAGGGCAAACGCTAACAAAAAACATATTATGTAAACCAACAAATAAAAATACAATTAAAATATATAAAGATAACAAAGTTGATGTTGAAAAACTACCAAAATGTAGTGAATTTAAAATAACATCAGGAAAGTATGAAGGATTATGGACCACAATATTTGTAAAACCGCTTGCTTTTGTATTACTTAAATTAGGAAGATTTGTTAAAAATTATGGAATATCTGTAATTATAATAAGTTTGATTATAAGACTTATCGCATATCCATTAACGAAAAAAGCAGCAATGCAATCAGAAATTATGAAAAAAGCTCAACCAGAAATAACTCGAATTCAAAAAAAATATTCTAATAAAACCGATAAAGATTCCATGATGAAGCAGCAACAAGAAATGATGGCAGTCTACCAAAAATATCATATTAGTCCAATGTCAGGCTGTTTATTTGCATTTATACAACTACCGATTTTTATAGCATTTTTTGAAGCACTACAAAGAACTCCTGTTATATTTGAAGATAAATTTTTAGGTTTACAATTAGGAACGACGCCTTCTGTAGGAATTAGTTCACCAACATTTTATGCATATTTAATACTGATTGTTATAATAGCTGCAACAACCTTCTTCTCATTTAAAATGAATTCAGCAAATAATATGGATGATCCTACGATGAAGATGATGCCTATGATGATGACATCAATGATAGTTGTAACAGGGTTATTTATGCCAACCGGATTGGGAATATATTGGGTAACATCTAATTTATTTACAATAGGTCAGAATAAAATAGTGAAAAGGAGTAAAGAATTAAATGGAAAAGCATAACTTTTTTGGAAAAACAAAAGAAGACGCAATTCAAAAAGCAAAAGAAGAATTGCAAGAAGTTGAGGAAAATTTGTTTATTAGAGAAGTAGGAGAATCAAAAGGTGGAATATTTAAAAGTAAAAAAGTAGAAATAGAAGTAATAGAAAAAAGAAATGTTATAAAAGATATAAAAGAGTACTTAACAAATTTGTTAAAAGAAATGGGCTTTTCAGTAAATATTGAAGTAAAAAAGTCAGAAGAATATCCAAAGTTTATAATATTTTCAGACAATGATGCATTATTAATAGGAAAAAATGGAAAAAATCTAAAAGCATTGTCTCTTGTTGTTAGTCAATATTTAAATAAAGAATTAGGAAAAAATTATAAATTTAATATTGATGTAAATGAATATAAAGAAAAAAGAGAAAAGTCACTAGAAAGATTGGCCCGCAAAATTGCAAGAGAAGTTAAAGTGAGTAAAGTAGAAGTAAAGATGGATTCAATGAACTCATATGAAAGAAGAATAATTCATAATACACTTACTAATTATAAGGGAATTTATACAGAAAGCGAAGGAGAAGAGCCAAATCGCTGTGTAATCATAAAACCAAAAGAAGATTAATTCTTCTTTTTTTATGAGTAATATGCTATAATATCAGCAGGAAAAAGGAGGAGTGTTCATGAATGATACAATATGTGCTATATCAACATCTTTAGGAGAAGGGGCAATATCAATTATTAGAGTTAGTGGAGAAGATGCAATAACTAATGTTAATAAGATCTTCAGAGGAAAGGACTTATTAAGAGTAGAAAGTCACACTATTAATTATGGTCATATTATGGATGATAATAAAGTAGTTGATGAAGTATTAGTATCAGTTATGAAAAAGCCTAAAACATTTACAATGGAGGATGTTGTTGAAATAAACACTCACGGAGGAGTTGCCGCAACTAATAAAGTACTAGAGTTATTATTAGAAAATGGTTGTAGAATTGCAGAACCAGGAGAATTTACAAAAAGAGCATTTTTAAATGGAAGAATAGACTTGTTAGAAGCAGAGGCCATAATGGACATGATTAATGCTAAAACAGAAAACCAAAGAAAAATGGCAATCAACCAAATTGAAGGAAAAACATCAGATTTAATAAATGAATTAAGAAGCGATATGGTACAAATTATAAGCAATATAAATGTAAATATAGATTATCCAGAATATGATGATGTTGATATTATCACACAAGAAATACTAATACCTAAAATAAAAAATTTAAAAGCAAAAATTGAAAAGATTTTAAACGAGACAGAAAATGGAAGATTAATTAAAGAAGGAATTACTGCATCAATAATAGGCAGGCCTAATGTAGGTAAAAGTTCGCTATTAAATGCATTATTACAAGAAGAAAAAGCAATTGTTACCGATATCGCAGGAACAACACGTGATATTGTAGAAGGGCAAATATCTATAAATGGAATATTACTCAATATTATAGATACAGCCGGTATAAGAAAAACACAAAACGTTATAGAAGCAATAGGGGTGAAAAAAAGCTTAAAAGCAATAGACAACGCAGATTTAATTTTACTTATGATAAACAATAATGAAAAAATAACTAATGATATACAAGAATTGGTAGAAAAAGTAAAAAATAAGAAATATTTAATTTTAATAAATAAAAATGATTTAGAAACAAAATTAGATAGAAAAAAATTAAAAGTTGAACCTGAAAGAATAGTTGAGTTAAGTATTCTAGAGGATAAAGGTATTGACACACTAAAAGAAAAAATAACTGAACTATTTAAAATTCACGAAATAGAAAAAAAGGATCCAACATATTTAAGTAATACAAGAAGCATTAGTATATTGAAAAAATGTTTACAAAGAATAAAAGATATAGAAAAATCCATAAAAAATAATGTCCCAATAGATATTATAGAATTAGATATAAAAAACATATGGGAAGAATTAGGAAAAATAAATGGAACAAACTATGAAGAAGAATTATTAGATGAGATGTTTTCAAGATTTTGTCTAGGAAAATAAAACAACTTTAAGGAAGTGAAAATATGAATTATGACATAATAGTAGTTGGAGGAGGCCATGCAGGATGTGAGTCAGCCTACGCATCCTCAAAAAAAGGTCACAAGACACTTCTCATAACAAGTAACATAAATAATATTGCTGATATGCCATGTAATCCACACATAGGAGGAAGCGCCAAGGGTATAGTAGTCAGAGAAATCGATGCACTAGGTGGAGTCATGGGAAAAGTTGCAGATAAAACACATCTCCAAATAAAAATGCTAAATAGTGCCAAAGGGCCAGCCGTACAATCATTAAGAGCACAAGGCGATAAAATAGAATATCCTAAAGAAATGCTAAATGTGTTGAAGACAATGAAGGATTTAAAGATAATGGAGGCAATGGTAGAGGACTTAATAGTTGAAAATAATAAAGTAAAAGGAGTAGTTCTTGAAAATGGCAAAAAAATCAGCGCAGATATAGTTATTCTGACAACAGGAACTTATTTAAAGGCCGACATTTTAGTAGGAGACACAAGAACTAGGCAGGGGCCTCATGGAGAAAAACCATCGCAGTTTTTAAGTGATAAACTGAAAGAATATGGTTTTAAAATAATAAGATTAAAGACAGGAACTCCCCAAAGAATAGATAAAAAAACAATAGACTTCTCTAAATTAAAAGAGGAGCCAGGCGATGATAAGTTATTAACATTCAGTTTTGATTTAGAACCACAATATAAGATTGAAGAACAACTACCATGTTATCTAACATATACAACCAAAGAAACACATAAAATTATCACTGATAATTTAAAAAAATCAAGCATGTACGGGGCTCTTGATGACATAGAAGGAATTGGTCCTAGATATTGTCCTTCAATTGAGGATAAAGTAGTTAGGTTTAAAGATAAAGAAAGACACCAATTATTTATAGAACCAGAAAGTAAACAGTATGATGATATATATCTTCAGGGTTTTTCAACGTCAATGCCTCCAGATATTCAAGAGAAAATGGTACATTCACTACCAGGACTAGAAAATGCAAAAATAATAAAGTACGGTTATGCAATTGAATATGACGCAATTTATCCAACTCAATTAAAAAAGACACTAGAGACAAAAATAATTGAAAATTTATTTACAGCAGGTCAAATAAATGGAACAAGTGGATATGAAGAAGCTGCATGTCAAGGATTAATTGCAGGTATAAATGCAAGTTTAAAATTAGAAAAAAAAGAACCACTAATACTACAAAGAAATGAGGCATATATCGGTGTATTAATCGACGATTTAATCACAAAAGGAATAAGAGATCCTTATAGATTATTAACAAGTCGAGCAGAATTTAGATTATTGTTAAGAAGTGATAATGCAGATCAAAGATTAAGAAGATATGGATATCTCGTAGGTTTGATTTCAGAAGAACAAATAAATAGACTTAATAAAAAAGAAAAAGAGATAAAAGAACTATTTGAAATATTAAAAGAAAAAAAATTAAAAGTCACAAAAGAAGTTGAAAATATATTTGTGATGAATAATATCAGCATTCCTACTTCCACAATGACATATTATGATCTTCTTAAACGACCAGAGATATCAATTTCTTTTTTGGAAAATTTTGAAGTAATCAATTATAAAAAAGAAATCAAAGAGCAAGCAGAAATTTACTTGAAATATGAAGGGTACATAAAAAAAGCATATAAAGAGGCAGAAAAGCTAATAAAATTAGAAAAGAAAAAAATTCCAGATAATATAGATTATGATAAAATAAAAAATATTGCCAGTGAAGCAAGACAAAAATTAAAAGAGGTTAAGCCAACTACAATTGCACAAGCAATTAGAATTAGTGGGGTAAACCCATCAGATATTTCAATTTTATCAGTATATTTAAAAAAGGAGTATGGAAAAAGTGAATAAAACAGAATTTCTAGAGTATTTGAAAAAAATAAATATTACACCAAACAAAAAACAATTAGAACAACTAGATCACTTTTATCATTTACTTATTGAATGGAATAAAAAAATAAATTTAACTAGAATAACAGAAGAAAAAGAAGTATACTTAAAGCATTATTATGACTGTTTAACAATAAATAGAGTAATTGATCTCAAAAAAATTAAATCTTTATGTGATGTAGGAACAGGTGCAGGATTTCCAGGGATTGTTATTAAAATACTGTTTCCACATATAAAAATAACATTAATTGATTCCTTAAAAAAAAGGATAGATTATTTAAATGTGATAATCAAAGAATTAGAACTAGAAAACATAGAAGCAATCCATATAAGAGGAGAAGATTTCAAAGGAAGTTTTGATCTTGTAACATCTAGAGCAGTTGCAAACATAGAAAAATTGGTTAAATATACTATGCATTTAGTATCACAAAATGGGTTCTTTGTTGCAATGAAAGGAAATGTAGATGACGAATTAATTAAGCCTGTAATCAATAAAATAAAAAGCAAATATATAATATATAAACTTGAAAAATTTAACCTTCCTATTGAAAATAGTAAAAGAGCACTACTAGTATTAAAAAATAAATAAATATATAGTTAAAAATTTTTTATAAAAAAATAAGTTGAAAGATAATAAAAAATAAATTATAATGATAACATAGGATAATAAAAGAATAAAAGAGAGGGGAAGATATCATGGCAGAACAAGATAAAGATGAAGTAGTTCAATTATATTTAGATGATATTATACCTAATAGATTTCAACCAAGAGAAGTATTTGATGAAAGAGCACTAAAAGAGTTAGCAGTTTCAATAAAGGAGCATGGTGTAATACAACCAATAATAGTTAGAAATGTTAATGGAAAGTATGAGATAATTGCAGGAGAGAGAAGATACAAAGCATCTGCATTAGCCGGTCAAACAAAAATTCCAGCAATAATAAGAGATTTAGATGACAAAGAAAGCTCAAAGGTAGCATTGCTAGAAAATTTACAAAGAAAAAATTTAAATGCAATAGAAGAAGCAAGAACATATCAAAAAATACTAGAAATAGATGAAATGACACAAGAAGAATTAGCAAAGACAATGGGAAAAAGTCAATCAGCAGTTGCCAATAAAATAAGATTGTTATCATTACCAGACGAAATTCAGGATGCATTATTAAAAGAGAAGATATCAGAAAGACATGCTAGAGCATTGTTAAACATCCCAACAGCAGATATACAAAAAGAATTTCTACAAAAAGTAATAAATGAAAAAATGAGTGTTAGAAAGCTTGAAGAAGAGATAAATGAGAAATATCCAAAGCCAAAGAAAGCAGAAGAAATTGCAATATCTTCAAACGAAACAACAAGTGCTAACGAATTTTTAAATAACCAACCACTTATGCCCACAACAGATGCTGTAGAAGATAATTCAGCAAATTATGGAAAGGTAGTAATTGCTCCACCAATAGAGGAGGAAAATAATCAAGATGCAAAATTTATGAATTATAATGGAATAAATAATGAAGTACTTCAAGAAAATAATCAAAATAAATCGGAAGAAGCAAAAATTATTTCTCCACCACCTACCTCAGATATAGATGGACTATTAAATACAAATTCAACCCCATTGACACCGGCAGAAAAGATAGTTAAGGAGGAACCAAAAGTAGAAAAGAAATCAGATGATTATTTCCAAATGCCAGATTTAACAGCAATACAAATACCTCAAGAAAATACACCAGACGAAAAAAATACATCAGAAAGTGATGAAGAATATAATGTAAATACAGCAATAGATAAAATACATAGATTGATAGAAGAATTGAAAAGCCACGGAATAAAAATTAATGCAGATGAGATGGACTTTCCAAAATCTTATCAAGTAATATTGAAAATAGAAAAGGATAATCAAGAGTAGATTAAAAAATCTACTTTTTTTTACAAAAACATTTCAAAAAAGTATATTATTTGATACAATTAATAGGTAAAATGGAAAATGGGTGATTAGATGGGAAAGGTTATATCATTAGTAAATCAAAAAGGTGGAGTAGGTAAGACAACAACAAGTATAAATCTTTCTGCATCACTAGCAGTATTAGGTAAAAAAGTACTTTTAATAGACTTAGATCCTCAAGGTAATACAACTACTGGTGTAGGAATAAATAAAGGAGAAATAGAAAAAAGTATATATGATGTGTTAATCGGTGAATGCAACATTACAGAAGCAATGGTTAAAACAAAGTATAAAAAGTTTTATGTTGTACCGTCAACAATAAACCTAGCCGGGCTTGGTAATGAATTAGGAGAAAAAAGCAGACAGGAAAAAGGCTTTAAAAAAGGAGAACAACTAAAAAATAGCTTAGTAGACATAAAAGAAAGTTTTGACTATATAATAATAGATTGTCCTCCCTCACTTGATGTAATAACAACAAATGCACTAACAGCCTCTAATTCAGTAATAATTCCAGTACAATGTGAATTTTTTGCATTAGAGGGAATAACACAATTGTTAAAGACAATAATGATAGCACAAAAAACACTAAATCCAACACTAGATATAGAAGGAGTATTATTAACAATGTTGGATTCAAGGACAAACTTAGGGTTTGAAGTTGTAGAGGATATTAGAAGTTTCTTTAAAGAAAAGGTCTATAATACAATAATACCTAGACTTGTAAGATTAACAGAAGCTCCATCACATGGAGAACCAATAATTGCATATGATCCAAAAAGCAGAGGCTCAGAAGCATATATTAATCTAGCAAAGGAAGTGATTGAAAGAAATGGAAACAAATAATGTAAATGAGACAGGAATCCCAAGAAGAAAAGCCTTGGGTAAAGGACTAGAAGAATTATTTAATAGTGAAATATTGGATTATAGTACAGTTGAAGAAAAGATTGTTAATGAAACACCAAAAGAAGCAATTACTATGGTGAACATAAATGAACTAAGGAGTAATCCATATCAGCCTAGAAAGTTTTTTGACGAAAGTGCATTATCAGAATTAGCAGAATCCATTAAAGAACACGGCGTTTTTCAGCCAATTATTATCAAAAAATCTATCAAAGGTTATGAAATAATTGCAGGAGAAAGAAGAGTAAAAGCATCTAAATTAGCAGGATTATCAGAAATTCCGGCAATAATAAGAGATTTCAATGACACTCAAATGATGGAAATTGCATTATTAGAAAACCTTCAAAGAGAGAATTTAACTGCAATAGAAGAAGCCCAAGCATATAAAAAACTACAAGAAACATTATCTTTGACACAAGAAGAACTTGCGAAAAGATTAGGAAAAAGTAGAAGCCACATTACAAATATGTTGGGTTTATTAACACTTCCACCAACCATTCAGACAGACGTAAATGAAAAGAAAATAACAATGGGACATGCAAGAGTACTAAGCAAAATAGATAATAGTGAACAACAAAGAGAATTAGAAGAGAAAGTAATATCTGAAGGCCTAAGTGTTAGAAAACTAGAAGAATTATCACAGGAACCAATAATTATCAAAAGTAATCCTCAAAAACCGAGAATAAAGACTCAGAATGAATATCAGTATCTTCAAGAAGAAATAAGTGAAAAATTAGGTACAAGGGTAGTAATTAAAAAAAATAAAATAGAAATAAGCTTTGCAAATGGAAATGACCTAAATAGATTACTTGAAGAAATGAACATCGAGGTAGGAAGATAAAATGACAATAAATTTTTTTGATACTAAAATTAGTCTATATCAGGTTATTAATTCTATAATTTATATAATAATAGGTATAATAGTATTCAAAATAATAAAAAGAGTAGTTGTAAAGTCAACGACAAAAAATAAATTATTAAAGAAAACACAAATTCAGAGAATTAATACTATTAGATCATTATTACTTAATATCATAAAATACATAGTAATTATTTGTGTTTTGCTAGGAATATTATCTCAAATGGGAATAGAAGTAAAGTCAATAATTGCAGGGCTAGGAATAGGAACAGCAATTATTGGATTAGCCTTCCAAGATTTAGCAAAAGATTTGATTGCAGGTTTTTCTATAATTACAGAAGGAGAATATGAAGTAGGAGATACAATTGAAGTAGAAGGATTTATGGGAACAGTGACTTCGATAGGATTAAGAACAACAAGAATTGTAAATTATAAAGGAGCAACAAAGATTATAGCTAATCATTATATGGATAATATAATAAATTACAGTAGTAACAATTCCTTAGCTGTAGTAGATATCAGTATTTCGTATGAAAATAATGAAAGTGAAATAGAAAAAGCCTTTGAAAAATTATTTACAAGAATTAAAGGAAAAATCCCTTATGCAATCAAAGAACCAGAGATATGGGGAGTACAAGAACTTTCAGATTCAGGCGTTATATACAGAGTTGTTGTAGAAACAGAACCAATGAAACACTTTATAACAGAAAGATATCTAAGAAAAGAAATCAAAAAAGAATTTGATATTAACAGTATTAAAATACCATATCCACAAATAGAGGTGCATAATGGAAAATAATAATTATAAACTAGGTACAAAAGTAATCATGAAAAAACAACATCCATGTGGTACCAATGAATGGGAAATAGTTAGAGTAGGGGCAGATATAAAAATAAAATGTCTTAACTGTGGTAGAACGGTTCTCATTCCTAGAATTGAATTTAATAAAAAAATAAAAAAAATAAAGGAATAAAGGAGGACTCATGTACGAAACAGGAAAATTAAGATTAAAAAAGTTTTATTTTCATCCGATAACGGTTTTTATTGGATTAACATTTCTAATTGTACTGCTAAGTGGAATATTGTCCTTGTTTCAAATGCAGGCAACATACAATACAATAAATGCTAATACAAATGAATTAGAGCCAGTGCTAATTACTGTAGAGAACTTATTTTCATTTGATGGAATAAAATATATCATTAGTAATTCTGCAAAAAACTTTTTAAGTTTTGCACCATTAGGTACATTATTATTATCATTAATTGGGCTAACAGTGGCAGAAGGAACAGGATTCATTGAAATGCTTACAAGAAGGCATGTTAGCAAAATACCAAAATATTTATTTACATTTATTATTATTTTTATTTCAATCGTATCATCACTAATAAATGAAGTCGGATATGCTATTTTAATTCCACTAATTGCGTTAATTTATTTTATAAATGACAGGAATCCAATTTTAGGAATAATAACAGCTTTTTGTGGAGTATCATTTGGATACAGTATTTCAATTTTTGTTGGTTCTACAGAAGTTTCATTGATAAACTACACAAAAATTGCCGCAAGACTTATTGATGAAACATCACACATTTCATTAACATCTAATCTTATATTTATAATATTTGCAACAATCATATTATCGATAGTTGGAACAATAATAGTTGAAAATATAATTGCTCCAAAAATAGGAAAGTATAAAAGAGATGAGGATTTATCTCCAACTGAAAAATACCAATCATTAACAATTGAAGAAGCTGAACAAAAACAAATGGAACGAGATAAGTATGAAAAAAGAGGATTAAGATATGCTTTAATTATTTCAATATTATTTTTATTATTTTTTATATATTCATTAATACCTCACCTACCATGGTCGGGACTGCTACTAGACATGAAAGAAAATACATACCTAAATCAACTTTTTGGCCCAAATTCATATTTTCAAGATGGATTTACATTTATAGTATCAATGTTTTTCATGTTGGCAGGAGTAGCATATGGAATAGGAAGCAAATCAATTACAAACGATAGAGATATTATAGAAAAAGCAAGCAAAAAGTTTTCTAACCTTGGTAGTATCTTTATTCTAATGTTTGTGGTATCACAATTTATTTCAGTTTTTAGAAAAACAAACATTGGATTGATTATCACCGCATGGCTTGCGAACCTTCTTTCAAAAATATCCTTTAATGGTATACCTTTAATTGTTATTTCTCTAATTTTTATTGCTATATCAAATTTGGTATTGACATCACCAGCAAGCAAATGGTTGATTTTTTCACCAGTAATAGTACCAGCATTTATGCAAGCTAATATATCACCACAGTTTGCGCAAATCGTAATGAGAGCAGGAGATTCAATGACAAAAGGATTTACCCCTTTGCTTGCCTCATTTGTAATTTATATTGGATATTTAAATATTTATAACTTAAAGAAAAACAAACCATATACAATAAGAGAATCACTCAAAATTATTTCACCATACTGCTTAATAATATCATTAGCCTGGATTTTATTAGTGGTATTATGGTACATAATTGGATTACCTATCGGCCCAGGGGTTTATCCAACCATATAACACCTAATGATAGGTGTTTTTTCTTGAATAAAAGCTAAATATTATATATAATAAATCAAGAAATAAAAAAAGAAAGAAGGAATAATAATGAGTTTAACCGCAGGAATAGTAGGACTACCAAACGTAGGAAAATCAACATTATTTAATGCAATTACAAATCAAAAGATTTTAGCAGAGAATTATCCATTTGCAACCATAGAACCAAATGTCGGTGTAGTAACAGTTCCTGATGAAAGAATGAATAAATTAAAAGATATGTATTGTCCTAATAAGTTTATTCCTACAGCATATGAATTTACGGATATTGCGGGTCTAGTAAAAGGAGCAAGCAAAGGAGAGGGACTTGGTAACAAATTTTTGTCACATATAAGAGAAACAGATGCAATAGTTGAGGTTGTAAGATGCTTTGATGATGGAAAAATCATTCACGTTGAAGGAGACGTTGACCCTATAAGAGATATAGAAACAATAAATTTAGAATTAGCAATAGCCGATTTAGATATAATAAATAATAGATTAGAAAAAGTATCTAAAAAAGCAAGAACTACAAAAAACAAAGATGATTTATTAGAAGTTGAAACCTTAGAAAAATGTAAGAAATCACTTGAAGAAAACAAACCGATAAGACAAATTCAACTCAGTGAAGAAGAACAAAAAGTAATCAAATCCTATAGTTTTTTAACACAAAAGCCAATTATATATGTTGCAAATATAAAAGAAGAAGAATTAGGAAATCCAGATAATGAATATGTTAACAAAGTAAAAGAATATGCAAAAAAAGAGAACTCAAAAGTAGTAAGTCTATGTGCACAAGTTGAAGAAGAAATTAGCGAAATGACAGAAGAAGAAAAAAAAGAAATGTTAGAAGCAGTAGGAATAGAAGAATCTGGATTGAATAAGTTAATAACCGCTACATATGACATCTTAGGACTTGCAACATATTTTACGGTAGGAAAAGATGAGGTAAGAGCCTGGACGTTCAAAAAAGGAATGAATGCTAAACAATGTGCAGGAATAATTCATACTGATTTTGAAAAAGGTTTTATAAGAGCGGAAGTTATGTCTTATGATGATTTAATAGAGTGCGGAAGTGAATTAAAAGTAAAAGAAGCAGGAAAAGCAAGACTAGAGGGAAAAGAATATTTAATGCAAGATGGAGATATATGTCACTTTAGATTTAACGTTTAAAAAGTACAAAAATGTACTTTTTCTTTTTTATAATCTAGACAATAAAGATTTTATTTGTTATAATACCCTCGAGTATTTAAAATACTCCTTGCTATCAACTGATAGCCATAAGTCCAGAAGGAGGTGTATAGAATGAATAAGTATGAAATTATGTTTGTTGTAAGACCAGATATGGAAGAAGCTGAAATAAAGAAAACAGCAGAATCTATGAAAAAGGTTTTAACAGATTCAAAAGCAAAGATTATTGAGGAAAAAGCAATAGGACAAAGAGAGTTAGCTTATGAAATTAAGAAGTTTAATACTGGATATTACTATTTGTTTGTTGTTGAAGCAAATCCAGAGACTGAACAAGAATTTAATCGTGTTGCAAGAATTAACGAAAGTTTACTACGTTCAATCGTTGTAAGAGTTGAAGAATAATAAAAAAGAGGTATATTAATGAATAAGGTATTTTTAATAGGAAGATTAACAAGAGATCCAGAATTAAGATATACAGGAAGCAACACTGCAGTTGCAACGTTTTCACTTGCAGTAAATAGAAACTTCTCAAATCAACAAGGAGAAAGAGAAGCAGATTTTATTAATATAGTTGTTTGGAGAAAACAAGCAGAAAATGTGAAAAATTATTTACAACAAGGAAGTCAAGTTGCAATAGATGGAAGAATTCAAACAAGATCGTACGACGACAACAATGGGCAAAAAAGATATGTTACAGAAGTTGTTGCAGACAATGTTGAATTTTTAGGTTCAAAGAATTCTTCAAACGGGGCAGGAAATATTAAAAGTTCTGCAACAAATAATGCAGAGCCAACACCTTACGACTTTGGTGATAACCCAGAGCCAAAAGGAACAGATGTAGATAGTAATCCATTTGCTGATTTTGGAGCAAACATAGAAATAAGCGATGATGAATTACCATTCTAAATCTTAATAAAAAAGGAGGAAAGAATATGGCAGAATTTAACAATCGTAGAAAGAAAAAAGTATGTGCTATGTGTACTGGAAAGCCAGTTGACTGGAAAGATGCAGAAACACTTAAAAGATATATAAATGAAAAAGGAAAAATATTGCCAAGACGTGTTACTGGAAACTGTGCTGAACATCAAAGATTTATTTCAAGACAAATTAAAAGAGCAAGAGCAATAGCACTATTACCATATACAAGATAAAAATGTAGATTCTTTACTACATTTTTATTTTTTTTATATAATCAAATTGTTAGACAAATATATATATTTATTATATAATAATAATGGGATTTTATAGGAGGAAATATGGGCATTATTAAAGAAAGAAGAAAAATAAATAAGTTAATAAGAAACTCAAAGACAATATTTCTTATGGCTCACAAAAACTTAGACTTAGATGCGCTAGGTAGTCAAATAGGAATGTATATGCTTCTAAAAAGAAAAAGAAAAGATTGCCATATAATAATTGATGATAAAATCCACGAAAAAGGGGTAGAAAAGGTACTAAGAGAATTAGAAGGCTGTGTAGATATTATTAGAAGTGAAAATTTAAATGATTATGTCAACAAAAATGCTTCTAAGAATTTATTAATAATACTAGATACAAATAAAACCGAATTAGTTCAAAGCAAAGAAGTACTAAATAGGATAGAAAAAAAGTTAATTATAGATCATCACGATTTAGGAAAATCAACTATAAAAAAAGCAACTATTATAAATGATAATAAGATATCTAGTACATGTGAAATGATAGCAAATTTAATTGAATATTATGATGTAGACATAGATTCTTATTATGCGACAATATTATTATCTGGAATAGTATTGGACACCAACAATTATACATTAAATACAAAAGCTGAGACATACTATACATCATATTACCTAGCAAGCCTTGGCGCAAGTGCAAAGAAAGTACAATATTTATTAAAGCAAGATATAGAAGAATATACAGAAAGACAAAAGTTAATGTCTGAGATTGAAACTATAAATGGAAATATTGCGTTTACAAAAGCAACACCATATACACAGTACAGAAGAGAAGACTTGGCAAAAGTAGCAGACACATTATTATTTTTTAACAATATAGAAGCATCTTTTGTACTTGGTAAAGTTAATAAAGATACTATTGCCATAAGTGCAAGAAGTTTAGGAAATTATGATATAGGAAAGATACTATCTAAGTTAGGCGGAGGAGGAGATATCACCAGCGGAGCCGCTGTATTTGAAAATACAACTATAAGCAAAGTTGAACAGGAACTTAAAAAACTTATAAAAGAAGAAGGAGAATAATATGGAAGTAATTTTTATCAAGGATTTAAAAAATCAAGGTAAAAAGGGGCAGATTAAAAATGTTAAAGATGGCTATGCAGAAAACTTTTTAATCAAAAATGGCTATGCAGTAAAAAAAACAAAAGAAAATCTTTCGAAACTAAACCATGAATTAGCAAAAAAGAAAAAAGAAGATGACGAAAAAAGAATGCAAGCACAAGATGCTAAACAAAAACTATCCAAAGTAATTTTAGAATTTAAAGTAAAAACAGGAGAAGGAGATAAAGTTTTTGGAAGCATAAGTGTAAAACAAATAAAAGATGAATTACAAAAAAAAGGATATAAAATTGACAAAAGTCAAATAGAAATAGATAACATAATCCAATCACTAGGATTTCATAATGTAAGAATTAATCTATATCCAGAAATAGTAGCAGTAATAAAGATACATGTAATAAAATAGAGGTGGTTTTATGGCAGGAAGAACAATGCCTAACAATTTAGAAGCAGAAGAATCTGTTTTAGGATCATGTTTTTTATCAAAATATGCCTTACAAAAAGCAACAGAATCATTGGACTCCGCCTCTTTTTATAGTGAAAAAAATGCCAAAATATTTCAAGTTATGATTAACCTACAAGAAGAAAACATTCCTATTGATATAACAACAGTAACAAGTTCATTAAAAAATAAAAATGAATTGACAGAAGTTGGAGGAGTAGAATATTTAACAGAAATTCTCAACTTTGTACCAACAGCAAGCAATGTTGATTATTACATAAAAACGGTAGAAGAATCCTCTATCCTGAGAAATTTAATTCAAACAGCAGAGGAAATTGCGCAAGATGGATATAATAATGAAGAAACAATTAATGAGATACTAGATGAATCAGAAAAGAAAATCCTAAACATAGTAAAAAAGAGATCAGCAAATGAATTCAGAACAATTAAAGAAATCTTGGCTAAGACACAGCAAGACCTAGAAAGATTATCACAAAATCAAGGAAAGATAAACGGCTTAGAAACAGGATGGTATGACTTAGACAGATTAACAACAGGATTACACCCCAATGAATTCATAATAATTGCGGCAAGACCAGCAATGGGTAAAACAGCCTTTGCATTAAATTTAGCAACTCATGTAGCAATGACACAAGAAAAGTCAGTTGCATTATTTACACTGGAAATGCCAGCTGAGCAAGTTGCGACTCGTATTTTATCATCTCAAGGTCAAATAGATGGTTATAAATTAAGAAATGGAGCGTTACTAAATCAAGATTGGAGAAGGATAAATGAAGCATCATCAAGACTTGCAAATACAAACTTGGTTATAGATGATACAGCTGCAGGAATGTCTATAGGAGAAATTCGCGCAAAATGTAGAAGATTAGCTAGCAGTGAAAAAGGATTAGCTCTTGTAGTCATCGATTATTTACAATTGATATCAGGTGGCAAAAACTATGGCGCAAATAGACAACAAGAAGTATCAGACATTTCTAGAAGCCTAAAAGTATTAGCAATGGAGCTAGAAATACCCGTTATAGCATTATCACAACTTTCCCGTGGAGTAGAATCAAGAGACGATAAGAGACCAATGATGAGTGATTTACGTGAATCAGGATCAATAGAGCAAGATGCAGATATAGTAGCCTTTTTATATAGAGATGATTACTATAATAAAGAAGCAAGAACTGAAGATAATAATAGCATAAGTGAATTGATTATTGGTAAGCATCGTAATGGACCAACAGCAACAATAGAGTTATTATTTAAGAAAAACACATCAACATTCTTAAATTTAAGAAAAGAAAAAATAGAAGGGGAGGGACAGTAATTGTTTAAGAAGAAAAGAATCATGTATTTCTCTTTATTATTAATAGTGTTATTAGCATCAGGATTTACAAATATTTCAACAAAGCCACACACATTATATAGAGTGTACCTAAAAGGGGAATCGTTAGGGTTAATAAATTCAAAAGAAGAATTGGAAAAATATATAGATAAAAAACAAGAAGAAATAAAAAAGAAATACAATGTGGAAAAAGTATATGTTCCAGCAGAATTAGACGTAACAAAAGAAACCACATTTGACAATAATGTAAAATCAGTGAAAAAAATATATGAAGAAATAAAAGATAAATCTCCATTTACAATCAATGGATATATAATAAAAATAAAAGGACTTGAAACAACCTCACAAGAAGGGAAAAAAATAAAAGGTAAATCCCAAAATATATATGTTATAAATAAAAAAACATTTACTAATGCAATAGAATCAACAGTAAAATCATTTATACCAGAAGAAGAATATAATTCATATGAAAATAATACACAAAAAGAAATTGAAGATGTTGGAAAGATTATAGAAAATATATATATAAAAAATAAAATAACTATAAAAAAAGACTTAATTCCAGTAGATAAAAAAATATATTTAGAGGAAGAAGATTTAAGTAAATATTTACTATTTGGAACAGAAGAAGATCAAGCAAAGTATACTGTTCAAGTAGGTGATACGATTGAAGATGTCGCATTTAATAACAAAATATCAACTCAAGAATTTTTGATTGCAAACCCTGAACTACAAGATGAAAATAGCCTACTATCTCCCGGACAAGAAGTAACTTTGGGAATCATAAAGCCTCAATTCAGTGTAATAGAACAAGAACAAGTCATTTTTAGAGAAGAAAAAAATTACACAACTGAGACAAGATATGATAATGATAAATATGTTGGATATAATGAAGTTATTCAGGCGGGAGTTAAGGGAGAAAATAAAGTGACACAAATAGTCTTAAAAGTCAATGGTGAAGTAACAAACAGAACAACAACTAACACAGAAGTACTTAAAGAACCGGTAAATGAAATCATAGTTAAGGGAGGAAAGCAATCAGCATATGCAGGAGGTTATGGATCAGCAATTGCGACAAAAGGACAATGGGGATGGCCAGCAACATGCTCATCAGTATCAAGCCCATTTGGCTGGAGATGGGGATACCTTCATGATGGAACAGATATAGCAGGATGTGGATATGGTTCAAATATATTTGCAGCCCAAGCAGGAACAGTAGAAGTTTCTATGAAAAAAACAGGTTACTATGCAGGAGGTTATGGTGATAATGGAGAATATATAGTTATTAATCATCATAATGGATATTATTCTCTTTATGCTCATCTATGCCCAGGATGTAGAGCAGTAAAGCCAGGCGACTATGTTGAAAAAGGACAAGTTATAGGGGGAATGGGAATGACTGGAGCCGCAACAGGAGTACATTTACATTTTGCAATTTGGAATGGATTTCCATACCGTGGAGGAACTGCGTTAAACGCAATGGCGTTCTATTGATATGAAAATTAAAACAATTGCAAGTGGGTCAAAAGGAAATTGCTCATTAGTTATATGCGGTGAAACTAAATTAATAATAGATATGGGAATTTCCTTCTTAACGCTAAAGAAAAGTTTAGAAGAAAACTCCCTTTCTTTTGATGATTTTTCAGGAATATTAATAACCCACTGTCATAAGGATCATACCAAGGGATTAGCTTCGCTAGTAAAGAAAACAAATTTAATAGTATATATACCAGAAGCAATGTATGAAAGCCTGAAAGAATATGTACCATATCCAAAATGTAAATTTATAAATGATAATTTTTATATAAATGATGTAGAAATAGAATTAATACACACATCTCATGATGCTCCATCATCAGTAGGATTTATAATAAAACAAAATGAAAAGAGCTTAGCCTATGTCACCGATACAGGATATATAAATAGGAAATATCTAAGCAAAATGGTAGGGCACGATTTATATTTGATTGAAAGTAATCACGATGAAATAATGCTTATGGATGGACCATATCCAAGATTTTTAAAAGAAAGAGTAATAAGCGATAAAGGACACTTGTCCAACAAAACAACAGCAAAATACCTAAAGAAAATAATTGGTAACAACACCAAAAATATAATATTAGCTCATATAAGCGAAAAGAATAACAGTAAAGAAAAAGTGCTTGAAGCAATCAAAGATGAGGGTATAAGAAAAGATATATCTATATATTTAGCAGAGCAATATGAAGAAAGTCCATTTATTGAGGTGTAAAATGATAAAAATAATAGTTGTAGGCAACATAAAAGAAAATTACTTAAAAGAAGCAATATTAGAATATAAAAAAAGAATACATAAATATACAGATATTGACATAGTTGAAGTAAAAGATGAAGGCTTAGTAGAAAAGGAAAGGGCTCTTAAATTAGAGGGTGAAAAGATAGAAAAACACCTTAATAGAAAAGACTATATAGTGACTTTAGAAATAGAGGGGAAGCAATATACATCAAAAGAATTTGCTGATAAGCTTAATCAAATAATGATTGAAAATAGTAATCTAGTTTTTATAATAGGTGGAAGTTATGGCTTATCAAAAAATATTAAAGAAAGAGCAAAATTACATGTGTCGTTTTCAAAATTAACCTTTCCGCATCAATTATTTAGAGTTCTTTTATTAGAACAAATATATAGATCATATAAAATTATCAATAACGAAAGTTATCACAAATAGGAGAAATTATGATAGGTAATAAATGGGACGAAATATTAAAAGATGAGTACAAACAAGAATATTTCATGAATTTAATAGATTTTATAAAAAAAGAATATAAAAATAAAACAATATATCCAAAACAAAACGAAGTGTTTAATGCATTTAGATATACTGACTTTGATAATGTGAAGGTTGTAATACTCGGTCAAGACCCATATCATGGACCACATCAAGCAGAAGGATTATCATTTTCGGTAAGTAATGATGTTATAAAGCCACCATCATTAAAGAACATTTTTAAGGAACTAGAAAGTGATTTGCTAATACCCTTTCCGGAACATAATTCGCTAAAACCTTGGGCTAAGCAAGGAGTACTACTGTTAAATGCAGTGTTAACAGTAGAAGAACATAAGCCCACTTCTCATAAAGATAAAGGATGGGAAAAATTCACAGATGATATAATAAAAATATTAAATCAAAAAAACACTCCAATAGTTTTCATACTATGGGGAGCATATGCAAGAGCAAAAAAAACATTAATAACTAACTCACAACATTTAATAATTGAATCTGCGCACCCATCCCCTTTTTCTGCAAGAAACGGTTTTTTTGGAAGCAAACCATTTTCACAAACAAACAATTTCTTAAGAAAAAATAATATAAAAGAAATAGATTGGAAAATAGAATGAAAAATATAAAACAGATAGTTATTGATAATTATATAATTTTTTTAATATATGCATTAATAGGCTGGATATATGAAGTATTATGGATGTGGTTAGTTGTTCCTCCGAAACATTTTATTAATAGAGGGGTCCTTTATGGACCATTTTTACCAATATATGGTTTTGGAATGTTGATATTACTTTTTTTACTAAAAAAAGTAAAGAATCAAAATCATTATCTTGAACATCCAATAAATTTAATTATTACAGTATTTGTAATTTCAACATTTATATATACAACAGCTATAGAATATACTCACAATAAAATATATAATGTTGAAAAATATATAATGAATTATGGAATTGGCTTATTAATAAGTATAATTATGTCTATAATAATAGTGTTAATTCTAATAAAAGAAATAAAAAAACTAAAAAAATTAGATATCACTGTCATAATTATATTTTTACTTATTTGGCTAATAACTACCATAATAGAATATATATCACATTTTGCAATAGAAAAAATGACAGGTAGGCTATTATGGGACTATACATACGACTTCTTAAATATTAATAGAAGAGTTAACTGGGATGCTTCAAGAAATTTTGCGATAGGTGGAACTTTTTTGTTATATTTAGTTCAACCAATAATTGATTATATGCTAGAGAAAATGACTTTTCGTAAAAAAGAAATTTTATTTTTTGTATTTGGGATACCGATGTTATTAGATTTTGTATTTCATGTAATATTAAAAATAATATAATCCACACAAACTGTGGATTTTTCATATAGAAAAAATATTGATATAATCCATTACTTTAATTATTTAGAGATTGCTTAATAATCATGAACAAGCAAACCAAAATAGTACACTAGATAATTAACAAAAAAACTCATATAATAATGAGTTTTTATTGTGCTTGTAAAGCAGTAATAGCAATAACGCCTACTATATCATCACTACTACAACCTCTAGATAAATCATTAATAGGAGCAGCAATACCTTGAGTAATTGGACCATAGGCTTCAGCATTAGCAAGTCTTTGCACCAATTTATAACCAATATTTCCAGCATCAAGATCGGGAAAAACCAAAACATTCGCACGACCTGCAACTATACTATTTGGTGCTTTAGACTTAGCTATTTCAGGCACAATAGCAGCATCTAATTGTAGCTCACCATCAATTTTATATTGAGGATAATTTTCTTTAGCGATTTTAACTCCTTGAACAACTTTATCAACATCAGCATGAGATGCACTACCCATTGTAGAATGAGAAAGCATTGCAACAAAAGGTTCATCTTCAACAAGTGTTTTGTAGCTCTCAGCGCTACTAGCAGCAATTGCTGCTAACCTTTCTGAAGTTGGATTTTGTTCCAATCCTGCATCAGCAAATATAAACGTACCATTATTGGCATATTTACAATTAGGAACAACCATTAGAAAAAAAGCAGAAACTAAAGATGAATCAGGTTTAGTTTTAATAATTTGCAATGCAGGCCGTAATGTATTTGAAGTTGAATGACATGCTCCAGAAACCACACCATCAGCATATCCATCTTTTACTAACATACAAGCAAAGTACATAAAATCATTAAGTAACAATTCTTTTGCATCATTATAGGTCATTCCCTTATTCTTCCTTAATTCAACAAAATGATTAATTAATCCTTCTGTAAGATCAGAAGTCTGTGGATCAATAATAGTACATAAATTAAGATTATACTGTGGGAATTTCGCCTTAATTTCATCTGGATTTCCGATAATAACAATATCTGCAAGAGATTCATTTATTGCTCTTTCAGCAGCTTCAATAACCCTTTCATCCATAGACTCTGGCAAAACAATTCTCTTTTTATTTTTTTTTGCTCTTATTTTAATATTATCTATAAAACTCATACTATCACTCACTTTACTTTTCATTTAATATTTCAAACATTTCCCTTTTTTCATTATTATAAAATTCCTTTTTCTTATATCTTTTAAAAAATGCAATAACACTAGCAGGAAAAGCCATTACTAACCTATTATAATCAACAACAGTATCATTATAAAACTTTATTGCTCCAACAATCTTTTCTTCATTATCATTCAGATTATTTAAAATACTCATTAATGACTCGCTCTTAAATAGCTTTTCATTTTCATCAAGCACCTTAAAAAGGTTATTATACCCCTTTTTTAATAAGTCATTTAAGTCAAAACTATTTATATCTGAATTATAATCATCTAACTCAGTTAAAAAACCTTTTATCTTTGTTTCTTTATTTACTATCACCCTTGATCTTTCAAGTAACTCTTTTTTCTTTTGCAGATACATATCAATATCTTCTTGCGCTTTTTCAATCTTAATTGTTGCGAAATGAAATTTATTATTATAAATAGTAAAAATAAGCAAAATAAAGCTTATACCCACCACAATACCTAATCCAATCTCAATCATATTATCACTCCATATCATCTAGATTATATCAAAAGAATAAATAATATACAATAAAACAAAAAAGAGAAATTAATTTTTCTCTATTTCATCAAAAACAGGTTCATCTCCCTTAGGTTCTGTTCCTTTTAAAAAATACATTAATTTTTTATTTTTTTCAACATCAGTACTAGGCTTACCACTAATCGGTTCTACAAGAACACCTACAACGTTGTTTGGCTTATCATACCATACATCCTCATTATTCATTCCATCTTCATAACTCTCAACAGTTTTATACCAAATATTTTGAGCGTATTTATAATCTTTTTTTGTAAGTTCTTTATTATCATCATTTCCAACCCAAACGGCGCATAAAATCTTTTTATTATACCCAATATCCCAATTATCGCTATTTGTCGTTCCACTTTTTAGAGAATATGTATGTTTAAGTTTTCCATCTAAACTTATTGCAGTAGGATAATTATAGTCAATATATAAAGGATCATAAGGGGCAGTTAATATATTGTTTAATATAAAAACCAGGCTAGGATTTAAAACCAATTCCTTGCTATTTTTATTTTCAAATAAAACCTCATCATTTTCAGCTACAACCTTTTCGATTAGATGACCATTAACCTTATAACCTAAATTCGCAAAAGAAGCATATCCAGATGCCATATCAACAATGTTTATTTCATTAGTACCCAAAGGTAAAGAAGGAACAGCATCCAATTTTTCTTTTATACCAACACGATGAGCCATATTAACAAGATTTTCAACACCCAAAAATAAATGTGTTTTAACAGCATATATATTATCACTATATGCAACAGCTGCAGTCATTGATATAGGTTTGTTTCCGTAAATATCATTATAATTGCTTGGCGCATAGGTTTTACTGTTAGACAAAGAAAAAGTAGTCTTTTCACTTTTAAAAGTTGTTCCCGCTGTAAAACCATTTTCTAATGCAGAATAATAAAGATAAGGTTTCATAGTAGAACCAACTTGCCTTTTTGAATCTATAGCTCGATTATATGTGGATTTATTGTAATCTCTTCCTCCAACTAAAGCCATAATCCCACCTGTATTAGGGTCCATAACAACACTTGCAGTCTGGAGTGAACTATCTGCAGGAAAGGATTCCTTTATATTATCCTCAAGATTTTTTTGTAATTCATAATTAAAATTAGTATATATTTTTAAACCACCTAGTTCGCTATAATTATCAGGAACACTATTTATTTTTTTTAATTCTTCCATGACAGCATCAGTATAATAATTAATACTAGAAAGTACCTCATCATCACGATTACCGATAATATCAATTTTTTCATTATATGCATCACGCATTTGATTATCAGAAATAGCATTGTTTTCAACCATTTTTTTTAAAATGTACAATTGTCTTTGTTTTGCTTTATCATAGTTTACTATAGGAGAGTATATACTTGGAGCTTTAGGAATGCCCGCAAGAAGAGTCGCTTCTCCTAAAGATAAATCCTTACAATCCTTATTAAAATAGTATTTAGCAGCAGCTTTGACACCATACTGTCCGTGCCCATAATTTATAGTATTCAAATAACCCTCTAATATCTCTTTTTTACTATAATTTGCTTCAATTCTTAAAGTATACCATGCTTCATCCCATTTTCTTTTCCAAGTCTTATCAAAGTTTAAAAAAAGATTTTTTGCATATTGTTGCGTTATAGTAGAGGCACCTTGAGAAGTGCTATGCGAAATAATGTTGTTATATAAAGCTGAACAAATTCTAAAAAAATCAAACCCAAAGTGCTTATAGAAATTTTTATCTTCGGTATAAATAGTAGAGTCAACTAAATAAGAAGAAATATCATCTATATTAGCCCACTCGTTATCTCCACTTCCAGTAAAAAAAACACTATTAGCACTATCATAAAAAGTAATCTTATTCGCACTATTTATGGTAATCTTAGGAGCTAACTTTATATATATAAAGATTCCTGAAAAAGATATTAATAATAGTAGTATAAATAGTAAAATCAAACGTCTAATTTTTTTCATCATATCAACCTCTAATAATAGTATTTATATAAATAAAAAAAATATGTATAAAAATTTCACTATGTAAAAAAATTTTTTTATGTTATAATCATAACTGAATTTGAAGTGGTGATAATATGCCTAAAATAAAAATAAGGGTAAGCATTTGTAATAGTCAAAATAAAAACGAATATGAAACTAATGGAATAATCCAAGACGATATATTAAAGTATAAAGAACCAAATAAAACAACAGTTTTATATAATTATAAAGAAGATATATTAATAAGAGAAAATAAAGAATTAAAAATGAATTATATACTAAAAAAGAATCAACATGATAAACAAAATTTTTTATTTTTAAAAGATCTACAAAAAAAATTATTCTTAAACCTTAAAGTTACCAGGTTTAAAAAACAAAGATATAATCTGTATGCAGAGTTTAAGATAGAAGAAGAAAATTTCAAATATAAAATCGAGGTGGTACAATGAGTATTATAAAAAAAATGAAAGAGGACATAAAAAAACATGTTGAAGAAGCAGGATATATAGTTGATACCTTATCAATTGAAACATCAAATAGAAGGGACCTTGGCGAATATCAGTTAAACGATGCAATGCAATTAGCAAAGAAATATCATGATAATCCAAGAAATATTGCTGAAAAAATAGTAAGTGAATTAAAAAAAGATGAAAGATTTACAAACTTAAATATAGCAGGCCCAGGATTTATCAATATTACTTTAAGCGAAAAATACATTGTAGAAGTATTAAATGAAATGCATAGTAATTTATTTTCTAATATTGATAAGCATAGTGAAAAAAAAGTAATAATTGACTATGGAGGAGCCAATGTTGCGAAGGCATTGCATGTTGGTCATCTAAGAAGTGCGAATATAGGAGAGGCCCTAAAAAGATTAGCAAAAACTCTTGGATATAATGTATTAGGAGATGCTCATCTAGGAGACTATGGAAGACCACTAGGTTTTGTGGTGCTAGAAATAAAAAAAATGTACCCCGATTTACCATATTTTGATCAAAAATATAATGGTGATTATAGTGAATTAAGTCTTCCAATAACCAACGCCGATTTAGAAAAAATATATCCAGTTGCAAGTAAGAAAGCGAAAGAAGATGAATTGTATTTAGAAGAGGGTCGAATAATAACTTCTAAAATTCAAAATCATGAAAAGGGATATTATGATTTATGGAAAAAGGTAGTAGAAATATCAAAAAAAGATATAAAAAATGTATATGATTTGTTAAATACTGAGTTTGATTTATGGTTGGGAGAAAGTGATGCTGCAGAATATTTTGATGAATTAAATGAAATATACGAAAACGCCCATTTATTAAAAAGCAGTGAAGGTGCAAAAATAATAGATGTATCAAAAGAAGAAGACAACGCACCAATGCCACCGTTACTATTTATTAAATCTAATGGTACTATTTCATATGAAACAACCGACTTAGCGACTATATTGCAAAGAAAAAAAGAATTTAATCCAGATGAGATTTGGTATGTCGTTGATGGGAGACAGTCTTTGAGATTTGAACAAATCTTTAGAGCAGTAAGACTTGCTCACTTAGTGGATGATGATGTCAAATTAATACATATACCATTCGGAACAATGAATGGTTCTGATGGAAAACCATTTAAAACAAGAGATGGTGGCGTAATGACTCTAAAAAGTCTGATAGAACTTGTAAAAGATGAAACTATCAAAAGAATCAATCCAGAAACAGTAGCAGAAGACAAAAAAGAAGAAACAGCTAAGGATGTTGCTATAGCTGCATTAAAATATGCAGATCTTCTACCTTTTAGAGGAACAGATTATGTTTTTGAGATAGAAAAATTTGCAGACTTAGAAGGAAAGACAGGACCATATTTACTTTATTCAACAATAAGGATGAGATCTTTATTAAAAAAAGCAGAAGAAATAAAGATTGATAAAATAAAAATAATTAATGGTGAAACAGAGAAAAATATTGGACTATTATTATTAGAACTCGACTCTGTTTTATCAAAATCATTAGAAACAAAATCACTAAACGATATTGCAGAATATTTATATAATTTAACCTCTCTTTATAATAAGTTTTATTCAGAAAATAAAGTTTTAACCGAAAAGAATGCAGAATTAAAAGAATCATGGTTAGTCCTAACGTCGGTGGTCTATAGTGTAAATATTTTATTATTGAACATTTTAGGAATAAATGTTCCAGAAAAAATGTAAAAAAAACAGACATTAATAAAAAAGATATTGCCAAGTTAGAATATATGTGATATAAAAGTACTTGTAATTTTATTACAATCACATATTATTAAAAACAACATATAATGTTTTGGAATATAAGGAGGGCTATAATGAGTCTTAAAGTAAAGAAAGAAGAACTAGAATTAATGTCAAATAAGGACATCGCTGTACTTATATTAGAAGAAAGCAAAAAGTCAATGAACACAGCAAATTTATTTAAAAAAATAGTAAAATTGCTTGAATTACCAGAATCAACATTTGAATCAAAAATAGCAGACTTTTACACAACATTATCAACAGACAAAAGATTTATTTTGCTTGATAATGGCAAGTGGGATTTAAGAAATAAGCACACATCAGATAAAATAATAAAAGTAAGTTCTGAAGAAGACGAGGAAGAAGACGAGGAAGAAGACGAAATTAATAACCAAGTTGAAGAAGAAATAGAAGAGGACAACTACGATGATAAAGAAGATGAAGAATATGATGAAGAAACTAATGAGGAATTAAAAGATTTAGTGGTTATTGATGAAGATGAACTAGAACTAGAAGAATAATCTAGTTTTTTTCATAATAAAAATATGATATAATAGCACTGATTTAGGAAAGGATAGGTGATAATATGATAGAAAGATTGGAAGCAACTTTAACAAAATATAATGAATTAGAAACAGAATTAACAAAACCAGAAGTACTAAGTGATATAAAGAAAACCAGACAATTTTCAAAAGAAATGTCCGACTTAGAAGATATTGTAAATTGCTATAAAAAATATAAAAAGATCTTATCGGAAATTGAAGATGCCAAGGAAATGATTAAAGATCCAGAATTGAGTGAAGTTGCAAAGGAAGAATTAAAAACGCTGGAAGCTAATAAAGAACAACTAGACAAAGAATTAGAAATATTGCTAATACCAAAGGATCCTAATGATTCTAAAAATGTAATAATGGAAATAAGAGGTGCTGCAGGAGGAGATGAAGCAAATATTTTTGCGGGAGATTTATTTAGAATGTACACTAGATATGCTGAAAAACAAGGATTCTCTTATCAAGTATACAACTCTATAGAAGGAACTGCAGGAGGATACAGCCAAATAGAGTTTATTGTCAAAGGAAAAGGAGCTTACTCCTTACTAAAATATGAGAGTGGCTCACACAGAGTACAAAGAGTACCAGTAACAGAATCAAACGGAAGATTACAAACATCGACTGCCACTGTACTAGTAATGCCAGAAGCAGATGAAGACGTAGAGATAGAAATAAACCAACAAGACTTAAGAATAGACATTTACAGATCCAGTGGATGTGGTGGTCAGGGAGTAAACACAACAGACTCAGCAGTAAGAATAACTCATTTACCAACAGGATTAGTAGTTACATGTCAAAACGAAAGAAGTCAAATACAAAATAAAGAACAAGCAATGAAAGTATTAAAATCAAGACTATATGAAATGCAAGAAGCCGAAAAAGCTGAAAAAGAAGGCAATGAAAGAAGAAGTAAAATAGGAACGGGTGATCGCGCCGAAAAAATAAGAACATATAATTACCCTCAAAATCGTGTCACTGATCATAGAATAGGATATACAACAAATAGTCTTGATAGAATCATGGACGGAGCATTAGATGATTTAGTAAATGCGCTAATTCAAGAAGATCAAAAAAGAAAGTTACAAGGCGAAATAAATGAATAAAGCTATATTAAGGACAATTAAACTATTGTCCTTTTGATTTAAGATACAAGAAAAGAGGAAATAAAATGACAATAGAAGAGTTATTGATATATGGAAAAAAACACTGTCATTCAGACCATGCAAAAATCTTACTAGCAGAACTATTGGATAAAAATCCTCTAGAACTACTAAACTATTTAAATGATACCGTATCAAAAGAAAAAGAAATATTATACAAAAAAGAAATAACCGCACTTGAGGAAGGAAAGCCACTACAATATGTTTTGGGAAAAGTGAATTTTTATGGCCAAGAATATATCATTAATGAAAATGTTTTGATTCCTAGATTTGAAACAGAAGAGTTAGTAGAGGCAACCATTGAATATATAAATAAATATTTCACAAATCCTGTGGATATAATAGATTTAGGTTGTGGAAGTGGGGTCATAGGACTAACTCTTGAAAAAAAAGTTTCCACAAAAACTGTGGATTTAATAGATATTAGCAAAGATGCGTTAGAAATTACAAAAATAAATTGTGGAAGATTAAAATCTAACGCATATATAAAACAAAATGACTTTTTAGAGGGAATAGAAAAAAAATATGATATTATCATAAGTAACCCTCCATACATAAAGAAAAACGAAACAATAGAACCAATTGTTAGAGATAATGAACCTCATATCGCCTTATATGCAGGGGAAGATGGTTTGGATTGCTATAGAAAGATTTTAAAAAATGTAAAAAATAATATGAAAGAGAAGTGCATAATTGCCCTTGAAATTGGATACCAACAAAAGGAAGAAATATGTAATCTTATAAGAGAATATTTAGGAAATGTTACAATTAAATCAAAAAAAGATTTATCAGAAAGAGACAGAATGATTTTTATTTTAAAAAATATTGTATAAAAAAAAGAAATAATCCTCATAACTATTTTGAAAGTGAGGATTTTTTAATTGAAAAAGATAATAATTGTTTTATGTTTAATAGTATCGATTTTATGTATTAATAAGCAACCAAATACATCAGGAGATACAATTAGGTTTAGAATAATTGCTAATAGTAATTCCAAAAGTGATCAACAACAAAAAAAAGAAATAGTAAAGTCAATATCAGATACACTTATAAATAGTAATGTAAAAACAGTGGAAGAAGAAAGAAAATATATAAAAGCACAAATTCCTACATTTGAAAAACAAATAAATAAATCAACAAAAGACTATTCAATAAACTATGGTCAGAATTATTTTCCTAAAAAAGAGCATAATGGAATAATTTATGAAGCGGGCGAATATGAATCACTAGTAATTACATTAGGACAAGGAGAGGGAGATAATTTCTGGTGTATTTTATTTCCACCATTATGTATGGTTGATGAAAATGAAGACATTGAATACAAATCTATTATTAAAGAGGTATTAAAAAAAATTTTTTAACATAAAATGTAAAGACATATAAAGGTTTACGACAAATTTTTTAATAAAAAGTTTAATTGATTGACAAACAAATTATTATTACTTATGATAAAAAAGAGAAAGAAGAAATTTATTAAAATTTGTTTGGAGGAATATAAATGAAGATAATGGAAATTGAAGGTGGAAGAGACCTAAAAGGCACAATAAGAATAAGTGGTGCAAAAAATGCTACAGTAGCTTTGATTCCAGCAGCAATACTAACCGATGAAGAAGTGACAATTTGTAATATTCCAGAAATAACAGATACAGAGGCACTTTGTGATATTTTAAAAGATTTAAATGTTAATGTAAAAAGAGCCAGTGAAAGTATTATTATAAATCCAAAAGAGATGAAAAATATTGAGATTACAGAAGAACATTCCAGAAGACTTAGAGCATCATATTATTTTATGGGAGCGCTATTGGGAAAATATAAAAAAGCAATAATGTATTTTCCTGGCGGATGTTCAATAGGAGCAAGACCAATAGATTTACATCTTAAAGGCTTTGAAGCATTAGGAGCAAAAGTAAGAAGTGAGGGAAACAAATATATAGTAGAAGCAGAAGACCTAACAGGAGCAAATATTTACCTAGATATAGCATCAGTTGGAGCAACAATAAATATAATGCTAGCAGCGGTAAAGGCAAAAGGAAAAACAGTAATTGATAACGCTGCAAAAGAACCTGAAATAGTAAATATTGCTACATTCTTAAATAATATGGGAGCAAAGATTACAGGAGCAGGAACATCAACAATACAGATAATTGGTGTGGATTACCTAGGCAGCTGCTTTCATGAGGTGATACCAGATAGGATTGAGGCAGGAACTTATATTATAGTAGGAGCTTTATGTGGAAATCCCTTAAAAATAGATAACCTGATACCTGAACATTTAGATGCATTATTATCTAAATTGGAAGAGGCAGGAGTGCCATTAGAAGTAGGAGCAGATTACGTACTGGTTCAAAAACAAGATGATTATAAACCAGTCAATATAAAAACAGCTGTTTATCCAGGATTTCCAACAGATTTACAACAACCATTTACAGTTCTACAAACACAAAGCTCAGGAAAGTCAAAAACAACAGAGACCATTTGGGAAAATAGGTTTATGCATGTTCCATACTTAAACGCTTTAGGAGCAGATATAACGGTAAAAAATCAGACTGCAACAATTATTGGACCAAGAAAGCTAGTAGGTCAAGATGTAGTTGCAACAGACTTAAGAGCAGGAGCAGCGATGGTAGCGGCCGGGCTAAAAGCAGAAGGAAAGACAACCATCACTAACATTGAACATATTCTTAGAGGATATGAGCAAATAATTGAAAAATTAACAGACGTAGGTGCTAAAATAACGATAAAAGAAATATAATTAAATATATTTCTTTTTTTTGGAGGAAAAATGAACAAGGTATTTAAATTAATAGTATTAATTATTATTAGTCTGTCAGTATACTTTATATATAATAAAACTGAAAACAGTAAGTATACAATCACAAATATAGGAGATAAATTCTCTATGGGAATAAACCCATATGGTGTAAGAGATAAAGGATATGTTGAATTATATAAAGAATCACTTACAAAAGAAAAGAAACAAATAATTATAGATAACACATATTCAAATAAAAAGCAAACAATAACAAACACATTATTTTTATTAAAAAATACACCTGAATTTAAAAGAAAATTATATGATTCTAATCTTGTGATTATATCACTAGGATATAATGACATGCTTTATAATAATATTATAGAAGATAATACAGAATCTATATCTAATTCTATGAAAGCAATAAAAAAAGAATATAATGATCTGATAAATGAAATAACTAAATATTATCACAATAACATTATTGTAGTTGGCTATTATAAACAAAATACGAATAATCAAGATATAATAAAACTAAATAAATTATTGAAGTCTAATAAACAAATACAGTATATAAACACCTTCGACCTACTAATAAATGATAAGTACTTTCCAAATCCAGATAAAAGATACCCAAATAGTAGTGGATATAATGAAATCGCAAAAAAAATTCTAAGTAAAACTCTTGAAATTTATTAAAATATTTGATATAGTAGTAACGCATTTAATTACTATGACAAAAAATTGTCATGGCGGAAGGAGAGATAATATGAAACAAAATATTCATCCAGAAGTACAAGAATGTACAGTAACATGTGCATGCGGAAATACATTTACTTGTAAATCTACTAAACCAGAAATAAATGTTGAAGTATGTTCAGAATGTCATCCATTCTATACAGGAAAACAAAATAGAGCTTCACGTGCAGGTCGTGTAGATAAATTTAATAAAAAATATGGATTTGATAAAAAAGCTGCAGAATAATGCAGCTTTTTACTTTTTAGAAAAATATTTTTTATAAACAGTGATATAATATACATAAGGAGATGTTTATATGAAAATAGCAATTGCAAGTGATCACAGGGGAAAAAAATATAAAGATGAAGTTATAGAATATCTAAAAGAGCAAAAATATAACGTTGATGATTGTAGCCCCGAAAACACACCAACTGATGACTATCCAGATTATGCCTTTAAAGTCTGTAAAAAAGTAGTAGCAAAAAAAGCAGACATTGGTATTTTAATATGCAGAACAGGTATCGGTATGTCCATAGCGGCAAATAAAGTTAAAGGAATAAGATGCGCTAAGGTGGATTCTGTAGAAGATGCAATATTATGTAGAAATGATAATGGTGCAAATGTAATGACATTTAACTATACAAGGAATATTGAAGAAATAAAGTCATTTATTGATGCTTTTATAGATGCAGAAGTATTAAATGATGAAAGACATGTAAGAAGAGTAAATAAAATAATGTTATATGAGGAAGGTAAGTATGACATTTAAGTTTATATTATATTTTGCAGTAACAATCATTGTCATATGGACGATGGATACTATTAATATTAATACTTTATTTAAAAAAAATGTAAACCCATTACAAGCAAAGATTTTTTATTTTTTATTAGGAATCTCAATGATATATCTTGTTACCAATTTTATCTTTGATTTAATAACATCAGTAAAAATATTATAAAGGATGTATAAATCCTTTTTTTTTGTAAAAACTTATAATGAGGTGATATTAATGAAAAGAAAAGTAAAGCTTAAAAGTCCATTTTATATTCTAGTTTTAGCAATTGTTCCAGTTTTATTAGTTACTGCCATGTTAAATGTTAATCAAAAAGAAAAGCAAAATGAAGATCAAGAAAAAGAAGTAATAGTAGATTCATATCCGGTAATTAATGATAATGATAAAATTATTAATCCATACTCAAACGATTCTGTAAAAATAGGAAAGAGCTATTATGATTATAAAGCAGAAGAAAAGAATCAAGAAGATTCACTTATAGTACATGATGATACTTACTATCAAAACACTGGAATTGACTTTGTTTCAGATGAGGCATTTGACGTATTATCAATATCAGGTGGAACAGTAATAAGTGTAAAAGAAGATGAGGCTGTTGGAAAAACAATAGAAATTAAACATGATAATGGATTAATTTCAATATATCAAAGTCTTAGTGAAATTGCAGTAAAAAAGAATGATGTAGTATCTCAGGGACAAGTAATTGGAAAAAGTGGAAATAATGAACTTGATAAAGATTTAGGGAATCATGTTCATTTAGAATTGTATGAAAACGGACAATCAGTAAACCCAGAGCTTTATTTAGGCAAAAAGTATGAAAAAAAGAATTAATTCTTTTTTTTTGTAAAACTTAATATAATTAATTATAAAAGAATAAAAATATGGTAGAATAAATAATGGAAGGAATGAATTTATGTTAGCAAGAGATATAGGAATAGACTTAGGAACAGCAAACGTTTTAATTTATATCAAAGGACAAGGAATTGTATTAAATGAACCAAGTGTTGTTGCCGTAGAGACAGAAACAAAAAAAGTAATTGCAGTTGGAAAAGAAGCAAAAGAAATGTTTGGTAGAACACCGGGAAAAGTTAAAGCAATTAAACCTTTGAAGGATGGAGTGATTGCCGATTTCGAATTAACAGAGATAATGCTTAATTCATTCATCACAAAAATCAAAGCAAGGAAATTGTTTACAAGACCTCGTGTTTTAATATGCTGCCCAACAAATATTACTCCTGTTGAAAAAAATGCAATAATAGAAGCTGCAGAAAGGACGGGTGCAAGAAAAGTATACATTGAAGAAGAACCAAAAGTTGCAGCAATTGGAGCAGGAATGGACATTTCAAAACCAACAGCAAATATGGTACTAGATATTGGTGGAGGAACAACTGACATTGCAATTTTATCACTAAATGGAATTGTCTCTTCTTCATCAGTAAAAATTGCAGGTAATGCGCTAGAACAAGATATTATAAGATATATAAGAGAAAAATATAAACTATTAATAGGAGAACCAACAGCAGAAGATATAAAAATAAACTTTGCTAATATTTATAAGCCAAATAAAAAAGAAAAAAGAGAAGTCAAAGGGAGAAATCTAATAACAGGACTACCAGCTACTATAGAAATAACGCAAGAAGAAATAAAAGAAGCTTTATCTGAGAGTATTAACAAGATAATTAAGGCAACAAAAAAAGTATTGGAAGAAACTCCACCGGAGTTAGCAAGCGACATTGTTGAAAAGGGAATAATCCTAACAGGAGGAGGAGCTCTATTGCAAGGGTTAGTAGAAGTTTTGGAAGAAGAACTAACAGTACCTATATTAATAGCAGAAACGCCACTTACATGTGTAGTAGAAGGAACAGGAATACTTTTAAACAATATAAAATTACTAGAAGAAAACCAACAATAAATTGGTTTTTATTTGTATTTATAACTAAATTTGATATAATTTAGGTAGAAAGAAGTGAAAACGATGAAAATGCAAATATTATCAACTATAAAAATAGTTGGAACTACATTTATATTTTCAGCAATTATAATGTTTCTAATGAAAAAGGTGGCATTGCATATAGGCGCTGTGGACATCCCCAGAGAAGAAGAAGAACATAGACATATACACAGTATAACTACACCAAAACTAGGAGCGGTGGGAATATTCTTATCATTCCTATTTGGTTATATGTTGTTTGGCGAACAAAGTATAAGGATGAATTCTATTTTAATAGGAAGTTTTATAATAATTTTAACTTCCATTGTAGATGATATTAAACCTGTAAAAAATACATATAGATTTTTAGTATATATACTATCAGCATCCATTATTGTCTTTTATGGTGGCATTCTCTTAAACAACATAACAGCATTCGGTTTTTCTATTGATTTTGGAATATTATCTTATCCAATCACAATACTATTTATAGTAGCTTGTACAAATATAATTAATCTGATAGACGGCCTAGACGGACTAAGTGGAGGAATATGTTCAATATTTTATATTACAATTGGAATTATAGGTTTTTTTCAAGGAAGATTTGGTAGTCTTGTAATGACAATCACATTAATTATGCTTGGTTCAACATTAGGGTTTTTACTACATAATTTTCATCCAGCAAAAATCTTTGCGGGTGACGGAACAACATTTGAAGGATTTATAATCGCTGTAATCTCATTACTTGAATTTAAAGGACCGGCATTAATCTCATTTTTTGTGCCAGTATTAATTTTAGGTATTCCAATATTAGATACATTGTTTGCAATAATTAGAAGACTTTTAAAAGGACAACCACCATTCCAAGCGGATAAGAAACATTTACATCATCAATTACTAGGAATGAACTTTTCACAAACAGTAACTGTATTAATAATATATGGAATAAATATTTTATTTGCTGCTGCAGCACTAGTATTTACACTTGTAAACCCACAAATAGGTCAAATATTAATAATAATAATATTTATTTTAGTAGTTTGGTTTGTTTTACATACAACAATTATTTCAGATAATAACCCAGCAAGATTAAAAAAGATAGAAAAAAAGTTAGGACTAAAAAAATAGTCCTTTTTTTTGAAGTGTGATATTATATAAATGTAGTATATGATAAAAGAAATATGATAGAGTTTATTATAATTAGCAAAAATGCAAAAAAAATACAAGGAATAATCGATAAAAGCTTAATGCACTATGATTATAACTATACAAAAAAGGAATATAACAGTCAAAACTGTATTTTAGATAATGATAATTACAAAATATATATTATAGAATATGAAACAGAAATAAGTAAAATAATACAGAGAATTCGATATAGATATAATGATTGGAAATCAATGATAATAGTCATAACTAATAATCCACTAGAAAAAGAGCGGATTTTAAAAGAAGACTTAATGATATTAACAACAATAATAAAAGATCACAATCTTGAAAAAAATATTATTAACAGTATCATTAAAGCTCTTCATAACTACGAATGGCATCCAAATACACTAAAATTTACACACAAAAATATAAATTATATTGTTGATCTAAAAGACATATTGTATATAGAAAAAATAAAAGATAGTAAAAAGTGTAGAATTAATATGAAAAGAGATTCAATAGAAATACAAGGAAATCTTAATGAATTATTAAAAAAATTAGATAATAGGTTTATAAAATGTAGTAGAAGTTATATTATTAACATAGAACAAGTGAAGTCATATAACAAAAAAGATAACATAATAATGTTGAGAGGTTCCAAAGAAATAAATGAAATATCTAGAAATAAAAAAATGGAGCTTTTAAACCTATTAAGAAAAGTAGAATAATGTCGAAAATAATTGTATAAATTCAAAATAATTAACAAAATTGTGCATATTATAGAAAAAAAATTTATAATTAAAAAAAATTGATACAATGATTTTACCATTAAGACATGGTAGAATTGAGGTGTTAGAGGTATGATGACCGGACGCGTGAAATGGTTTAATAATGATAAGGGATATGGATTTATTGGATTCAAACAAGATGAAGATATTTTTGTACATTATTCGGCAATTGAACTAGATGGCTATAAAACTTTATCTGAAGGACAATTAGTTGAGTTTAAACTAATCGAAACAAGTAAAGGATACCAAGCAATAAATGTAAAATTAATACAACATAATGCCACTATAAATTAGTGGTTTTTTTTTAATATATTTGGTATAATAATTTACATAAGGAGGCGATTTTATGGAACTAAAGATTCGTGGTGAAAAGATTAAGATTACTTCAGCTATGAAAGAATATATTGAAGAAAAGCTAGGAAAGTTAGATAAATATCTAGAAAATAGTGAAACAGTTTGTGCTCATATCATAGTAAAAGTAAGAAATCATGAACAAAAAGTAGAAATTACAATCCCATTAAAATCATTTATACTAAGATCAGAAGAAACTCAGGAAGATTTTTATGCTGCCGTTGATAAGACAATTGATAAACTAGAAAGACAAGTGAGAAAGAATAAAACAAGACTTATGTCAAAACACGAAAAAGCAAATTTTGACTTCAACTTTGATAGCATAATTCCTGACAAAAAAGAAGATAAAAATCAAAAGAAAATTGTAAAAAGAAAAGCAATAGAAATTAAACCTATGAGTGAAGAAGAAGCAATTCTTCAAATGGAATTAATAGGACATGAATTCTTTATGTATAAAGACAGAAACACAATGGAAACAGCAGTCGTATATAAAAGAAAAGATGGAAATTACGGTATACTTGAATCAGAATAGCAACAAAAGGGAAATATACTTTTATTTCTCTTCTTTTTTTGATAAAATAATATCTTGAAGGAGCTGATTAAATTGGGTATTTTAAAGAAATTATTTGATCACGAATACAAAGAATTAAAAAAATTTAATGCAATTGCAGAAAAAGTTATTGAATTAGATGAAGAATATAGTAAACTAACAGATACAGAATTACAAAATAAAACTGAAATATTTAAAGAAAGACTATCAAACGGAGAAACACTAGATGATATTTTAATCGAAGCATTTGCAACAGCGAGAGAGGCATCATATCGTGTTATTGGAGAAAAACATTATTTTGTTCAAATATTAGGAGCACTAGCAATACATTATGGCAATATAGCTGAAATGAAAACGGGTGAAGGAAAAACATTGACATCCGTACTCCCTGCATATTTGAATGCATTAACAGGAAATGGAGTTCATATTATAACAGTCAATGAATATCTAGCCGGCCGTGATGCAGAATGGATGGGTGGAATCCATAGATTTTTAGGATTAACAGTAGGAGTAAATAGAAGAGATTTAACACCAGAAGAAAAACAAGAAGCTTACAAATGTGATATTTTATATTCTACAAATAATGAAATTGGATTTGATTATTTAAGAGATAATATGGTTGTTAAAAAAGAAGAAAGAGTACAAAGACCACTTAATTTTGCAATTATCGATGAAGTTGATTCTGTATTAATAGATGAGGCAAGAACGCCATTAATAATTTCTGGTGGTGAAATGCAAAATCAAAATTTATATATTAGTGCAGACAAATATGCAAAAAGCATAAAAATAGAAGAAGATTTTATATATGATGAAAAAACAAAAAGCGTAAATCTTACCGAGAAAGGTGTAGATAAAGCAGAAAAAACATTTAAAATTGATAACCTATATGATATAAACAATTCGACATTACTACACTTTATAAATCAAGCCTTACGAGCAAATTATGCAATGAGAAATGATGTTGACTATGTTGTACAAGATGGTGAAATAGTTATAGTAGATCAATTTACAGGAAGATTAATGAAAGGAAGAGCATATTCTGATGGACTTCATCAAGCAATAGAAGCCAAAGAAGGAGTTAACATTAATGAAGAAACCAAAACAATGGCAACTATAACTTTCCAAAATCTATTTAGAATGTATAAAAAACTATCAGGAATGACAGGTACGGCAAAAACAGAAGAAGAAGAATTTAGAGACATTTATAACATGTACGTAATTGAGATTCCAACAAATATGCCTGTAATAAGAATTGATGAAGCAGATCTTGTATATGCAACAAAAGAAGCAAAATATAAAGCAATAATTAATGTTGTTCAAGAATTGTATGATAAAGGACAGCCAGTTTTAATAGGTACCATCGCCATTGAAACAAGTGAGCTAATAAGTAATTTATTAAAACAAGCAAAAATTCCACACGAAGTATTAAATGCAAAAAATCATGAAAGAGAAGCCGAAATAATATCTAAAATTGGATTAGGAAAGTCCGTAACAATTGCAACCAACATGGCAGGTCGTGGAACTGATATTAAATTATCTGATGAAGTAAAAGCGTTAGGCGGACTATGTGTAATAGGAACAGAAAGACATGAATCCCGTCGTATTGATAATCAGTTAAGAGGACGTTCAGGAAGACAAGGAGACCCAGGATATACGCAATTCTTTGTTTCAATGAAAGATGATTTGATGGTACGCTTTGGTTCTGACAGAATTGGTACCATGATGGAGAATCTTGGTATGGGAGATCAAGCTATTCGTAGTAAAGCATTCACTCGTAGTGTAGAACAAGCACAAAAAAGAGTTGAAGGAAATAACTATGATATAAGAAAAAGTTTATTACAATATGATGATGTAATGAACAACCAAAGAGAAATCATTTATAAAAAGAGAAATGAAATATTAGATGAAGACTCTATACACGAAATGGTATTAAATACATTTAGACATCATATTGAAGACCTAGTAAAATCACATTTAATGCCAGAAGGAGAACTAGTAGAAAACGATTATAAAGATATAGTAGAATTTGCAAATGAAAATCTATTAAAGAAAGACATAAAGCTAAAAGATATTAATCAAAAAGAAGCCAATGAAGTAATTGACTATTTATCAAAAAAAGTAATTGATGAATATGAAGAAAAAATAAAAGATATTCCAGAAGAAATTCACAATGAATTTGAAAAAGTAATTACACTTCAAGTACTAGATAATTATTGGACTGAACATATAAATACCATGTCCCATCTAAGAGAAGGAATTCACCTAAGAGGATATGCTCAAGAAGATCCTTTAAGAGCATACACGATGGAAGGATTCGATATGTTTGATAATATGCTACAAAATATAGATAAAGATGTATCAATATTCTTACTTAAAGCTGAAATAAGACAAAATATAGAAAGAAAAGAGAAAAGAAAGAAATTATTAACAAATGACACAGAAGAAAAAGCATCAAAGAAAAAACCAGTTAAAAAACAAAAAATAGGAAGAAATGACCCATGCCCATGTGGCTCAGGTAAGAAGTACAAACAATGTCATGGAAAATAGCCGTAAAATAAGGCTTTGAGGAAATTTATGTGCACAAAAAAAGCACCAATTTTCTCAAATGTGCACATTTTGTGCACATAAAAGTATAAAATATTCAAAATAATCTCTTTAAAACCTTATAAATAAAGGGATTATATAATGTGCACATTTTAGTGAAATAATGAAACTAGCATATGAATTGCTAGTTTTTATTTGTTCAATAAGAAAGGACAGGGAACATTATGTCAGAGATTAGAATTATGAAAAGGGGAAAGGTTTATCAATATCGATTTGAAATTGCTTCAAGAGGAGGTGTAAGAAGGTATATTAACAAAAGTGGGTTTTCATCAAGAAAAGAAGCTCAAGAAGCAGGAGCTATTGCTTATAATGAATATTTTAGAACTGGAAGAAAACAAAAAATTAAAGATATGTCATATGAGGACTATTTAGACTACTGGATGACTAATTATTGTTATTTTAATGTTAAATATGCAACGATTGCATCATATTTAAATATTATTAAAAATCATTTAAAACCAGAATTAGGAATGTATAAGTTAACTCAACTGGATTCTTATACAATACAAAACTATATTAATAAACTATATAAAGAAAAGCATTATTCCAAACATTATTTAAAAGGAATACTAAAATTAATAAAAGGATCACTTAAATATGCCTGTTATACAGTTAATTTTATAAATGATAATCCAGCTGAAAGAGTACATATACCTAAATATGATGTGGTTACAGGAGATCCAGCACATATTTTTACTCAAGAAGAGTTTGAAATAATACTAGAAAGATTTAAAGATGTACCATATATCTATTATTCATTCTTAACTGCTTATTATACAGGACTCCGAGTATCAGAATGCTATGCTTTAACATGGGATAATATAGACTTTGAAAAGAAAACACTAACAGTAAACAAAAATATTATAAAAAAGAATCAACATCAATTACCTAAAAAATATGTAATAACAAAAGGACATTCAGTAGAAGAATGGTATTATGGAACATGTAAGAATCCTCAATCAAATAGAACTATAGGTATAGGAGACACATTAATTAAAGCATTAAAAGAATATAAAAAAGAGCAAGAAGAATATATTAAGTTCTATGGGGATGCTTATTTAAAGCATTACGAAAAAGAAGTAATTAATCCACATACAGAAAGGAAAGAAATTAAGATCGTTGATGCACCTGCAGAACTAGAACTAAATTTACCAGAGGCAAAATTAATATTTGTTAAGCCTAATGGACAATATAGAGGTACCGAAACTACAAGACATGCTTTTAAAGTAATAAATTATGAATTAAAAATACCATGCAGATTCCATGACTTTAGAGATACGCATGCAACAAGACTGATAGAACAAGGAGCAGATATAAAAGCTGTTTCAAAAAGATTAGGACATTCTTCTATCATGACTACATACAACATATATGTCAGAGTAACTGATAAAATGGAAACTGATACAGTAGATAGATTTGAAGATTATACTAATACTTTAGATATACCAGATACAAAAGAAATCCCTTTTAAAGACTAAAAGCCTTGATTTTTAAGAAAAAAGTGTTATTATAAAAGACAATTAATTAATTGGAGCTGATGTCTAATGAGAAATAAAGCACTTTTAATTTATACACGAAAACAATTTAATTTATTAATTAGTGGATTCAATGAGAGAAATTGACTTTAATGTCTTTTTCTCTCTTTTTTGTTAGGAGGTTTTGGATGATTGCGAGAGATGAAGAAGGAAAATTAGATATAACCTTATTAGAAGTACAAAGACCATTATCAGAAGAAATAATAAAAGAATATGATCATAAAGAGGTAATGAAAGACATTCACAACATATTTGTGCAATTACAAGATAATTTTTTTGAACAAGCAGTGTACCAAGAATATTTAAAATATACAATTACAGAAGATTTGGAATTTGTTATAGTTGAAGATCCTTCATTGAAAATTAAAAATATCAATGAAAATAATCTTAAACTAGGAAGTGAAATCTCTTTTAAAAAATTTACTAAAAAAGATTATAAAAAATCTATAGACTTATGTGAGCATTTATTAATGAGAGTAAGAGATTCATTTTATAATTTAGATGAGATAGAAAAATATGTTATAAAAAACTTTGAATATGATAAACCAAAACCACTAACAGATGAAATAATAATATTTGAAACTAAAATACATAAAGATAAATACTATAGATCAAAGAAAAGCGCTTATATAAAAATGGCTTTGCAATTAGGACTTATGGATGAAATAAAAATGGATACTATTTTAGTATCAGAACTAAAAAAATACATTAGTAAGAACATTGTAACAATCGAAAATTAATTCGGAGTTTTTTCGGAGTAAATATAGAACTCTACAAGACAATTTGTAGAGTTTTTTCGCATGGTTTATATAATCAATCTCCTAGATAATGGAAGTGAACAGAGGCCGAAGTTCAGTAATTTAGAAAAGGAGAAAGATTATGGAAAACGATTACTTAATGATATATGCGGTAGTACCAAAATATATCTATGAAACAAAACAACTTACACCAGAAGAAAAACTGATTGCTGAGCGAATCATAGCATTATGCAGAAAGGAAGGATATTGTTGGATAACAAATAGAAAATTATCAGAAATGTATAATATACGACTTGAAACAGCATCAAGACATATTAAAAAACTTGAAAAGATGGGATTAATTAAATGTGAATATGAGAAAGATCATCAAAGGGAAAAAAGGATAATCCATTTAGTCAATGATATATGGAGTAAATGGTCATCAGATCATGAATCAAATAATCAAGAAAACCTAGACTATTCAGTCAAATATAATAATAAATATAATAAAAAGAATAATAATGAAGAGAATATACCTGAATGGATGAAACATCCTGAAATGTGTACTTCAACTCCATGTACTCCAGAAGAACAAGCAGAGATGGATGCTTTATTAGCGGAGTTTAAAAAATGGAAGAAAGATTAATATACACCGTTCAGGAAGTTGCTAGTATTCTTCATTCTAGCCCAAATTATATTTATGAATTGATTAGAAAAGGTTATTTGCCAGCTATTAAACTAGGAAGCTTAAAAGTTCTAAAAACCACTTTAGAAAGATTCTTAATTCAAAATGAAGGAAAGGATCTATCTGACCTTAATAATATTAGAAAAGTAGTTATTCAAGTAGAGGTAGAAAATGAGTAGTATAAGAATAACAAAAAGAAAAGATGTTTACCAATATAGATTTGAAATAGCAAGTGAAAATGGTAAAAGAAAATATATTAATAAAAGTGGATTTAAAACCAAAGCCGAAGCTTTAGAAGCTGGAACAATTGCATTCAATGAATATATAAATGCAGGTAAACCATTCAAAGAATGCAAAATGTCATATAGTGATTATTTAGATTATTGGATTGAAAATTATTGTAAAAACAATTTGAAATACAATACTATTCAAACATATACAACATTATCAAAAAAATATATTAAACCCTATATAGGACATTATAGAATGTGTAATATAACAAGTTTAACTTTAAATTCTTTTATTACTGATTTAGTTAATAGATATGATTTTTCAAGAGATTACTTTAGAAATATGTTAAAGATTATTAAAGGATCATTTAGAGATGCATGTAATTTATATGGATTTATTAAATATAATCCAGCATTAACAATTAGAATGCCTAAAATGGATGTTGAGAAAAAAGAAGATAAACATTTATACACAAAAGAAGAGATAGATTTGATTCTAAATAGATTTAAAGACGATTCTACATTTATATGTGCTTTCCTAACAGCATGCTTTACAGGAATGAGAACAGGAGAACTATTTGCATTAACATGGAATGATATTGATTTAGAAAAAGGAATAATTAACATTAAACATAGTGTTTATGATAAACCAAAAGATAAAGATGGAAGATGGTATATTGGTACAACAAAGACACTATCAGGGCAAAGAACTATATACATAGGAGATAATTTAAGAATAGCTTTAACTAATTACAAAGAAAGACAAGAAAAATTAAAAAACTTATTTGGTAAAGATTATAACTATTATCATATTGAAGAAGTGAAAAATGAATATGGAAAAGTAATAGAGAATAGAATAGTTTTAAACAAAAACTGTGGAGAAAATAATTTAGATTTAGTATTTGTTCGTGATAATGGAACATATTCAGGAACAGATTTGTTAAGATATCCTTTTAAAGTAATTCATGAAGAATTAGGAATTAAGAAATGTAGATTTTACGATTTAAGAGGTTCATATGCAACTAAAGTATTAAATAATGGAACAGAGATTAAAGAAGTAGCAGATCTATTAGGACATAGAAATGTAGAAACAACTGAGAACTATTACATAAGAAGTATAGAAGATAATAAAAGAAATGCAGTTAATGAATTTGATAGTAAAAATACAACTGATGTTATAAAAAGTGTAATAGAATTCCAAATTAAAGAAGGTGAAACAGTATGAATTACGCAATATTCAGAAGTGAACCTATCTATACTTTAAATGATCTAGCTCAAATTGGCTCTCACAATAAAAGAGAGAAGAAAGCATATAACTCGAATCCAGATATAGATTTATCAAAAACTAAAGATAATGTAGAGCTTGTTCCATTAAATATGAAATATGTTAAAGGGTTTTATGAAATAACAAAAGAATATAAAAAAGAACATGAAGAAAGAATGAAAACCGAAAGAGAAGATAGAAGGAGAACATTTAGACAAATGGTAGATAAATCCAAAAGCGTTGTAGCAGATGAAATGATATTTACTGCTTCTCATAACTTCTTTAATGATATGCCTAAAGAAAAAGTACTAGAATGGTCAGAGTATTGTATGGCATTTGTAAAAGACTATTTAGGTTATAAAGATGAGCAAATATTACATGCAACATTACATATGGATGAAAAAACACCTCATATACATTGTGTGGTAGTTCCCTTAATAAAAAAGTTTGATAAGAGAACAAATACAGAACGATATACCATCTCTAAAAAGCAATATATCCACGATAAAGAGCATTT